>JAODMI010000124.1 GCA_025464755.1 Homoserinimonas sp.
CACTGTTTGAGGGGGACAGCAACGCGTTCTACGAAGCGGGCGCACAGTACCAACTCTCCAAGGTCGGACGCCAGTTCATCGCGGGGCTGCTCAAGCACGCTCCGGAAATCACCGCGGTAACAAACCAGTTCGTGAACTCGTATAAGCGGCTGTGGGGCGGTGACGAAGCTCCGAGTTTTGTGACCTGGGGTCACAATAACCGGTCGGCCCTTGTGCGCGTTCCGCTGTACAAGCCCAACAAGGGGCAGAGCGCCCGTGTGGAGTACCGCGCGATCGATTCCGCAGCCAACCCCTACCTGGCTTTTTCGCTCATGCTCGCTGCAGGTTTGAAGGGCATTGAAAACGGCTACGAGCTGGCACCTGAGGCGGAAGACAACGTGTGGGCGCTTTCGGATTCGGAACGTCGAGCCCTTGGGTACAGTGCGTTGCCGGCCAGCCTTGACCACGCCATCTCCATCATGGAAGATTCCGAACTCGTAGCCGAGACGTTGGGTGAGCAGGTGTTCAACTACGTCCTGCTCAACAAACGGCAGGACTGGAAGGAGTACCGCTCCCAGGTGACGCCTTACGAGTTGAGGCGCAACCTGGAGATGCTGTAGGTCCGAACGGCACGGTGACTTGATGTCGCGTAATCGCACCACGCTTACAGGGTTAGCCCGACTGGGGTTTGCCTCGCTGGCGGAGGCTGGGGAACTGCTCGAAGAGGTTGCGCTGCAGCATCCGACTCATCGTTTGCTGCCGTCTTTTGCTAACGCCGCCGACCCCGACCAGGCGTTGCGCCTGTTGGTCACGTTGTTGCGCGAATGCAGCGCACATACCGTGGCGTTGCTGCAGGATGACGGCAGCACCTTGAGACTGGTTCGCGTTCTCGGGGCGTCCGCGGGTCTTGGCGAATTTTTCCGTCGGAACCCGCAGGAGTTGTCGGCGTTGTACGAACCGCTTGTTGCACCGCTCGGTGCCGAAGTTTATCGCAGCGATCTTGTGCAATCGGTGGCGGATGCGACAACCGAAGAGGATGGCTGGAATGCCTTACGCGTGCGCTATCGGCATCACCTGGCACGGCTCGCCGCGTTCGACCTCGACCAGAGGGACCAGTTAGCGGCAATCGGGACGGTCACAGCTGCTTTGTCCGACCTCGCCGGGGCGGCCATTGACGCGTCTTTGGCGGTTGCGCGCGCTCATACCGTTTTTCCTGCAGAAGACGTCTCCAGAACGAAACTTGCTGTCATCGGAATGGGCAAAGCTGGTGCTCGCGAACTGAACTACGTCAGTGACGTGGACGTCATTTTCGTGGCGGAGGGCGTGGACGGGCTGGACAGTGATCGGGCGGTTCACATTGCAACCAAGCTGGCGATGCAGTCGATGCGCGGCATCCACGATTTCGGTATCGAGCCGGCGCTGTGGGAGGTTGATGCAAACCTTCGGCCTGAAGGCAAGGATGGCGCCCTTGTGCGCACCCTCGAATCCCACTTGGCCTATTACGATCGGTGGGCAAAAAGCTGGGAATTTCAGGCGCTGCTGAAGGCCCGAACTTTGGCCGGCGACAGCGAGCTTGCCGATCGTTATGTTTCCGCTGTCGGCCCGAAAATTTGGAGCATCGCCTCCCGCGAAAATTTTGTGCAGGGCGTGCAGCGGATGCGCGAACGGGTGACAGCGAATATCCCCGCCGATGACATCGATGTGCAATTGAAATTAGGTCCGGGTGGCCTGAGAGATATCGAGTTCACGATCCAGCTTCTGCAGCTAGTGCACGGACAGAATGATGAAGCTGTTCGCCAACGGGACACCCTGGGAGCGCTTGTCGCGCTGGCAGATCAGGGGTACATCGGTCGCACGGAGGCAGCCTCGTTTTCCCGAGATTACCGCTTCCTGCGTCTGCTGGAACACCGCCTTCAGCTGAGCAAGCTCTCTCGCACCCATCTCATGCCGCGAAATCAGGACGAACTGCGCATACTGGCTCGGGCGACAGGTCTTTTCACCACAGCAGAGGCGCTCACGCGCCAGTGGCAGTCAACCAAGATTGCGGTGCGGAGCCTGCATGAACGCCTGTTCTACCGGCCGTTGCTCTCTGCGGTGGCATCGTTACCTGACGACGAAAGCCTTGCCCTCACCAGCGGTCAAGCTGTTGCGCGTCTAGCGGCCAGCGGTTTCATAGACGCCAAAGGTGCACTGGGACACATCCGCGCTCTCACGACAGGTGTATCCCGCCGTGCGCAAATCCAACGCACACTTCTTCCGGTAATGCTGCAATGGTTTGCAGACGGTGCGGATCCAGACTACGGATTACTGGCGTTTCGCAGGCTGAGCGACGACCTGGGGGAGTCGCACTGGTTTTTGCGCATGCTTCGCGATTCTTCTGGTGCGGCGAAGCGGTTGACGCATGTGTTGTCAGGATCACGTTTCGTCGGTGTGCTGCTTGAGGTCATTCCGGAGTCGGTAGCGTGGTTGGAGAACGAAGAGGAGCTTCGCCCCCGCAGCGCTTCGTCATTGCGCGAGGAGACAGCCGCGATTGTTGCGCGGCACGAGAACATCGACGCCGTGGCGCTTGCGCTGAGGACTGCTCGTCGGCGAGAAGTCTTAAGACTGGCCTTGGGAGCCATCCTGGACTTGATCGACGTGCAAGAGTTGGGGCGCGCGCTGAGTGACATCACAACAACTCTCCTTACTGGGTTGTTATCAGCGCTTCGACGTCAGGACGACGGTATCGAGTTCGGCATCGTGGCGATGGGGCGCTATGGGGGACGCGAACTCGGGTTCGGTTCTGACGCCGACGTAATGTACGTCTACCGACCCAAGTCTGCCGATTTCGCCGCCTCCGCTCGGCGAGCTGAGCAGTTGGTGTCGGATCTTTTGCGGCACACAGAGGACCTGCGTCTGCCACTGGACCTTGACATCAACCTGCGCCCGGAGGGCAAGAACGGCCCTGTGGTGCGCTCCCTTGACTCCTACCGGGCCTACTACGCACGCTGGTCGCTCACCTGGGAGGCGCAGGCGCTCCTGCGGGCGCGTGGGGCGATCGGGGATGCGCAGTTGCTCGCCGACTTCGATTCCCTGGCTGACCAAGTGCGCTTCCCCGCAGAAATCTCAGAGCAAGATGTTCGTGAGGTCAAGCGAATCAAGGCCAGGGTCGAATCTGAACGCTTGCCTCAGGCAGCTGACCCCGCCCGCCACCTCAAGTTAGGTCGGGGCTCATTGAGCGATGTTGAATGGTTTGTGCAGTTGATTCAACTGCAGCACGGGGCAAAGTTCGCAGACCTTCGTACGACGTCGACGCTGGACGCCCTGTCGGCAGCAGTGAGTCGTGGACTGGTGGAAGAGAACGAAGCGGCCACCTTGAGGGACGCATGGGTCTTCGCGACAAGGGCGAGGTCAGCTATGACGCTCTGGCGGGCGACAACCTCCGACGTGTTACCACGCGATCGCCAACAGCTCGAAGGAGTGGCGCGCATCATGGGTTACGCGCCCGGCTCTGCCAGCCAGTTGGAAGACGACTACCTGCGCGCCACCCGGCACGCTCGCGTGGTGTTCGAACGGCGCTTCTACGGTGAGACGACGCGTTACGAACCGACGGTTGGCTGACCCGCCGCTACAGTAAGCACACCTCAACATTTGTTGATCGGTAGCTCAGAAATAGCGACAGGCCCGACCAAACGGGGTAAGCCGCTGGTCGAGCCTGTCAAAATAAGCTACTTCTACCTACTACACCCCGTAGTACAGTTCGTACTCGAACGGCGTCGGGCGCTGGGCAGCCGGAAGGATCTCTTTCTCACGCTTGTACGCGATCCAGGTCTCGATCAAATCAGGCGTGAACACGTTGCCGGCGGTAAGGAAGTCGTGGTCGGCCTCAAGTGCGTCCAACGCCTCAGCGAGCGTGCCCGGGACCTGCGGGATATTGCGTGCCTCCTCCGGCGGAAGCTCGTACAGGTCCTTATCCACGGGTTCGTGCGGTTCGATGCGGTTCTTGATGCCGTCGAGGCCAGCCATGAGCTGAGCTGCGAATGCGAGGTACGGGTTTCCTGAGGCATCGGGAGCACGGAACTCGATGCGCTTTGCCTTCGGATTTGTGCCGGTGATTGGAATGCGGATCGCCGCTGAACGGTTACCGGCCGAATAGACCAGGTTGACTGGTGCCTCGAACCCAGGAATTAGGCGACGGTACGAGTTGAGTGTCGGGTTGGTGAACGCGAGCACTGCAGGGGCGTGCTTCAGTAGTCCACCGATGTACCAGCGGGCCAGGTCACTCAGTCCGCCATAACCGCTTTCGTCATAGAACAATGGCTTGCCGTCGCTCCACAGCGACTGATGCGTGTGCATACCGGAGCCGTTGTCTCCGAACAGAGGTTTCGGCATGAAGGTGGCCGTCTTGCCCCACTCCTCAGCCGTGTTCTTCACAATGTACTTGAACTTGAGCAGGTCGTCTGCCGAGTGAACCATAGTGTCGAAGCGGTAGTTGATTTCCGCCTGTCCGCCCGAGCCGACCTCGTGGTGGGCGCGTTCCAAAATGAGTCCGGCATCGATCAGCTTCAGGCTGATGTCGTCTCGAAGGTCGGCCTGCTTGTCCACGGGGCTGACAGGGAAGTATCCACCCTTGAAGGGAGTCTTATTGGCAAGGTTTCCGCCCTCCTCGACGCGACCCGAGTTCCAGGCGCCCTCCTCCGAGTCCACCGAGAAGAAGCTTGCGTGCTGCTTCGTGTCATAGCGAACATCGTCGAAAATGTAGAACTCGGCTTCGGGGGCGAAGAATGCGGTGTCCGCAATGCCTGTTGAAGCGAGGTACTTCTCAGCCTTCTTGGCCACCTGGCGCGGGTCACGAGCATAAATTTCCCCATTGCGCGGGTTGTAGATGTCGAAGAGCATGATCAGCGTCTTCTCGGCCCTGAACGGGTCGAGGTATGCCGTGGTCACATCCGGGATGAGCTGCATGTCGGATTCGTGGATCGACGCGAATCCGCGGATCGATGAACCGTCGAAGAGTTGTCCGACCGTGAAAAACTCTTCGTCCACGGTGGACGCCGGAATGTTGAAGTGCTGCTGAACACCGGGAAGATCGGTGAAGCGGATATCAAGGAACTTGACGCCGTTGTCCTTGATGAACTTGAGCACCTCAGAAGAATCACTGAACATGTGAAGGACTCCAAATGAGCTTGGTGGGTGGTGCGACTGCAAGTGCAGCCTGTAGGAGGCTACGTCCGCGGGGTTTCACCACGGTGTCGCTATTGTTTCGCTGAGGTTACGGCTTCGCGGTCTCATAAGATTGACGGATGCCGTCCCACACCACCAAGCCTAACGGGCCCTCTGCTACGTGGCCTGGACAGCGCCTCGGTCTCCCACAACACGGTTCCCGATCGGTTGCCCGGCCCGGGCGGCGCGTTGCGGCCATAGTCATCGACTTCGGCCTGTCCGCGCTTGTGTCCGCCGCGTTCTACAACTACAGCGGTCTGGCCTCCACTCTCATCTTCGCCATCACGCAGATCGTGTTTATTACCCTGGTTGCCGGCGGTATTGGTCACCTGATACTGGGGCTGAGGGTCGTGCCGCTCAAGGGTGGCTGGATCGGCTGGTGGCGACCCGCCGTCCGCACACTACTGCTGTGCCTGTTTATCCCGGCGTTCATCTGGGATCAGGATCAGCGGGGCCTGCATGACAGGCTTTCCGGAACCGTGCTGGTAAGGATTTAGGACCGCTGCTGCGCAAAGAGCAGCTCGCAGCTAGGGAACCGAAGCTTTAACCGGCGCGACGCGACGCGCGAGCTTTCATCGGATCTATGCCTTTGGGGATCGGCATGGCGCTTGACTTGCTGGTCAGTGACGCCATCCGGTTGCTGATGGCGTAAACCTCCGCCTTGCTGAGCGATTTTTTGAACTTGCCCATCGCCGCAGGCAGTTTGTGCAGGGGAACGGAGCCGCTGTCGGGCCCTACGTGCAAGAAATTGACAGGCACGTTCGGCAGCACGCGAGTGACACGGCGACGTTCATCGTCCAACATCCGCGTCGTGCGAGATTTGGGTCCTTCGCCGATAAGCACGACGCCCCCGCGGCCGACCGCGCGGTATACGGCGTCCTGCGTTTTCGGACTTACGGCTACAGGCATCTCGCTGGCAGTCCAGCCACGACGCAGCGAGCTCTTCAAAACGGCTCCCACGGCACCGGGCTGGCCGGCGATCTGCGAGTATGCCGCCTTTTCCGCTCTGCGCCCAAGAATGATGAGAAAGGCTAAGAGTCCGGCGAGCACGCCGGAAATAATCCACAGCACAAGCGCAAATGGCTCACCACCCGAGATGAAAATTCCGAGCAGCACGCCCACGATGACCGGAAGGAAAAAGCCTAGTGCCATCCACCACACCGAGCTCGGGTCGTATCGGCGGGTCATTTGGAAGACCCGGTACATCTGCTTCAGACGACCGTCTTCCTTAGGCACCTTTGGTGCCTTCGGTGCCTTATCTTTGCTTCGCGCCATACCGATAAGGATACGGCCTCCAGCAAGGCAACATCTCCTCCTCCGCCTCCTAGCCAACGCCAGATTGGAGCATTCCGCTTACAGCGCAGGGCGGACGGCACACTTGAGGCATCCTTACTGCGTGGAGACCGTTGGCGGCTACAACCTGGTGCGCGAGCTTGGCTCGGGGGACCGTGCGCGGGTGTTCCTCGGCCGAAGCGCCACCCCATCCTTGGCGGCGGACGCTTTGCACGGCACTGTTGCAGTCAAGGTGTTTCGACCCGACATTGATTTGTCCACAATCGACGACGAGATCGCGGCACTGATACGGACGCAGTCGAAGCACGTTGTGCAGCTGTTAGACCTCTCGACTCACTTAGATGGCGCACCCATTCTGATTCTGCAGCGGCTCGTACCGGGCGGGCTAAGCCAGCTTCTGATGACGCGGCAGTTCGTTGCCGCCGGCGAGGCAGTGACAATTCTTGCGCCGCTGGCAGAGGCGATCGGCCTTGCCCATCGGGTCGGTGTAGCTCATGGCGCCATGCGGGTATCGGCCGTCCTCTTCGACGATCACTGGGCGCCGGTGCTGGCATGCTTCGGCCGGGCCCGTGCCATCGTCTTCTCGAGAACGGGGCCGCCCACGCCGGCCATGATTGAGCAAAGCGACGACATGTTGCAGGACTTGCACGGTCTATGCGCGATTGTCCTCGCCGTCTTGGCACGGGTGGGGGACCCGGCAGCGCACTCGAGCATACAAGCCATCAAGGATTGGCTCGATATGTCAGGCAGACAGGGGTTCCCCAGCTCATTCTGCGCGGAGCTAGGCAGTCGACTGTTCGATCTCTCCGATCCCGCCCCTATCGGTGTAGACAGTGCACGGCCCTCGCCCGGCACCC
>JAODMI010000125.1 GCA_025464755.1 Homoserinimonas sp.
TCTGACCGGGCACTACGGCGCTCATCAGCGCCTGTAGCGCTGTCACCAAACGCGACGCCCTATATAGGGCTGCGCGTTGCGTGCTTAGCCTGACCCACCTCGTTCAGCGGCTCGTACGACTCCTGTCGCGGTTCAGTTGCTACAGGACAGTGCAAAACCGTGTTGCGTTGCGAGCGCTCTATAGTGTGCTCGGACATGGGATGCGAACAGATCGGGCAGACGCCCTGATCTTCGGTCAGAACGTTCGCCACGTCCGGTCGCACATTTGAGTGCCCCTCGTCTTCTGCCGGCTCCATGCGCTTAGCGTACGCCGGATATGAGCGATTGAACACTGTCGCTTTCGAGCCTCACTCTTGCGTGGCATCCACCCACTGATCGAGCTTTGCGAGTGCGGCTCCGCTATCAATGGCTTCGGCAGCGACGGCAATCTTTTCGCGAAAACGGTCCACGATGGGCACGAGCGATTGCGAGGAGTCTTGTGCAAGGTGGAACGCAATCAAACCGGCCGCGGCGTTGAGGAGCACAATGTCACGCACGGGCCCCGTCTCCCCCGCGAAAGTTGCACGCGCAACAGCCGCGTTATGAGCGCTGTCGCCTCCGATAAGGTCAGACATCTGCGCTCTGGCGATGCCCAGGTCCAGTGGGTCAAGGTCGTGCTCATGCACATCACCGCGCGACACCTCCCATATGTGGCTGTGCCCGGTCGTCGTCAGCTCATCCAGGCCGTCGTCGCCCCGAAAAACGAGCGCGGTAGCGCCCCGGGTACGGAACACACCGACGAACAGCGGGATGGTATCAAGGTTAGCGACCCCCACAGCCGAAGCCTCTGGCCGGGCTGGGTTGCACAATGGACCGAGGAAGTTGAACACCGTGGGGATACCAAGCTCCCTGCGCACAGCGGCGGCATGACGGAAGCCAGGATGGAAGAGGCCCGCGTAAGCGAACGTGATACCAGTTTCGGTAAGCACCGCGGCCACCCGCTCGGGCGCTAAGTCGAGACTGACGCCGAGGGCCGACAGCACGTCCGATGATCCCGATGCTGAGGACGCCGCCCGGTTGCCGTGCTTGACGACGGCTGCTCCAGATGCGGCGCACACGACCGAGGCCATGGTGGATACGTTGACCGTGCCAAACCGGTCTCCCCCGGTGCCCACAATGTCAAGGGCCATGGAGTCGACGTCGAGAGGCAACGCCTTTTCTAGGATGGCGTCACGGAAGCCGACGATCTCGTTGACGGTCTCACCCTTCGCACGCAGCCCGACCAGAAATGCGGCCAATTGAGCCGGCGACGCCTCCCCCGCCATAACTTGCCTCATCGCCCACGTCGCCTCGCTAATGGAGAGATCCTCGCCCTGCAGGAGGTTGTTCAGCAGTTGCGGCCACGTGAGTTCGAAAGACATAGCAAAATCCTAGCTTTTGATGCCACTCGCCTGGCCTGATGACAAACGGCGCTCCAATTTCGGCCATAATGGAGAACGTGACCAGCGCATCTCTAACTTCCCCAGTTGCGGCACCTGTTGTGAACAGGCCCAACGTTGTGGCCATTGGGACGATCGTGTGGCTGGGCAGCGAAGTGATGTTCTTCGCAGGCCTGTTTGCCATTTACTTCACGCTTCGTTCCACCTCCCCTGAACTGTGGGCGCAGGAGACGACGGTGTTGAACGTCCCGTACTCGCTCGTCAACACCATCATTTTGGTTTTGTCCTCTGTGACGTGCCAGTTCGGTGTGTTCGCTGCCGAGAGGCTGCAACCGCGCGCAACCGGGTGGAAGCCGACCCAGTGGGGCATGGTGGAGTGGTTCTTCCTTACCTATGCCATGGGATCGGTCTTCGTCGTCGGCCAGATCTTCGAGTACGCCACGCTCGTTAGCGAGCATGTGAGCCTCACCTCCAACTCCTACGGCTCGGCGTTCTACATCACGACCGGTTTCCACGGTCTTCACGTCATCGGCGGTCTTATCGCCTTCCTTCTCACCATCGGCCGCGCTTTCAGCGTCAAGAAATTCGGCCACAAGGAGGCGACGACTGCAATCGTCGTTTCCTACTACTGGCACTTTGTCGACGTCGTATGGATCGGGTTGTTCCTGATCATCTACGTACTCCAATAGGAACGGGAAGACCACAGCAGCATGGCAAAAAAAACCAGCACGTCCGTCCACCGCACTAAAGCCGCAGGACGCCGTCATCCGCTAGCAAGCGTTGCCCTGATCCTTGTCGGACTTGTCACCACCGGTGGCGCCTACGCCATGTTCAGCACAACAGCAACGGCAGAAACCGCCGCGGTTACACAAGCAACCGTCGAAGAGGGCCAAGCACTATTCGCCGCTAACTGTGCAACATGCCACGGCATGAATGCTGAGGGAACGGATGATGGCCCGAGCCTTTACGGCGTCGGTGCTGCATCCGTAGACTTCCAGGTTTCAACGGGTCGCATGCCCATGGCCTTCCAGGGCCCCCAAGCCGCCAAGAAACCGGCACAGTTCGGTGAAGAGCAGATCAACGCCATGGCTGCATACGTCGCTTCCCTTGCCCCGGGGCCGGCTATTCCCGATGACGTGTACCTTCAGGGCGACGGCGACCTCGCCGCTGGCGGCGAGCTTTTCCGCATCAACTGTGCCATGTGCCACAACGTTGCCGGCGCCGGCGGCGCGCTGACCGAAGGCAAATACGCCCCTCCACTGGACGGTGTCAAGCCTGTCCATATCTACGAGGCAATGATCACAGGCCCTCAGAACATGCCAGTCTTCAACGACATGAACATCACGCCTGAAGAGAAGGCCGACATCATCAGTTACCTGACCTACCTTGAAGAGAACCCCTCTCCCGGTGGGTTTGGACTGGGAAATCTCGGTCCAGTTTCGGAAGGTCTATTCATTTGGATCTTCGGCCTGGGCGCTGTTGTCGCCTTCACGGTGTGGATCGCCGCCAGGGCAAATTAGACCCTTTACTTCCGTGATCCCCTAGTTCCACAGCACAAGCAGCAAAAGCACTACGCACCGCGTCAACCGAAGGGAAAAGAATGGCACAGCACGACAACGGCGACTTAACCGCCGCTGCCGGCTCGGCTATCGAGAAAAGCGAGCCGCTTCAGGTTTCGTCGGGTACTGCCGTCGTCTCCGCCGACGCGATCGCAAACCCTGGATTGCCGCCGCACCGGGAACGCGTCACAGATATCGATCCCGCGAAAGAGCGCCAGGCAGCGCGGAGAGTGTCCACACTCTTCCTGCTTTCCATCTTGGGGAGTGTCTTCGCGGTCGTCGCGTACATCATTTTCCCCATCGTGCCTGGCGACCCGGGTTCTGTGCGGCTGAACACCTTGTTCCTAGGACTTGGCATCACGCTCGGACTGATCCCCCTCGGCATCGGCGCCATCTACTGGGCAAAGCACCTCATGCGCGGTGATGAGATTACGGAGCAAAGGCACAGCACGCGGGGCACGGAGGCCACCCGTGCCAAAGCTGTCGAGGTTTTCCGCCTCGGCAACGAAGAGTCCGGTTTCGGTCGCCGGACGCTTATTCGCAACACCCTCATCGGTGCACTCGCCGTCACTCCCCTGCCAGCAATCGCGCTCTTCCGTGACCTTGCTCCTGCTGAGGATCCGGTGAAGCTGTACAAGACGACGCTGTGGGAAAAGGGAACGCGGCTCGCACGTGACCCCTCCGGAACGCCCATCCGCGCCGCAGATGTGACCCTCGGCTCTGTATTTCACGTTATTCCCGAAGGACTGCACGACGTCGAAGGCGTCCTTGAGGAGAAAGCGAAAGCCGCAGTGCTTCTTATGAGGCTCAAGCCAGAAGATCTCAACGAGCTTCCGGAGCGTGCGGACTGGTCGTACCAGGGCATCGTTGCCTACTCGAAGATCTGCACGCACGTCGGCTGCCCCGTTGCCCTGTACGAGCAGCACACGCACCACTTGTTGTGCCCTTGCCACCAATCGACGTTCGATGTCACCAACCACTGTGAAGTTATCTTCGGTCCGGCAAAGCGTCCGCTTCCGCAGTTGCCTATCGCGGTGGACTCCGAAGGGTACCTCGTCGCTCAAAGCGACTTCCTCGAGCCCGTAGGACCTAGCTTCTGGGAGCGTTCAGCATGACCACCACGACCCCAACCGCTCCGGTAGAGCCCACGACCGGCGTTCCGACCACCGCCGAACGCGTGGTTGCGCCCACTCGTGGCCAACGTTTCACCGGAGCAGCAGCAAACTACATCGACGAGCGCACGAGTATTTCAGGTCTCGTTAAGGAGCTCGGCCGCAAGGTCTTCCCCGACCACTGGTCCTTCATGCTCGGCGAAGTCGCGCTCTACAGCTTCGTTGTGATTCTTCTCTCCGGCACATTCTTGACGTTCTTCTTTGACCCCTCGATGACCGAGGTTCACTATGAGGGCTCATACGTACCGCTGAAGGGTATTGAGATGTCGGCCGCAATGGCTTCGTCTCTCGATATTTCATTCGATATCCGTGGTGGCCTGCTTATGCGCCAGGTGCATCATTGGGCGGCGCTGCTATTCATTGCATCCATTGGCCTGCACATGCTGCGCGTGTTCTTCACCGGCGCATACCGTAAGCCCCGCGAGATCAACTGGGTTATCGGGTTCGTCCTGTTCGTGCTTGCCATGGCAGAGGGCTTCACGGGGTACTCCCTCCCCGACGATCTGCTTTCCGGTAACGGCTTGCGCATCATCGACGGAATGGTCAAGGGATTCCCTGTCGTGGGCACCTGGATTTCTTACCTCCTCTTTGGCGGTGAGTTCCCGGGTACGGTGATCATTCCGCGCCTTTTCGTGCTGCACATCATGCTGCTGCCCGCGCTGTTGATTGCTGCGCTCGGTGTGCACCTGCTGCTGATGATCATCAACAAGCACACACAGTTCGCCGGTCCCGGGCGCACGAATGACAACGTCGTCGGCGTTCCGGTCATGCCGATCTTCGCTGCCAAGGCCGGTGGGTTCTTCTTCGTCGTCTTCGGTGTCATCACTTTGATCGCTTCGCTCTTCACGATCAACCCGATCTGGAGCTACGGGCCGTATGACCCCTCCCCCGTATCTGCGGGTACGCAGCCGGACTGGTACATCGGATTCGCCGACGGCGCCCTCAGGCTTGCCCCGCCCGGATGGGAGTTCGTGCTCGGCGGCTGGACCTTCTCACTCAACATCCTGGTTCCTGTCGTCGTCCTCGGCCTGTTCATCGTCACCGTTGCGATCTACCCGTTCATCGAGGCCTGGATTATCGGCGATAAGCGCGAACATCACATCGCCGAGCGTCCGCGCAACAATCCGACGCGTACCGCTATTGGTGCGGCCGGTGTTTCGTTCTACGCCGTGCTCTGGGCTGCGGCCAGCTCTGACCTGATGGCAACGCATTTCCACCTCACCATTGAGGGCGTCATCCGGGCTCTGCAGGCGCTTCTGTTCCTGGCACCGATCATCGCTTACATCGTCACCAAACGCGTCTGTATCGCCCTGCAGAAAAAGGACCGCGAGATTGCCCTCCACGGCTTCGAATCCGGACGTATTGTGCGCCTCCCCGGTGGAGAGTATGTAGAAGTGCACCAGCCGCTGAACGAGTACGACCGCTGGCGATTGGTCAGCTACGAAGACTACAAGCCGCTGATGATTCGCCCGGATGCTCGCGGTCGTATCTCCCTGAACCAGCGTGCGCGTGCGGCTCTGACGCGATGGTTCTTCGAGGACCGTATTTCGCCGGTAACCAAAAACGAACTAGAGTCGG
>JAODMI010000147.1 GCA_025464755.1 Homoserinimonas sp.
GCCGGTGGCTGTCGCGCTGCCTGTCTCACTCTACGAAGACAGCACCACCTGAGTCGAGCGGCGGTCGGGGAAGCAACTCAGCAGTTAACTTCCCCGCCCCTGCACGGGACAGACCGGAACTCCTGACGGGGCCGGGTCCCGGCAAGCTGGCGGGAAACAATGCTGAAAGCGACAGCCTCTTCGCGCGCCGACACTCCCTTCGACTGGTGAATTCAGACCCTCGGCGGCCGCACGTATCTCTTCAAGCAATACCCGTGGTATCCATGCTGGTGGAAGATTGGGTCCATCCAGAGACGGCAGATTGTGCAGTGTCCGCTTGGCAGCGGACGTTCCGGCGCCTGTCTACGATCGCCCGGCACCTCAGGCCGTATGTGTAGCCCGGTCACTTGGTATGTCACCAAACGCGACGATGATCCGTCGCTGTCCTGCTGCGGCCCTAGATCGAACTCAAGGACGCCCTTCGTCACGAGCAACTGCATCCACCGGTCGACGTCCTCCTCCGAGATCGCGATGTCGTGCGCGGCGCCGAGATGAGCGACCACGTCGCCGACAATGAATCTCGCCCCCTCCCGGTTCCGGAGGAAAGCGTTGGATACCCGGATGTGCCATTCCTCCGGAGTGACGGTTGCCGTTGAGCCGATGTCTCGCTGCAACCACTTCGGGATGGCTCCGTGGAAATGCGTGACCAGCTCTGTCCGCTCTTGCAACGTTGCCCAGGCTTCCCGGGCCCTCGTGCGAATTGCCCGTCGGAGGTCCTTCTTCAGCGCCTCGATCTGTTCGTGTCGGTGTTCCTCCTCCGCTTCCGCCTGGAGGATCCTTCGTTTCTTCGCGGCTTCAGCATCGCGGAGGCGGCGCTCGGCTTCTTCGGCGGCCGCGATGGGTGCCCACGCTCCCCGCGCAGCCTGCAACTCGAGAACCGAGCGCTCGTGACTCCGGTCGTGGTGACTCGCAGCTCGTCGAGCATGCTGAGGCGGATCTCGCCTTCCCGACGTGCCGCCACTCGGAACACTCGGCCGCCGGCGTAAAGGTTTTCCTCTGCGGTCGCGATCTGTCCGGTAATCGGATTCAGCCAGAAGACGAGCGCACCCGACTCGGCGATGTGTCGATGCAACTCGTTCAACTTCAGCAAGCTCTCCGCCGTTGCCTTGAACTGCTTACCTGTGTGCCCGAACACCCATACATCGGGAATGCCCATGTCAACGTACGACTGGTGGCGAATCTCCCAGTCGGCGACCGACAGTGACGCGTACTGCATCTCGAACGCCACCTTGTCACCGGCAGGACTCTCGATCATGACATCAGCGATCCGCTCCCGCGCGGGCGTTGACGGTTTCTCGATCGTCGTCGTCGACCGCGGATACGCGCTCCGGAGCCAAAGGGCGAGTCGAGCTTTGCCCTGTACGTGGAAGGCGCTCTCAGGCTTGTGGTTCCCGGCGCCGGTGCTCTTGTGACGGAAACCGTCACGCATGTCGTTCCGGTGCACCGCGATGATCTCCGAGGTGGTGCAGCGACGAACGGGCACATGAGGTCCGCGCGTGCTCGCTCCCGCCACGCGTCAGCTTCGTCCTCGGGCATGAAGACGAGCTCGCTCGTGGCGCGCTCCATCGCGAACACCATTCGGCTCTCGCCGTCCTGGAACGCCGCTAGCTCGGCTCTGCTGTGCGCCATGAGGCGAGGATACTGGCGATCACACACAGCACATGGTCGGTTGTCGCCCCCAAAAAGGCCGCCCCGTTGAGAAGTGCGCCCCGCCGGCCCATGTGGTTCAGCTATATCTGCAAGCCCGCCGTACGGGCTGCGGCCACAGGTCACCGTGACCGGCCCGCCGGCGGAGCGGCTGCTGCTTCGTTCAGGCAAGGTCTCTTCGTCTTTCGCTGCGAACGCTCAGACCCCATCGAGTGGTCGAGGAGGCGCCGTGGATTCCTGTACAACTGGCACCCCGACGCCACGCGCGCCGTGCACGAAGGCGGCCCCACGCCCGTCCTTCGTGCGATAGCGTCGGGAACGTTATGACACCTGACAAACGCGCCCGCAAGCAGGCGAAGACGAAGCAGCGGTCGCGGGTGTCGGTAGCACCCATCGCACGCTCAAGCGACGACGCGCACGAGGTTGTGTTTTTCCAGAGGCACAAGGACGACGACCCCACGAAGTCTGTTCCTGGACGGGAACAGCTGAACTCCTGGCCGGCCGGCGTCCGAGTGGACGTTCGCACCGTCCTCGCTGCGGTGGCGGCAGCTCCGCCAAAACGCTTCTCCGGCGGCGGATACTGGGAAGCAATGCATGGGGATATGACGGGTTGGCATGAGATCCGCGTTGACGGACCCGGCCGTACTCACTACCGGCTGTTCTGCCTCCTCGACTACGACGCACAAGGCAAAGACAAGCCACTCCTGGTTGTGGTTGACGGCCGTGTGAAGCCCTTCCAGACGACGCTCTCCGACGCGGAGTACGCGAAGGTCCGGAGCCTGGGCGTCGAGTATTGGAAGCGCCCCATCCGTTCGCTCTACGGCGACGAGTCCTAAGCCGCGCCCAGCAGCCCTGCCAGGGCACGGACATCGCCGTCGTCGACCTCGCCTGATAGAAGCGACTTAGTTGTCACCTCAAAGTCCGCCTCCGGCAGCGGTTCTAGAGTCAGCCGCATACCAAGCGCCGCAGCCATCTCGGCCACGGTGCCGATAGTCGGGTTCGGCCGGCTACCGGGCGCGAAGATCCTGCGCAGCGTCGACGGCTCTGCGTTGATCGCACGAGCAAGCGCAGCCTTGCTGAGGTGAGCGCCCTCGCGGGCGTCGTCGAGCTTGTTGATGATCGCATCAATCGTCGTGATCCGGGTCCACTGTGCGATGTAGGCACGCAGGAACTCTGGATCCTTGAGGTCCGCACGAAGGTCTTCCCAGAACACGTCTTCGGCGGTCATTCTCGTCACATCCCTTACTGCTCTTGTGCTCGGGACTCTCCCCCTGGCAAGAGCTCCCGTCCGGGGAGCTCATTTCTAGAATCTCATGAAGTGTGGCACAAATGCAACACTTTGACACTCTGTAACAGAGTGATACGACACGTGGGCGGCCTCTGTTACTCGGCGCATAGGGCACGTGGTGCCATGCGCGCGCCGAGATTCTGTGTCCACTGTCGATGCTGTTTTGCAACAGCGCTGTGTCCAGCCTGGTGGCCAGCCAGGCAGCGTGCTCGGTGTCGACTGTCGTCTCCACCGTATGTGGCCAAAGGCGATCCCAGAACGCCGCTACGCGGCTCTACGCGAGTCCTGTCTCTCCTTCCTACGTCAGTCGAAACAGAGGTCCGAGCCGCTCTCCGAGACGTCTCAGACACGGCAGAGGCTGCCATCAGAAGGTGCACGGCATAGCCGAGCACCGCGCTGCTGCGAGGCAAAGGCAGCCGCGTGCCCGCGTCTGCGTCAGGGTTGAAACGAGCGTGGTTCCGCAGGCTCCACCACACTCTGCATCGCTACGCTCAATGGTTGGAACCACGGTGCCACTTCGTTCTTTACCGTGGTTCCAACCAAACCCTGACTTCCCAACGAAAAAGGATGTCACTGGACCCACCACTGTGCATTGGAACCTACGGTTTCAGCAGTGGGTCCAGATATGGTGGAACCATCCTTTTTCGCTGATCACATCAGCAATATGACCCCGATCTTCCGCTAAAGCTCCAGATGCGAGGGAGAAAGAGAAAGGGCATAAGGTGACGTGGCACCACCCGTCGTTTTCCATTCCGCTTCG
>JAODMI010000166.1 GCA_025464755.1 Homoserinimonas sp.
CCCCACTCGTTGTCGACTCGATTGTTGAACTGCGTTCGCTGCTCAAAGCGGAGCGTGCCATGGGCCGCTCCATCGCACTGGTTCCCACCATGGGAGCGTTGCACGACGGGCACCTTGCCTTGGTCGCTCGAGCGCGCGACCTGGCCGATGTCGTCGTCGTGTCAATCTTCGTGAATCCCCTGCAATTCGGCCCGCACGAAGACCTCGATCGCTACCCGCGCACCCTTGAGGCTGACGTCGAACGCCTCGGCGCGTTCGCAGTGCCGTTTGTTTTCGCGCCGACCGCAGCTGAGATGTATCCCGCCGGGGAGCCGCAAACACGCATCGCTGCGGGCTCCGTAGCAAATCTGTATGAAGGCGCATCGCGGCCAGGGCACTTCGACGGCATGCTCACCGTCGTCGCCAAGCTGCTCGGGATCGCCCAGCCTGCAACCGTCATCTTCGGCCGAAAGGACGCCCAACAGGTGTTCCTGGTGAAACGAATGATCACCGACCTGAACCTGCCGGTGAAAGTTGAGGTGGTCCCTATCGTCCGCGATGACGATGGCCTGGCGCTGTCTAGCCGCAACCGGTACCTCGACGCGAACGACCGGCAGGCAGCTCTCGTACTATCCAGCGCTTTGGGGGCTGCCGCGGCATCCTCTCATCAGGGAACGGATGCGGCTATGGCCGCCGCCCGCAGCGCACTCGCGGGAGAGCCGCTGGCGCATCTTGACTATTTAGAACTTGTCAACCCCGCCACCTTCCTCCCTGTGGGCAACGCCTACCGCGGAGACGCCATAGCGCTCGTCGCTGCACGTTTCGGGAGCACCCGACTTATCGACAACCGCGCACTCACCCTGAGCTGATTCAGTCATAGCGCTGCGCCCGTAAACTTGACCTTCGAACGAGGAGACACCCACGCATGACCGAAACCCCCGCTGCCCTTTCACCGGCCGCTGCCGAGCTCAGCGAAGAAGAGCTTTCTGAGCAGACGCAGGTGCGCCTGGCCAAGCGCGAGCGACTGATTGCATCTGGTGCCGAGGCGTACCCGGTCTCGCTGCCGATAACGACCACAATCCCCGAGATGCGAAGCAAATACCCGGCCCTCGAAGCGGATGCCGCGACGGGCGAAACCGTCGGGCTTGCCGGGCGCATCGTGCACCTGCGCAACACAGGCAAGCTGTGCTTCGCGTCACTGCAGTCTGGAGACGGCCAACGCATCCAGGCCATGGTTTCGCTGGCATCGGTGGGGGAAGAGTCGCTGGCAGAATGGAAAGACCTCGTCGACCTCGGCGACCACCTGTTCGTCGCCGGCGAAGTGATCTCCTCTCGACGCGGAGAACTCAGTGTTATGGTCACCGACTGGAAGGTCGCCGCAAAAGCCGTTCGCCCGCTCCCAAATCTGCACAGCGAGCTGAGCGAAGAAACGCGCATGCGCTCGCGCTACCTTGACCTGATCGTTCGCGAACAGGCGCGCTATGTGGTGCGAGCGCGGTCCACCGTCAACGCTTCATTGCGAGAGACGTTCACTCGGCACGGCTACCTAGAGGTCGAAACGCCGATGCTGCAAACCATGCACGGTGGGGCGTCCGCTCGCCCCTTCGTCACCCACAGCAACGCTTTCGACACTGAACTGTTTCTGCGTATTGCCCCAGAGCTCTTCCTCAAGCGAGCCGTAGTCGGCGGCATCGAACGGGTGTACGAGATCAACCGCAACTTCCGCAACGAGGGCGCAGACTCCACACACTCGCCGGAATTCGCCATGCTCGAGGCCTACCAGGCATATGGCGACTACAACCAGATGGCTGACCTTACCCAGGAAATGATCCAAAACGCCGCGATGGCTGTCACCGGATCACACCTGGTGACCTGGGCAGACGGTACCGAGTATGACCTGGGCGGGGTGTGGGAGCGCATCTCCATGTATGACTCGCTGAGCGAGGCATCCGGAATCCAGATAACGCCGGCGACATCGCTAGAGGAGCTGCTGGCGCACGCTGCGACTCTGGATATCTCGGTCAACCTGCCCACCCACGGCAAGCTCGTCGAGGAGCTGTGGGAGCACTATGTGAAGGGCCACCTACAGCGCCCGACTTTCGTCATGGACTTTCCCGTCGACACATCGCCGTTGGTTCGCGACCATCGCACTACCGCCGGTGTCGTGGAGAAGTGGGACCTATACATCCGGGGGTTCGAACTGGCGACCGGGTACTCGGAGTTGGTTGACCCCGTCATTCAAAGGGAGCGTTTTGTGGAGCAGGCCGCGCTCGCTGGGCGCGGAGATCTGGAAGCTATGCGCCTCGACGAGGAGTTCCTGCGCGCGCTCGAGCACGGCATGCCACCATCAGGGGGAATGGGAATGGGCATTGACCGTCTGCTGATGGCAATCACCGGCCTGGGAATTCGTGAAACCATCCTCTTCCCGTTGGTGAAGTGATGACTGAGCCGAAGAAGAAGATTCCCCTGCCGCGGATCGCACTGTGGGTCATCATCGGCATCGTGGGTGCCTACTGGTTGATCACAGGGCTTATCGGCATACTCACGAACTGACTCGCGTATCCTTGACCCCGTGCTGGAAAACTATTGGGCGAACGCGATCTTCTCGATAACGCCCACGATTCTGATCGGGCTGATCTTCTGGCTGATCATGCGCTCCATCATTCGTGCGGACCGCACCGAGCGCACAGTGTATGCACGCATCGAGGCGGAAGAACGCGCCGCTGCCGGGCAACCTGCGCCGGAAGGCCCAGCGTAGGGGACCCAGCGCTGGCTCAACCCGCCGGTTTTTGTGTCTTGCGCCCGGTGTTCTCCCGCCCGGTGTTCTCCCCCGGGCGCAACACACCCACTCGCATCAACTACTCGGCAGGAGCCTGGCCTGGATCGGGCGGCGACTGCACCGGAGCCTCGGTATCTACCGGTGGCTCAGTCGTCGACGGCGGCTCAGGCGCGGGGGGCTCCGGCATGGGCGGCACCGGCTCAGGCTCCGGTTCGGGCTCTTCAGGCGCAGGCGCAGGCGCCGGGGCCGGAGGCCGCGGTTGCGGTTGCTCCGTCGGTTCGACCGTTTCCGTGGGCGTTGGGCTGGGAGCCGGCGTAGTTGGGGTGCTGGTGGACGTCGGTCCTGGACTGGTGGACGATGCCTCCCTTGTCAGCCAGGGAACCAGCACCGCCAACCCGATGATGAGCAGCAAAAGCGCAATCCCACCAAAAATCCAGGGAAGGGGAGACCGTTTGCGCTTTTCGGGGCTGGAGGGGATAACGGGTTGCTGCTCGTACGCGAACTCTGAGGCATCCGCTATCGGAACATAAGGGGCTATCGGAACCGTGGGATCTGGCCCGGGCAGTGGCGGTCCAAGCACCTGCGTTGCCGGCTCAGGTTCCCGTGCGCTGAAAGCCTGAGTCGGTTGCTGCGGCTCCATCGCGCTGAAAGCCCGAGTCGGCTGCTCGGCAACATTCATCGCCTCCGTCGGGGCGCCTTCGGGTGCGGCAGTGCGTTCGGCGGCAACTTGTGGCAGCGGCTGGGTCGGCTCGTCGTTTGGGCCTGGCGGGAAAGGGTCTTGAGGCACGTCGCGTTCCGTTCGTCCGGCTGAGTTGCGTCCACCACCACGTTAGGCGGCTGGCCGTCTAACCAACAGGGCGGCCCCTCAGGCTACTTCGCTGGGTTAGCCGCTTCCCAATCGGTGAGATTGTAAACCGCCACCAGCGCGATGCCCATCGCAATCCAATACGCCCGAGCTTTTGGTTCCTTGGCCACACCTGTGAGGAGAGGCGCAAGCGCGTAGACCGGGGAGCTGCCTTTCTCGATCAGTCCGTGGAGCGCAAAAGGTACCATCTTTCGCACCGCGTACGGCTGCACGGTGAAGGCATTCAGCCCGCCCTGAATCACACCAAAACTTGCAAACAAGATACGAGCGGTCTTGCTCATGCCGAGCATCATGGGGGCGGCAACATTGCCGAGCAGGAATCCGTAGTCAATGAGCCCGTGAACCCGGGGAGTGATTGGTTTGGTCATAACAACACGCAATCACGGACAGCGATCAGCCGTAAGGGGTTGCGTCTGATGCTGGTGGGGGCCACGCATTCGCCACCGCGTTATATGCCGTAACGCCCACGGCGAACAGGGGAGCAAATCTGTGGGTGCGCTGGTTACTCTCTTTGTAATGGCATCACCACCGCCACGATGCCTGAGGAGTTAAGACATGTTTGAGAGATTTACCGACCGCGCCCGCCGTGTCGTCGTTTTGGCCCAGGAAGAGGCCAAAATGCTCAACCACAACTACATCGGAACCGAGCACA
>JAODMI010000170.1 GCA_025464755.1 Homoserinimonas sp.
GCGGGTCGCGAGTGGCTCCAGCCACAACGTCCGGAGCGGCTTCAGGCAGCGCGGCGACCAAATCGGCGCCCTCACGCGCAGTATCGGCTGCGGCAGCGCCGTTTGCCATAACCGGCGCTGTCAAGAACAGCGCCGCTGGCTGCTCCGCGGCCTCAGCCGGGGAGGGTTGCTGTTCCGACTGATTGTCGAGAACGGATCCGGGCGCAAGTGCGCTCAGTGCCCCCTGCATTGCGGCACCGAAACCAGCAGCAGCCACCGTGCTTGCCCCTGCGGCAGGAGCGCCCAGCGCGCTCGCCCCGCGGGTGAAGAGTCCGATCATCGTCATGGCGTGACCTCGCCCTTATTGCGAAACCAGCCGGTTGACGCTACTTCATCGAGAGCGGCCTGTTCCGCAGCTAATTCTTCGCTAACCACCGTGTGATCATGCCGCGCCTCAAGCTTCTCCAACCCGATCGAACGGGCACGGGCGGTAGCGAAGGCGGTTTCAGCCTGCTCGAGCCGGCTGCGGTTCTGGCTGTCCACCGCCTGCAGTTCAGCGAGCATGCTGCGTGACGACGCGCGAGCGGCAGCGATTGCATAGAGGACGGCTGTGCTGGTGACCTCCGTCGAGGTGACCCCCAGCGCAATTCGAGCCTGACGTTGGCGCGTCGTGCTTTCTCGGGCACGCGCGTTGGCCGCGGAAAGGTCACTGGCCGCCTGGTCTTGTTGAATCTGGCGCAGGCGAAGCAGGCCTGCGAGGGGGAACAACCGGGACATTAGGCACCTCCCAATGCTCGAGTGAGGCGCGTGAGAAGAGCCCACGCCTCCGCAGATGTCGACTGGTCGTCCATGGGTTGTTGCAGGAACGCGTTAATCGCACCCTCGTGATCGACGGCTGCGTCAACGAGCGGATTGGCCCCGCGCTGGTAAGCCCCCACATCAAGAAGGTCCTGAGCTGACTTGCGGGCAGCGAGCGTTTTCCGCAGCACCGCTGCGATGTCAGTGTGCTCGCGTGTGTTGACACGCGAGGCGACACGAGAAATCGAGCCGAGGGTATCCACGGACGGAAAGTGCCCGGCAACGGCCAGCTTGCGGTCGAGCACAACATGGCCATCAAGGATCGAACGCGCGGCGTCGGCTATCGGCTCGTTGTGGTCGTCGCCGTCGACAAGCACGGTATAAATACCCGTGACTGAGCCTGTTTCGCCTGTTCCGGCCCGCTCCAGCAGCTGCGCCAGTAAAGAGAAAGTGGACGGCGGATAGCCACGCGTCGCGGGAGGTTCACCAACGGACAGCCCTATCTCACGCTGTGCCATGGCCACGCGGGTGAGGGAATCCATCATGAGCATGACGTCGGCACCCTGGTCACGAAAAGACTCAGCGATGCGGGTGGCTACGAAGGCTGCACGCATGCGCATCATGGCCGGTTCATCAGATGTGGAGACAACAACGATGGAGCGCGCCAAACCTTCCGGGCCGAGATCGTCTTCCAGAAATTCTCGAACCTCGCGGCCGCGCTCTCCCACTAAGGCAATTACGGAAACTTCGGCGTCTGTCCCACGCGCAATCATTGACAGCAGCGACGACTTGCCGACACCAGATCCAGCAAACAGGCCGAGGCGCTGACCCTTGCCCACCGTGGTCAGAGTGTCAAGAACTCGTACGCCTAGCTGCAGCGGCGTGGCGATGCGCGCGCGCTGCATGGCGGGGGGGCTGTCGTTATCCAGCGGCACCATACTGCTGGCCTGCAGCGGCCCCTTGCCGTCGATCGGGCGTCCGAGACCGTCGATGACTCGTCCAAAAAGAGCGGTTCCGGTCGGCACGAGAAGCGGCGAGCCTTTGGAGCGGGCCGGCGCCCCCGCGTTGATGCCTGACATGCGGCTGAGCGGCATGCAACGCAGGCCCAGACGTGTGGTCGCGATGACCTCAGCGTAAATACCGGGGTTGTCACCGATGGTGATGAGCTCGCCGATGGCACAGTCGAGCCCGCTGACCTCAACGCCGAGCCCCACGATGGAAGACACAACGCCGACTCGTTGTGGGCGGGCCGCGCGGAGGGCTGCGCTGAAGCGTTGCGGATGGGGCCGCGTTGCGACGGTCATAGCGCCGGCTCCAGAAGGGCGACTTTGGCGCGATGGAGGGCCGTGTCGATACGGGCATCCAGGAACCCGTCCGCGAACTCGGTGATGGCGCCCCCCCGGCCGATGGCCGCGTCGGCAGTGAAGCTTACGGCCGCCTGCTCGAGCAGGGCAGGGTCGAGAAGAGCGAGGTCCTCTGGATTCATCCGTACCGTCTGCACCATGGCCGCGTCCACCAGGGTGAGTGCGCGGCTGAGCGCGGCCCGAGCAGACGTTTCCGCATCAGCAATCTCTACGCCGATGATCGTCTCGGCAAGCTCAATCGCGGCAGCCGCAATAGAGTCCTGCGCCTCAGCCAGCACGGGCACGACGCGTTCCGTCAGCGATAGCGCCGCCGCGTTGAGAGTGTCGATGGCCCGGGCAAGCCTCGCCTCCCCGTGACGCACCACGGCGTCATGTTCGGCCTGCAACTCCGCCAGCCGGGTGGAAACCTCATCCGCCGCATCACGCAACCCGGCGGCGTATCCAGCTGCGTGGCCGCTGGCGCGCGCCTGCAACTCGCCGACATCCGGGCGCCCACCGCGTAGCGCGGGAAAGGTGAGGGGTGAGAAGCGAGTTTCAATAGACATACTCGTCCTCATCCGCTCGTTGCACAGTGATACTTCCCTCTGCTTCAAGGTTGCGGATTGCCCGCACAATGTCGGCGCGAGCCTCCTCCACCTGGGACATGCGCATCGGGCCGAGGTTTGCGATTTCGTCGTCGAGTATTTCGCGGTTGCGTTCTGAGAGGTTGGTGCGGATAACTTCGGTTACGTTCTCGAGCGAACCCTTCATCGCAATGGCTAGGACGGCGACATCGATTCCGCGTAGAACCTGCTGCACATCCTTGCGCTCGAGCTTCACGATGTCGGCGAAGGTCAGCATGCGTGAGCGTACTTCTTCAGCCAGTTCAGGGTCCCGCAGTTCCAAACCCTCAAGAAGGGCGCGTTCGGTTGAAACATCCGCACGGTTGATGATTTCGACGAGAGGCTGAACACCACCGACGACCTCCACCGTCTCCCGAGAGGCGACGACTGCCCCGGCGCGCACCTTAAGCGTGTCGGCGACCACGCGTACAGCTTCAGGCGTTGCCGTTCCCATGGTGGCGATGCACTGAGCGACATCGGTGCGCAGGGAGTCATCAAGGCCAGCCAGCACTGGCGAGGCCTGCTCCGGGCGCAGGTGAGCGAGTACAAGGGCGATGGTTTGCGGTAACTCTCCGTCCAGTAGAGTCCGCATCTGGCCAGGTTCCGCAGTGTCCAAAAATTCAAACGACTTACCCGCCATCGACGAGGCGACACGGTTCATCACCCCTGCAGCGCGCTCGGAACCAAAAGTCGCCTCAAGCAACCCGGCAGCGAAGTCACGACCACCGCGGGCGTTCCAGCCGCCCTTGACCGTGATCTCATGAAATTCTGCGATCGCTCGCTCGGCGACCGTCGGGTCAACCCGGCGCAGACGAATGATCTCGGCGGTGATCTCCTCAGCCTCAGCCTCGCTGAACTGTTTGAGAACCTCAGCGGCGCGCACCTGGTCCATGTTCATCAGCACGACGGCCACTTTTTGTGTTCCCGTCAGTGCTTCTGCAACCGCGTTCATGCGTTCTGCCTGTCATCCATCAGGCTGCGAAGGAATTCAGCGGTGCGTGCCGGGTCTTTTCCGGCGAGCGCGTCAATCTCGGCACGCCTTCGATCAGAGTCTGGAGCATCCGCGGTCAACACCTCCGTCATCGGCTCGATCGGTCGGGGTGCCGGCGTTGCCACCATCGAGATGGGAACGGTTGCCCCATTCAAAATGGCGCGGTGCTCGGCAAGCTCGTCGAGTTCCAACTGTTCACGACTTTGACGCCGGGAGCGGCGACCGACCAGGAACAGCGAGATGATGATGGGGAGGACAATCCCTATCGTGATGATCACCGTCCGAAGGATGGCAGCGAAACGTTCGGCCGCAGCTGCCTCTTCCGCTGCGGCAATTGCCTTGGCCGCCTCTTGCGCACCGACCTTGTTGAAGCTGACCACTTCGACGGCAACCTCGTCCCCGCGAGCGGGGTTGATTCCCGCGGCAGTGGATACCAGCGTGGTCAGGTCACCGATGTTAAGGTCTGCTGCGGCTTCCTCGTTCAACGCGACGGATACTGTCTGTCGGTTGATGCTCCCTGAGGGGATGCTGCGCTGCTCGGTGACCTTGTTCACGGCGTTGTTCCGCGTGGTTGACTCGGACGTGTATGCGCCATCACCGTCTTCGGCCGGGACGGCAATGTTGTCTGGACCGAGTACGCCAGCTGCATTCTCGCCGGCACCGCTGTAATTGTTGGTGTCTATCGATTCGCTCAGCGCAAGCGCCTCATCCGGAGCCGTGAAGGTCTCCTCTGTACGCTGCGCCGACTCGTAACTCATATCTGCAGCAACCACCACGGTGGCATTTCCGGGGCCAACAACCTGGTCAAGCATCGCCTGCACGGCACCTTGCACACGCTCCTCGTAATCGGCGGCCTGCTTGTCGGAGGTTCCGGTGGCACCGACGCCGACAGCGGAAAGAACGGTGCCCTTGGAGTCGATGACGGCGACATTAGTGGTCTTCATACCGTCAATAGAGGCTGACGTGAGGTGGACGATAGCCTGCACCTGCTCTGCAGTGAGGGTGACTCCGTTCTTTGTCTCCACGAAGACGGATGCCGTCGGCTCGGCTTTCGTCGCAACGAACACTGTTTCTTCGGGAATGGCAAGGCGCACGGATGCCGTCTGCACGCCCTTCATGGCGGAGATGGTCGCGGCCAGCTCACCTTCGAGGGCGCGCTTGTAGGTCACCGACTGTTGGAATTCGGATGACGTAACACCCATGTCGTCGAGCAGCGAGTAGCCACCCGTACTGGAGGAGGGAAGGCCTGCAGCGGCGGACTTCAACCGCTGGTCGTAAACGAACTCTTCCGGGACCATGATGGTTGCGCCACCATCGGAAAGCTCATAAGGAATGCTGTCTGTACGCAACTGCTCGACGATCGAGTTGGCGTCGGCGCCCTCCAGCCCAGAGAAGAGCGGTGTGTATGTGGGCTTCGCCAGCCAGACCGAAAGACCGGCGATGCCCAGCACCAGCACCGCGACGCCGATGAGCGCGATGGTGCGCTGTGCGATGGTGAACTCGCGGATGGCGATGCCGAGGCGCCGAAAAGCGGAAGTGACCTGCGTGGGCATCAGGCCTGCATCCGCATGATCTCGTTGAACGCGTCAATGCTCTTGTTGCGCACGGCTGCGATGAGCTCAAGTGTGACGGCCGCTTGCGTCGACGCGATGGTGGCGTCATGGATGTCATCGAGGTCGCCGGTCACCGCTTTGATGGCAAGTTCGTTCGAGGTGGCCTGAGCCTGTTGCAGATTCTCAACAGCGCTGGTCAATTGGGTGGCAAACCCTGCCCCGCTCGTAGCTGACGCGCCTGAAGCTGGTGACAGATATCCGGTGCCGGTGACGCCCTGAACCGAGGTGATGGCGGAAATGTCCATTGTTAGCGTCCAATCTGCAGGGCGGCTTGATAGCTTTCTTTGGCCCGGTCCACAACTGCAGCATTGGCTTGATAGCCACGCTGGGCCATGATCAGCGAACCCATCTGGGCAGCCAGGTCGATGTCCGGGTAGCGCACGTAACCGTCTTCATCGGCGAGAGGGTGGTCGGGTTCGTGTGCGAGGCGGCCTTCGCCATCGCCGTAGGCGGCTCCGGCAACGTAGACGCCGGTGTTGCCTTCGCCTTCCTGTGCGATGACATAGCGCGCCTGGAAGGCGTCTCCATCGGTACCCGTGACGGTGTTGACGTTTGCCATGTTGTCTGAGACGGCATCCAGCCACTTGCGATGTAGCGTCAGGCCGCTGCCAGCAATTCCGATTGCGTCGAACATCAGCTGGTCCTCATCGCAGTGCGAAGGCTGGCAGCCGTGCCGCCGGCAGCCTGGGTGGCGAACTGGTAGCGCAGCACCGTGTCGATGTTCGACAGTGTCTCTGTGTCCAGGTTGACATTGTTGCCGTCAAGCTTCGTCGGCTCCAGCGAGCGCATGGTGTGCGCGACGACGTTGCCGTCACCGGCTTGCACAGACTTTTGTAGCGCCTCCTCGAACTGCACCCGCTTGGCGGTATAGCCGGGAGTGTTCACGTTCGCAATGTTGTTGGCAATGGCACGCTGGCGCAGGGCGAGGCCGTCAAGCGCGCTGGCGATTGCCGACGAGGTGACCGATTCGAGCACGAAAATCCGTTTCGTCTACTAAGACAAGACGGCCGATCCCTGGCCTGATGGTTGAGCGATCCGTGCTCTTCACTGATAGCTATCGGACGCTGCGGTCAAAGCGTTAGGCAGTGAGACGAATTTAGCCCGCGACGTCGACATAGATGGACTGGTCTCTGCGGTGAACGGATGGCACCGAGCGGACGGCAGTGAGGTGCTGGGCCGTTACCTGCTGCTGCTCGCGCAGGCGCTCTATCGCTTCACGTTGCGCAGCGAGGATGCTGCTCGCGCGGTCACGCAAATCGAAGGGGATTGGCCCCAAATATGCGGGAGCCGCCCACGCCCCACCGTTGTCACCGGTGTCGCTGTGTCTGCTGATCCGATTCGCCGAAAGCGGATCTGCAGTTAACTCCGCTTCCATCAGGTCCAGCACTGCAACCCAGCTTGCACGCGTCTCACCGTTAGGCGACACCGAGCGTCCTGCCTGTTGCACCCGTCGCCTGCTGCGCTGAGAGTTGCCCCCCGGCTTCATGCCACGCCTGACGAAGCGGCTCAAGGAGGGTGATGCATTCACCGATTCGTTCGGTCTCCCGTTTGATGTTCGCGGTGATGAGGGAGCCGTTGATGTAGGTGTAGAGGGCGAAGAGTCTCTCCCCACCATCCCATAGCTCAACTTTGAGTGAAGACATGAGTTCCGCGATGATGGCCTGGGCATGCAACAGGTTTTCAGAAGACACCACCCAGTTTTGCTCGCGCTGCGCTATTTCTGCACGGCTGAGGTCGAGCAGAAGTCGGTCATACAGCATGGTGAGAAGCCGGACGGGTGTCGCCGAAAGGATGGCGTCACGGTTGTACTGTGAGCGCTGGGCGCTGAAGTTGGTCATTGTCATTTGTCGGATCCCGTTGATAGTCCGGCCAATTGTGATGTCAGGAAAGACGCTTGCGAGTTGAGGGCGCTGAGGCGAACCTCCATGGCGGCGTAGGTACGCTCAAGGGTTGCTCGGCGGATCTCCAAACGTGAGTCCCAGTTGACCACTTGTGTACTGAAGTTCTTGGCCAGTGATTCCTGGCCGGTGATCTTAGAGGTGAGCAGACCGTCGGTTTTGTTGGATGCCTCGCCGGCTTTGTCCGCAACACGTGACGCGATCTCCTGCATCATCGAGCTCACCTTGGCGGGGTCATCGGCCAAGGCTTTCGCGAACTTGGTGGCGTCGAATTCCAGGACACCCGTTTTCGTGATGGAGATGCCAATTTCGGAGGGTGAGGACCCATTGACGGGCGCAGAGGCGGCATTGACGAGGCGCTGTCGTGTTTCGCGCACAGTGCTGTCGCCCGTGAATGGTCCCCCATTGACTGAGGTAACACCATCGGTCGCGGATGTTGTCACGACCGATTTCAGGGAGATGTGCGCCAAGACTTCGTTGAGGGAGCTGACCATGTCTTCGGCGACTTTGCTCGCCTTGACGGTGTCGCGGTAGACGGTGACGGTGACGGGGTCAACGGAAGCCGCGGAAACAGTGACCGAGACGCCGGGCAGAAGTTCCGCAAAAGTGTTTGTCGCCGACGTGACCGTCTGCGCCGCTGCGGTGCCAGCCCACAATGTCACTTCAGCGTTTGAAGCATCTTTAGTGGTGGTGCTGGGGACGGCCGCATCGATGGTGAAAGCGCCA
>JAODMI010000172.1 GCA_025464755.1 Homoserinimonas sp.
TGTCGGTGCAGTTGGCCGACTCCGGAATCACAGCCATCATCGGACCCAACGGTGCAGGCAAATCGACGCTCCTGTCCATGATCAGCCGCCTCGAAAACTTCGACTCAGGCGTGATCACCGTTGATGGGATGGATGTCACAAGGACTAAAAGCGATGCGCTGGCCCGTCGACTGTCGATCCTTCGCCAAGAAAATCATCTGGCAGCCCGCCTGACCATTCGTGACCTCGTCGGCTTCGGCCGGTATCCCTACTCGAAAGGCAGATTGACAGCGGATGATCACCGTCACGTTGCCGAGTCTCTCGCGTTTTTGAATCTTTCCGAATTGGCCGACCGCTACCTGGACGAACTTTCCGGCGGCCAGCGGCAGCGCGCTTTCATTGCCATGGTGCTAGCCCAGGACACCGACTATGTACTTCTCGATGAACCACTCAACAACTTGGACATGAAGCATGCGGTGGAGATTATGAAGCTGCTGCGTAAGACGGCTGATCAGCTGGGCAAGAAGATAGTTCTCGTGTTGCACGACATCAACTTCGCTTCGCATTATGCCGACCGCATCATCGCGATGCGCGACGGCAAGGTGCACCGTCAGGGCACGCCAGACGAGCTCATCACTGCAGATGCGTTGCACGACGTCTACGACATCGACGTGGAGGTTGAAGTCGTTCGCGGAAAACGGGTAGCCGTCTACTACGCGTAGAAGCCCCGCGCACACCCCTTGCAATGTAAGACAGTCGTTCGTAGGTTCGGTGACATGAGTGATGAACAGATACTGGGCACCGAAACCAAAGGCAATCTCAACGACAACGAGATGTTGGCGAAGGACACGACGTACAGTCCGTCCAGTGACGCAGAAACCGCAATTCGACAGGAAGATCAGTCAACGACTGCCACCGCAGACAGTGAAGTCGACGACAAGGCGGTAAAAGTTCTTCCAGGAACCGGTGGCCCAGACGACGTCGGTGACATCGAGGTTGACCCCAAGGACCTCAACATGCCGGGGACCCCGCGAAAAGGTTAGCTAGCGCTACCGTGATGCCCATTTGTCGGGATCGGGGTGCAAACAATCACGCGAAAATCAATTGCGAGCCAGGTCTCCCCTTCTGCGGCAACACTCGGGGCCCTATTTGCACTGGCAAGTCCGGCTACTCCAATCTCAACCTTCGCTCAGCAGCTGCTGCATCTCCACGAGGCCGAATTGTGTCGCGATCTGTAGGACGGTGTGCGCCCCGGCATTGGGGTCTGCGCCCGCGGCGAGTAGGGAGCGCACAATGTCCGCGGAATTTCTAAAGACAGCACACGCAAGGGCTGTCTGCCCCATGTCGTTGACCCGGTCCGTGTCTGCACCCATTTGCACTAAGGCTTCAACAGCGGCGAGATGCTGGTGATACGCCGCAAGAATCAAGAGCGTATCGCCTTTGGCATTGGTGAGGTTAACGGGGATGCCGGACGTAATCAGCGTGGTGAGTTGCTCCGACTGCCCGGCCCGCGCGAGGTCAAAGACCGACTCAACGAATGCGAGCTCGTCATCCGACAGCTCTGGCAGGTTGCCGTTGTCTTCCATGGCTCTCTTCCCGGTGTTGTTCTGCACCACCTGACGAGGCGGCACACCCCCACGTTAGCCGGTGCGCATATGACACGGTGAAGAGCGCTGCCGCAGAAGCCACCGATGCACGCCGGCAGTACGGCTGTATTCGAGCGGAGAACCGGCTTGACGGTGGCCGCACCTCCAGGTGGTCACAGCACGCAGGTGGCCACAGCACGCAGATCACGCAGTCTGTGGCTGCCACGCAGGCACCACTGGCCCGCGTTCCTACTGGTGAGGGCTCAGCCAGCAGCCGGGCGAGCACAACAAAGAGCAGCGAAAGCCGACAGGCGTTGTCCGCAACTACTTCTTGAGCGCTCGTACGATCTTCGAGAGTGCAGATCCCGTAACGTACACGAGCGGAATTGACACGACCATGAGCGGGATGGGATTGGGTACGAAGCGCGGGCCGTCAAAGCCGCCGACGTACGCCCCTACGGGAATGCTCATGCCGCCTCCGCCTCCGCCGCTTTCTTCATCCTCCTCATCGCTTCCTCCGCCGAATCCAAAGGTGACGACCGACACCGGCACCATTTCTGCGCCATCGATCGTCACCGGTTCGCCATAGTTAACCCTTGTTCCCAGTGCCGACGCAATCAGTTCGCCGACTCTCTCCACCAAATTAGCCATGCTGCCGACCCTACTCAGCTGCGCCGTCACGTCAATGGCCCAGTCGGCAACACCGTCGGGCACCCGGCGACGCTCAAAACGCGCAGCGTTGCTGCCCACCGTCGGAACGTAGACTCGACTCATGCGTGCAACGGTGATTTATGGCGAGCGAGATGTTCGACTCGAGGATGTTGAGAAACCTGAGCTGGTACATCCGTCAGATGCCATTGTGCGTGTTGTGGCTGCATGCGTATGTGGGTCGGACCTGTGGCCATACCGAGGTGTTACGCCGACACTGAAACCTCGCCGCATCGGACACGAATTCGTGGGCGTCATCGAGCAGGTCGGGTCAGAGGTGGATTCGCTGCACGTCGGCGACTTCGTCATCGCGCCGTTCTATTTTTGCGACAACACCTGCGTTAATTGTCTCAACGGCGTCAGCACGTCCTGTTTGGGCGGTGGCTGGTGGAGCGCTGTCGATCGCAACGGAGCTCCCGTCGACGGCGCGCAAGGCGAGTTCGTTCGCGTTCCGCAAGCCGATGGAACCCTCGTGGCCACGCCGGGCGTTCCAGATGACGCCCTTATTCCCAGCCTGCTCGCCCTGTCCGACGTCATGGGAACCGGCCACCACGCAGCCATTTCCGCTGGGGTCACACGGGGAAGCACCGTTGCCGTAGTTGGAGACGGTGCTGTCGGACTATGCGCGATACTTGCGGCGAAACGGCTCGGCGCATCTCGCATCATCGCAATGTCCAGACATGCCGACCGGCAGGCGATCGCGCGCAAGTTCGGGGCGACCGACATCGTCGAGACGCGAGGAGAGCAAGGCGTGGCCGACCTCATTCATGTGCTCGGCGGCATCGGAGCAGACTGCGTACTCGAATGTGTCGGGACCAAGGAGTCGATGGACCAGGCGATCCGCTCCACCCGCCCGGGCGGCATGGTTGGCTATGTCGGGGTGCCAAACGGCGGCCCGGAACTACCGATACGGCAGCTGTTCAACAGCAATATTGGCGTCAACGGGGGTGTGGCTCCGGTACGCGGATACATCGAAGAGTTGTTGCCGGAGGTTTTAGCGGGAAAGCTCAACCCAGGTCTGGTCTTTGACCGTGAGATGCCGTTATCGGAGGTGGCAGAGGCCTACGCCGCCATGGACAAACGACACGCCACGAAGGTGCTGTTGCGCCCGTAGGTGCCACAGCACCCATAGTCGTCACATTGCGGCAAGCCGCTCCCTAACCCGCGGCAGCACTTCGCGGCCGTATAGCCCTATCGATGTCATCAGCTGTTCGTGCGGCATGGCGCCGTTGGCATACTTGAGATCGAATCGCGACAGACCCAGTCCGCTGGCAGTCTGCGCAATCTTGGCAGCGACCGTCTCAGGTGAACCAACGTAGAGTGCGCCATCCGTCACCTCATGTTCGAACTGCTCACGGGTCACTGGCGGCCAGCCTCGGTCACGACCAATACGCGTCTGCATCGCCGCATAGTGCGGCCACAACTCTTCGCGCGCCTGCTCATCAGTGGAAGCAATGTGACCGGGCGAGTGCGCTCCGACCGGCAGCTCATCGCGACCAAACTGGGCCAGCGCACGTTTGTACAAATCAACGTATGGCGCAAATCGTAGACTTTCACCCCCAATAATGGCGAGCATTAAGGGCAGCCCATAGTTGGCCGCCCGCACAACCGACTCTGGACTCCCGCCGACTCCGACCCAGGTGGTGAGACGACCAGATTCGGTGGGCGGATAGACCGACTGCTCGGTAAGACCCGCGCGCATCGTTCCCGTCCAGGTGACCGGCTTCTCCTTAAGGAGTTCGGCGAATAGCTCGATTTTCTCCTCGAATAGTTGCTGGTAATCGCTCAGGTCATAACCAAAAAGAGGGAATGATTCGGTGAAGGAACCGCGCCCCAGGATGACCTCGGCGCGACCGTGGGATACGGCATCGAGGGTTGAGAAACGTTCAAATACGCGCACCGGGTCATCTGAACTGAGAACGGTAACTGCCGAGCCCAAACGAATGCGAGACGTGCGACTGGCAATGGCGGCGAGCACC
>JAODMI010000176.1 GCA_025464755.1 Homoserinimonas sp.
AGCGCGCGGGTGCCGTCCGGCTTCGGGATGTCGATCGCGATGCCGAGGCCGACGTGCGCCGGCTGGACGACGCTCGGCTTGCCGTCGAGCTCCGCGTAGTGCACGTTCTGGCTCGGGAAGTCCTTGAGCACCTGCACGATCGCCCAGCCGATGAGGTGGGTGAAGGAGATCTTCCCGCCGCGCGTGCGCTTGAGGTGGTTGTTGACGACGATCCGGTTGTCGATCATCAGCTTCGCGGGGATGGTGCGCACGCTGGTCGCCGTGGGGACGCTGAGGCTTGCGTCCATATTGGTTGCCAGAGACTTCGCCATGCCGCGGAGCGGTGTGACCGTGTCTTGGGACTCGGCGGGAGCGGCGGCATCCAAACCAGTCTGCTGCTGAGCTGATGACGGGGCGTCCGCCGGGATCGGCTGCGGCTTCGCCTGCACGGAGGTGGTCTTGGCGACTGGCTGGGGTGGTGTGCTGGCGGCTGGTTCGGTCGGCTGGGCGGGCGCCTCAGACATCACCTCACGGGGAATCTGAGGCTGCTGGCTCGGTGCCGGATCTGCCTTATCGGAGGCTGTCGTAGCCGACGGCGTCGCTGAAGCGGTTTCTGGTTGCTGCGGAACGGCTGTTTGCTTGGGTGCTTGCGGTTCTGGTGGTTGCGAACCGGCGGTCGCCGCGTTAGTCGGCTGGTAGTTCTCGAGGATCGCCCACCAAGATTTATCGACCGAGTTTCTGTCAACGGTGAAACGTTCGTACATTTCATCCACGAGCCATTCATTGGCTCCGAACTCGCCCGAGGTTCCGTCCTCTGATGCAATTCCGGTCACTTGGCTAGACACTGCCGACCGCCCACTTTCGTTGTCGCTGTCTCGAATCCTGCGGTGGGCAACTCCGCCCACACGTACCGTCCAGCGTAATCGGTTTGCTTTGGCCATGCTGACGGATGGCGGTACGTACTAGCGTTAAAAGCATGGAGTTTTACGAGACGACACCAGCCCATGACCTGACGTACTCCGACGTCTTCCTGGTGCCAAGCCACTCCAACGTGCCAAGCCGGCTCAATGTCTCCCTTGAGACAAAGGATGGCACCGGAGCTAGCCTGCCGATCGTTTCGGCAAACATGAATTCCGTTACCGGGCCGCGGCTGGCAGCGACACTCGCCAGGAGAGGCGGTTTGGGCGTGCTTCCGCAGGACATGCACCTGCAAGACCTGGACGCCGCCATTCGCTGGGTCAAAGCTCAGTCGACGGCGTTCGACACGCCCGTGCAGTTGGGTGCCACACAGACGGTGGCCGATGCGCTGCGTCTGTTGCCCCCGGTGGAAGGTCATGGCATCGTCCTGAGCGACGACAGCGGGGCCTACGTCGGTTGCATTCCGGCGTCCCGGTTACAGACGGTCTTCCCTGACGCGCGGTTGGGCGACCTGGCGCACGCACAACTGGCCTCCATCGATGCAGACGATGTGACGGATGCCAGAGCCGCATTCGACCTCATGGTGGCTGCTGAGCTCGACTTCGCGCCCGTGCTCCGGCATGGACTGGTGATTGGAACCCTCAGCCGCCGCAGTGCACTTCGGTCGACGCTGTACCAACCCAACGTCGATGCCCACGGCCGGTTGAAGGTCGCTGCCGCCGTGGGAATTAACGGTGATGTGGCGGCGAAAGCATCCGCTTTGGCCGAAGCTGGCGTCGACGTCCTCGTGCTCGACACCGCGCACGGACACCAGGCCGGCATGGTGAAGGCTGTCGCAATGGTCGCCAGGCTCGGGCTAGGGCTCCCGATCGTTGCAGGCAACGTGGTGACGGCCGACGCGGTTCGCGACTTGGTGAACGCCGGGGCGAGCATCATCAAGGTAGGCGTCGGTCCCGGCGCCATGTGCACCACCCGCATGATGACGGCTGTCGGCCGTCCGCAGTTTTCGGCGGTGCTTGAGACAGCGGATGCGGCGACGGAGCTTGGCGCACACGTCTGGGCCGACGGTGGCGTGCGCTACCCACGGGACGTCGCACTTGCCCTTGCCGCTGGGGCAGCATCGGTCATGATCGGATCTTGGTTCGCCGGCACAATTGAAGCGCCAGGCACCCTGCAAACCGATGCCGCAGGCCGGCTCTACAAAGAGAGCTGGGGTATGGCATCCACCAAGGCCGTGCAGGGCCGGTTCGAGCGGCTTGATGCCTACGAACTTGCGCGCAAAGAGCTGTTCGCGGAAGGCATCTCCAGCTCCCAGATTTATTTAGACCCACTGCGACCTTCAGTGGAAGATCTCATCGATATGATCACCGCAGGCGTTCGCAGCTCGTTCACCTATGCGGGTGCTCGCACCCTTCCAGAGTTTCACCGAAACGCGCTGGTCGGTGTGCAATCCGCCGCAGGGTATGAAGAGGGCAAGGCGTTGCCTGTTTCCTGGTGAAGTCAACTCTCAGCTGTGGGACGCAAGGGCACCGTTATACTCGACCTAATAATGGATGACCCCCCTTCTGCTAACCACTTCGGTGGGCACAATGAATGACGTGATCCTTCTCGGCATCGGCCTGGTGCTGACTGTGGGAACCGGACTTTTCGTCGCTTCGGAGTTCGCGCTGGTGAATCTGGATCGGCACGATCTTGAAGCGCGTCAGGCACGGGGTGAGACCCGGCTTCACATGACGATCGCGGCTCTGAAAAAGACATCGACGCACTTATCCAGCGCCCAGCTCGGCATCACCCTGACAACTCTTCTCACCGGATACACCCTCGAGCCTGCATTCAGCAGCATGCTGAGCGTTCCTCTTGCCGCCCTCGGTCTCCCTACGGAGGTGCTGCGTGTTATTGGTTCCATCCTGGCGGTGACGGTTGCCACCCTCCTGTCGATGATCATCGGCGAGCTCGTTCCCAAGAACTTTGCTCTGGCCCTTCCCCTTGCCACAGCCAAGATCGTCATGCCGTTCCAGACCTCCTTCACCTTCGTGTTCCGCCCGGCAGTAGCGCTGCTGAACAACACGGCGAACGTGATCCTTCGGTCCGTGGGAATCGAACCGAAGGAAGAGCTCTCCTCCGCCCGCACCGCTGAAGAACTCACCTCCCTTTTGCGACGTTCCGCCACCGAGGGAAGCCTCGACCAAGACACAGCTACCCTGCTCGCGCGCACTCTGATGTTCAGTGACCACACCGCGGCTGACGTCATGACCCCCCGGCCGCGCGTCACCAGCGTGCAGCGCACCGACTCTGCGCAAGTGGTCATCGATCTCGCCAAACGCACCGGACTTTCCCGCTTCCCGGTCACTGACGATGGCATCGATGACGTCGTGGGATTAGTTCACATTAAGCAGGCTGTTGCTGTGCCGCGTGAGAAGAGGGCGGATGTTCCGGTATCGGCCCTTCAAACGGACGCGCTTCGGGTGCCGGAGACGATGAAACTCGATGTTCTGCTGGTTGAGCTGCGCCAACGCGGCTATCAGATGTCCGTCGTTGTCGACGAATACGGCGGCACGGCCGGGGTGGCGACACTTGAAGACCTGGTCGAAGAACTTGTCGGCGAGGTCGCCGATGAGCACGATCGCACGCGAGCCGGTGTTGTGCGCTCCCGTAACTGGCTGACCTTCCCCGGAATGCTGCGACCAGATGAACTGAGGGAACGTGCCGATGTTGTCGTGCCAGAGGACGGCCCATACGAAACGGTGGCCGGCTACATCATGAGCGAGCTCGGCAGGCTGCCGGTTGTCGGAGACACCGTCGAGGTGGCCGGGGGAGTTTTCCGTGTCGAGAGGCTGGACGGTCGCCGCATCGACCGGGTTCGGTACACCCCGACAGTGGACGAACCCAGCGACGATGGTGAGACCCGATGAGTGACGTCTGGGGCATTGTCTGGCTGTTCGTGCTGCTGATTGTGAACGCCTTCTTCGTCGGTGCAGAATTTGCTGTCATCTCAGCGCGGCGTTCGCAGATAGAGCCGAAGGCTGACGCCGGCAGCCGGGCCGCGAAAACGACTCTCTACGCCATGGAGAACGCCACCTTGATGCTGGCTACCAGTCAGCTCGGCATCACAGTGTGTTCCCTGCTCATCCTGAACGTGTCGGAACCGGCTATCCACCACATGCTGGAAATACCGTTGCAGCTGACGGGCTGGTCGGAGGACGTCATTGGCGGGCTGTCGTTCATCGTCGCCCTTGTGATCGTCTCGTTCCTGCACGTGGTGCTGGGCGAAATGGTGCCTAAAAACTTGTCGTTCTCACTGCCAGACCGGATGGCGTTGCTCCTTGCGCCGCCGCTAGTTGCGGTGTCGCAGGTCTTCCGCCACGTGATTTCTGCTCTCAACGCTACGGCCAACGGTGTGGTTCGGCTCTTTGGGGTAGAGCCGAAAAACGAGGCCACTAGCTCGTACACGTTTGATGAAGTGGCGAACATTGTTGCGCACTCCACGCGTGAGGGAGTGCTGACCGATAACACCGGCGCCCTGTCTGCTGCTTTCGAGTTCACCGCAAAGAAGGCCAAAGACATTGCCGTGGCAATGCCGAATCTGGTCTGCCTGTCCGAAGCTGCCACGCCGGCGGAGGTTGAGCGAGCAGTTGCCCAGCACGGGTTCTCCCGCTATGTCCTCGTTGACGACGATGGCGAACCGACCGGCTATCTGCACCTCAAAGACGTCATCGATCTGGAGGATGCGGGAGAGTTCAACGAACCTGTTCCGCCTAAGCGCATCCGTCATCTCATCTCGATCTTCCGCGACACAGATCTCGAAGACGCCCTAGCGACCATGCGCCGCTCCGGGGTGCATCTTGCCCGCGCCTTCGACGAGGAAGGAACCACGCAGGGTGTCCTCTTCCTGGAAGACATAATCGAGGAGCTTGTTGGCGAAGTTCAGGATGCGACGCGCCGCCGGCTGTAGGTCGATGCGGCCTCAGTCGGTCCAGCCGCCGCGGTGGTACTGTCGCGGCCAATAATCCACTGTCACGCCCAGTTCGCGGGCGGCGCGCATAGGAAAGTTCGGATCCCGCAGAAGTTCACGAGCCATCATCACCGCATCCGCCTTGCCGCTGTCAAGAATTTCGGCGGCTTGCTGCGGGGCGGTGATCAGCCCCACGGCGCTGACCGGAACTTCGGCGCTTGTCTTGACGAACTCCGCGAAGGGAACCTGGTAACCGGGGCCGATAGGGATTTCGGTGCCCGCCACCAAGCCGCCGGTCGAGATGTCGAACAGATCCGCTCCAGCGTCGCGCGCCCATGCGGCGATGGTCGCCGTGTCTTCTGGGCTGAACCCGTTTTCGGCCCAGTCTGTCGCTGAGAAGCGTACGAAAATCGGCACGCTCTCGCCAACGGCGCAACGGACAGCGGAGACGACGTCGAGCAGCAGACGGGCGCGGTTTTTGAGAGTTCCGCCGAATTGGTCCGAACGGTGGTTGGACAGGGGAGAAAGGAATTGGTGCAGCAGGTAACCGTGAGCGGCGTGCACTTCGAGCACGGCAAAACCGGCGGCAACGGAACGCTTCGCGGCTGCGGCGAAGTCGCTGACGACACCGGCGATCTCCTCCGCAGTGAGAGCGGTTGGAGCGTCGTAGCTGCCGAACGCTATCGGGGAAGGAGCTAACGTTGTCCAGCCGCCTTCGCCGATGGGCCGAGTTCCGTTGTTGACTCCCCATTCACGCCAGGTGGAACCTTTTCGGCCCGCGTGCGATAACTGGATGCCCGCTACCGCACCCTGCGAGTGAATGAAGGAAACGATGCGTTGCCATGCCGACTGCTGCTCATCGGTGTAGATACCCGTGTCTTCGGCAGAGATGCGTCCAACCGCGGTGATCGCCGTGGCCTCTGTCATCACAAGTCCTGCGCCTCCGCGGGCCAGGGATCCGAGGTGCACCAGGTGCCAGTCGGTTGGTACGCCGTCTTCCCGATCGACGGCGTATTGGCACATGGGGGCGACCCACAGGCGATTGCGTATGGTGACGGAACGCAAGGTAAGTGGTGAGAAAAGTCGTGTCGGCATCGCTTCAAACTATCGTGTAAAGCATGAACCAGTACATTGAGTGGACTGCGCGTGACGCGGCGGCGAACATTGCTGTTCCAACGCCTCACGATGACAAGTACACGCGCGGCGTGCTGGGCGTCATCACCGGATCCGCCCCCTATCCGGGTGCGGCGGTGTTGGGTGTAGAGGCCGCCCTGCATACCGGACTGGGCATGGTGCGCTATCTGGGCCCTGAGCCGGCAGCGCAGTTGGTGCTGCAACGCCGTCCGGAGGCGGTGACCGTGCCCGGACGTGTGCAGGCATGGTTACTTGGCTCCGGCATCGACGCGGCCTCACGGGATGTCGAAACCACAAAACGGTTGACGGATGCCGCCGGAGAGGGGCTGCCGACCGTCGTCGATGCCGGTGCCCTCGACCTGCTCCAGGCCTCAGCCTTCGCAGGCGTTACCTCCCGCGTCGTCGTGACTCCCCATTACCGGGAACTGGGGGCGGTGCTGGGCGTCACGGCTGCCACGATCGCGAGCGATCCGCAAGAGTGGGCGAGTCGAACCAGCCAGAAACTGGGAGTTACCGTTCTGCTGAAGGGCAGCCGCACATACATCGCCGGTGCGGATGGTAGCCGGTTTGCAGCACCCGCCGGCCCACCCTGGCTGGCAACAGCTGGAACAGGGGATGCCCTCGGCGGGATACTCGGGGCACTTATGGCCACACACTCACGGGAGCTGGCGGCCGATAGCGGCCTCGCGGCAAGGCTGGCCGCAACGGCGGTCGTCATCCACGGGCTCGCTGCGGAGCGAGCCGGCGACGGTGGACCGTTCACCGTGCTGGGGCTCATTCGAGCCGTGCCAGCTGCCATCGCGGCGCTGCTGCGAGAGTCTGACCCCCGCCTCGGCCCGGGCACGAGCAACTATCGCGTGGAACTCGCTCGCAGCAGCAGCGAACTGTGAGCGGCTAGAGGTCGGTGCGCGGCGCGTCGCTGTGCAGCAGAATGCCATCGGTGATGGCGCGTTTTCTCAGCGCAACCTTCGTACCAACATCAATTCCGGCGACCCGGTACTTCTCACGAATACGTTTGAGGTACGACTTTGCGGTCTCCTCGGAAATCCCAAGCTGGAATGCGACCGACTTCACCGGCTCGCCGCCTCCATAGAGTGCCATCACCCTGCGCTCCTGTGCGCTCAACTTGGGAGAGCCGCCCACCTCGCCGGCGTTCAAGGCCAGGTCTAGCTCAGCTGAGATGTACGACTCGCCTTCGGATGCGGCGCGGATCGCTTCAACAATCATCGTGGCGTCTTCGCTTTTGACCAGGTAGCCCAGAGCGCCAGCGTTCAACGCCTCGCGAACGACATTCGGCTCGGAGTATGTGCTCATCAGCACCGTTTTCACGCCCGTGGTTTTTAGCGTGGAAAGTTTCAACGAAATGGGAATATTGTCTTTCAGGTCCAGGTCGAGTAGTACGACATCGACCGGAAAACCGGGATGGGTGAGAAGCTCAGGCCAACTCGAGACCGCCGCGACAAGGTTGAT
>JAODMI010000181.1 GCA_025464755.1 Homoserinimonas sp.
CGGTGATTGACGTACCATCAAGAACAGTTTGCTCGTCGTCTCGGGCACTCCAAATCAGCACTCGGCGTTCCTCGCCGGCTGTGGCGAGCGCGGTGATCAGCGCGGCGGGCTCGGAATTGCCGCTTGCGACGGCGGAGAAGACGGATGCCGCAGCGGCAGCGAAGAAGGCGTCCAGGTCGGCAGGGTCGTCGTATCGGGCATATACGTCCACGAGCAGCAGCTGCACGGCGTTGTCGGAAGCCAGCAAATCGCCGGTAGGCAGTGTGATCGGGCCGGTCGCCTCGAGCAGATACCCGAGTGCGACCGGGTCAATGGAGATCACTCCATCCGCTTCGACCCCGAACTCGAGCCGCCACATCTCCCGCGCCAGCTGGGCACTGAGGGGAAATTGCGGGGTGAGGTTCACGTTCTGCATGTACTGCCCGGTGATGTCCCCATAGAGCCCTCGCGTCTCAACCGGAAGGTCGAGTACGGGCGCCGTGTAGTGCGGAAAGTCGGAGGTCGACGCCTGCTGGGCCAAGTCAATACGCCCATTCGCGGTATGGACAAGCGCCACGGCGCCCGGGTTGCCGCCAGTGGCGCGAAGCTCGGCCGGGTTCGCGAACAGCAGCACATAGTTGCGCGGCTCCTCAGCGCCCAGCATTGCCGGTATCAACTGAACCGCGCGATCAACGGCGGTAACGCTTGCGGCAGCCTCGGATATCGATGAGGCCAGCCGCGCTGCTGCATCCTGCACCTGCGTCAACGTTCTGGTCGTATCGATCGCGTCGACCTGCTCCTGTGCGCTTGCAAGAGCGTGTTGCGCGGCCTCTACCTGCGGCTGCGCTTCGAGCAGCGGTCGCAAGTCGATTGCGCCGCCCGCCGGCTTGAAATCGCCCATCTCGATCACACCAGCAGTGTGAACGAGGGGCACAATCGCATCTCTAGACACCGCCCCGACCACTGCCGCGAGCTCGCGCACCGCCGTCAGGTTGGGTCCGAGCAAGGGCAACGTCTCGAATGCGCGCCACACGGGGTCGCTTGTCAGGTTCGCCGCGCTTGAAGCGTGTGAATCGAGAAGCTGAGCGGTCTCTCCAGCGGCATCGCCGTCGCCGGCGACAACTTCATCTTGGATTTCCGACGCCAATGGCACCGCAGCCTCGAGATCCCCCTTCGCGATAAGCCCGCGAATCCCAACCCACGCGATAGCGATCAGAACCAGCAACAGCAACGCGAGCGCGGACCAAAACATGATGGTCCTCGACGTACGGCCACCGCTTGGTGCGGAGCGGGATGGTGTCATGTCACGTCTGCCAACGACACGACCTACTCGCGCAGTGTGTCGTGGTGTTTCCGATACCAGTCGACCGTCGAGGCGAGCCCGTCGGAAAGGCTGATCTGCGCGGTCCAACCGGCATCCGCTAGTCGCGAAACGTCAAGAAGCTTCTGCGGCGTTCCGTCGGGCTTCGACGTGTCCCACTCGGTCTTCCCCTCGAAACCGACAACGCGCCCGACTTCTTCGGCGATCTCTCGAATGGTCAGGTCGCTGCCCGTACCGACATTCACCTGCGTCGGGCCATCGTAGTGCTCGAGTAGGTGGAATGACGCCGCAGCCATGTCGTCCACGTGCATGAGTTCGCGCCGAGCGGCTCCGCTACCCCAGTTGGTGACGGATTCCGCACCGGAGGCGACGGCGTCGTCATACCGTCGAATGAGCGCGGGCAGCACGTGCGACCGGGTGGGCGAAAAGTTGTCTCCCGGGCCGTACAGGTTGGTAGGCATTGCCGAGATCCAGTGCTTGCCGTGTTGGCGGCGGGCCGCCTGTACCTGGATGATTCCGGCGATCTTGGCGATTGCGTACGCGTCGTTCGTCTCTTCAAGAGAGCCAGACAGCAGGGCGTCTTCGGCGATCGGCTGGGGCGCGAACTTGGGATAGATGCACGACGACCCAAGAAAGAGAAGCCGCTCGACGCCGTACTCGACCGCTGCGTCCATTACGTTGACCTGCACCTGCAGGTTCTCGCTCAAAAAATCCATCGGAAAGGTGCTGTTGGCGTAGATGCCGCCCACTTTCGCGGCAGCGAGCACCACGTAGCGCGGTCGCGTTTCGGCAAAGAACTTGAAGACACCCGTCCGGTCCGTCAAATCGAGATCGCTCGACGTTCTCCCGACTAGCCCGCTGAAGCCCTCAGATTCCAGCTTGCGCCAGATGGCGGAACCGACCAACCCGCGATGGCCAGCAACGTAGAACGTGGCGTCACGGTCGAGAGCAGTCGCTTGCCAGTCCAACTTCACTGGGAGCTCCAACTCGGAATCTTTACCGTGTCGATCCAGGGCCTACCCTCGTGGGCGAGCGCCTCGATGTCAGCGTCGACCATGATGCGCGCAAGCTCCGCCGTGTCGACTTCCGCCTGCCAACCGAGTTTCTCCTTCGCCTTGGTGGCGTCGCCAACGAGCGCGTCCACTTCGGTTGGTCGCAAGTAGCGCTCGTCGAATCGCACGTGCTCTTCCCAATCCAAGCCCGCGTGATTGAAGGCGGTGTGGAGAAAGTCGCGCACAGTGAAGTTGCCGCCAGTGGCGAGAACGAAGTCATCCGGCTCGTCGGCCTGCAGCATCCGCCACATCCCCTCGACAAACTCTGGCGCGTAGCCCCAGTCGCGCACTGAGTCGAGGTTGCCCAGGTAGAGATGGTCCTGCTTGCCTGCTTTGATGGCGGCCACCGCTCTGGTGATCTTGCGGGTGACAAACGTTTCACCGCGACGGGGGGACTCATGATTGAACAGAATGCCGTTGACCGCGAACATGCCGTACGCCTCACGGTAGTTCCTGGTGACCCAGTAGCTGTACAGCTTGGCGGCTCCGTAGGGTGACCGCGGGTAAAACGGCGTCTCCTCATTCTGCGGAGGGGGCGTTGCCCCGAACATCTCGGACGAGGAAGCCTGGTAGAAGCGGGTGTGGATGCCCGACACCCGCACAGCCTCGAGCATGCGCATCGAGCCAACCCCAGTTGTGTCGCCGGTGTGCTCCGGCTCGTCAAACGACACGCGAACGTGGGATTGGGCGGCAAGGTTGTACACCTCGTCTGGCTTGAGCTCACCGAGTAGGCTCACGAGCCGTCCGCCGTCACTGAGGTCGCCGTAGTGCAGGAACAACTTAGCTGAAGGGTCGTGCGGATCGACGTATAGGTGATCGATTCGTGCCGTGTTAAATGTCGAGGCCCGACGGATGAGGCCGTGCACCTCATATCCCTTACTCAGCAAGAGTTCCGCCAGATACGAGCCGTCTTGGCCAGTGATGCCTGTGATGAAGGCGCGTTTAGTCATGTTCTCCCCGAGCCAGACGCAAGATGTTCAGCCTACCTGCCATGGCGTGTTGCTATCTTCCTCATCCACGACAAGTAGCGGTCTATGGCGGCCGACTCCTCGAGCAAATCGCGGCGATACCGCAAGCCGCTTGCACCAAGTGCCTGGCGACGCACCGGATCGCGGCGCAAGTTCTCAGCTGCGTCGACAAGCGCTGA
>JAODMI010000042.1 GCA_025464755.1 Homoserinimonas sp.
CGGGCCTATCTGGCGGGCAACAGCAGCGACTGTGCATCGCGCGCACCATCGCCGTAGCGCCCGAAGTGATCCTGATGGATGAGCCGTGCTCCGCGCTCGACCCAATCTCCACCCTCGCCATTGAAGACCTCATTGAGGAGCTAAAGACTGAGTACACGATCTTCATCGTCACGCACAACATGCAGCAGGCCTCTCGAGTCTCCGACCGCACCGCATTCTTCAACATTGCAGGCACCGGCAAGCCAGGCAAGCTCATCGAGTACGACGACACAAACACAATCTTCTCGAAGCCCTCAGTGCAGGCCACCGAAGACTACGTTTCCGGCAAGTTCGGGTAGCACTTTCCCGCTCAAATGCTTCCGCCACTGAATTCCCATTCTGGGCAAGATCAGCCTTAACCGGGCGTTTCAGCCGCACCCAAGAACTCCTCTGGGAGCAAGCTGATTCAGTGCAGCTACCAATCTTCTCTGCGCGGCCCATACCGGGGCACAAAAGAACCGGGCCGCAGAACGCCTCTCGGCGCGAGGCCGCTCAAAGCGGCGAATATTGGAGCCCGGGGTTACTGCGGCCCGGCATGAACAAGTTTAGCGGCCGAAGCTGAGAGTGCCAGCCGAAGAAGCGGCCGTAAGCTCTTCTGCGTTCACCGCTCACGGACGGTGCAGAAGCGGCCACCGCGCCCGCACCGTGATCAGGGACGACGACAGGGGTGTTGACGGTGCGGTGCTGCGATGATTCGACATCGTCACCACACCCCCTCAACATCCCGGCGCACAGCGTATCTGCAGCCCCTGTGACGGCGGCCACGCCACGGATACGGTCGAACGCCCCACCCGCACCTAATCCAGCGACCCTGCGCGCCACAGCCGGGCACACGAAACCAGCTCGGTCGCCATATGCGATAGCCGCAGAGCTTTCGTGGTGAGAGCGGTCGCCCGGTCCGGTGCGGCAACCTCGGAGTCATCAGCCACACTGGTGGCACCGAGGGCGGTAATCCGACAGAATGCGGCAGCCCGATCGAGGGCGACCGCGAAGTCTCCCTGGAAGAGCCCGCGCAAAATCTGGTCGGCCAGCAGTGTGATTTCTTCTGGTCCAGTTGGCGAGGTCGCGCCGGCCACAAGCGGGTCGATCGTTACGGCCACCTCTGTGCCCCGCTGATAGAGGTAACTGGATTCGACGGCATCCTGTCTCGTCAAAGTGCGCAGCAGGTAGATAGCCCATAACGCTCCCGGCAAGCTGCGTGGGCTCGACCGGGACCAAAGTTCCGCAATAGCGTCGATGCCGTGATCATCCGTGAAGGCAACGAGCCTTTCGACCACCTCAGGTTCGGGCCTTTCGCGCACACGACTGAGGAGCGCATTCGCTGTCTCATGCGCCACCCGGCTGATGTGTGCGGGGTCTTCGCCGCCCACCATACTTTCGAACTTCGAGCCCGAGAACTTGGTTGGCTTGTGGAACTCTTCAGTCATCGCCACAAGCCTAAACCCGTCCGAAGCCAGACCTATCCGAAGAAAAACGGGAAGGCCTGAATATCGCTGCCAATCTCACCTCGCCACTACCGTGAGATGACCACGGCATGCGACCTGGGCATCCCCGCTACGCCCAACGCTGCCGTGGCACCGCTAACCTCGCAGTCGACACTTCGAGGGGAAACTGCAGATCCTCTGCGGTGGCGTTCACCCCGCCGGCGGGACGGTGCCTTTCAGCGAAAACGTGCAATACGTCCCCCTCCCGGGGACCTACTGAGAGGTCGGCGTCGGTTTCGGTGACAGGACCCTTCTGAGCGTGCGCTACATTTAATGACGCGGGCCTCTAGCTCAGTTGGTAGAGCATCGGACTTTTAATCCGCGGGTCGCCGGTTCGAGCCCGGCGGGGCCCACCGCAGATGTTGTGCCGAACGCGTCTCGTCGAACCAAACGAGACGCGCGGCTCAACACACGGCACCCGGTTGCTGATCCTGGCGAGATGCCCACTCGGCTACGCACTTACCCCGAGCAGCAAACCGAGCAGGTACGTGACAGCCGCCGCACCGTACCCGATCCCGAGCTGGCGTAACGCTCGCTTCAACGGCGGCCCGCCCGAGAGCAGACCGACCACCGCGCCGGTTCCCAGCAACGCGAGACCGACGATGATCGCGGACACGACAACGGCAGGGACGCCCTGCATGCCCAACAGGTACGGCAGCACCGGCAGCAGCGCGCCGGACGCAAAGAACCAGAAACTTGAGAAAGCCGCGCCAGCCGCCGAGCCGATCTCTTCATGCTGGTTGATTACCGAAATCTCGCCGGTGCTGTCTAACTTGAGGTTGCGGATGACGCGCGTGGCCTTGGCCTCCGCCTCCACGATGGACATGCCCCTCGCCCGGTACACCAGTGCGAGTTCGTTGGCGTTGACATCCAAATGCTGAAGCGCATCCTCCGCCCCGAGGTTCGGGTTCGACGCTTCAAGGAGCTCACGCTGCGAGCGCACCGAAACGAACTCACCTGCCGCCATCGACAGAGCGCCGGCCAAAAGTCCGGCAAGACCAGTGGCGAGAATGACCGGTGTGGCTACGCCTGTGGCCCCTATGCCCATCACCAGCGCCAGATTGCTGACCAGACCATCGTTTGCACCGAACACGGCAGCACGGAAGGTGCCGGAGAGGCGGTTGCGACCGCGGGTTGCCAACCCACGCACAACCTCCTCGTGTATTTGCTCATCCGCCGCCATCGACCGCGTCGCATCTGAATCGCCTTCATAGGGCGACCGTGATTCTGCCCGCTGCGCCAGGGCGAGCACGAATACCGATCCGAAGCGCTTGGCCAGCCAACCGAGCATGCGCGTGCGGATATCGCCCCGTCGAGGCTTGCCAACGTCATCGCCCAACAGTGTCAGCCAGTGCTCCTCGTGACGCCCCTCCGCTTCAGCGAGAGCGAGCAGAATATCGCGTTCCTCCCCGGTCCGGCGACTGGCGAGGTCACGGTAGACGGCAGCTTCAGCCTGTTCGTCGGCAAGATATTGGCGCCAGCGGCGGATCTGCGCGCGCGTCGGCTCAGTCACCTCCCGGTACCTGCGTCATACACAACACCCCACGAGACGCTCCAACTCTCGCCGGGCCTCAGCCAACGCAACCCCTCACCCGAGTTCAAGGCGTTGGGCGGTGCGGTCATCGGTTCAATGGCGATAGCGATGCCGTCGGCGTTCGGGAACTCTCGCGTTGTGAACACTTGCACATACGGGAACTCGGCATCCTGCCACAGTTGCAGCGACCGCCCGTCTGGTGCGCAAAGGCGGTGACGGATGACGCCGTCCTCCGGCGTGAGCCCGCTGAACGCATGATCGAGCTCCAGTCCGCCGACACTGCGCCCGCCGCGGAGGTCGAAGTTCGTCCCGTCAACCGGGACTTCGCCCGTGGGGTTAAGCCGGGCATCCGTCTCAAAGCGACTGGTCGCGTTGATACTCAGGGTGAGAGCGCCAACCGAGACGTCGCCGATTCGGAAGAAAGGGTGCACGCCGATAGCGACCGGGGCAATTTTGTCGCCCTGGTTGACGATGCCATGCGTGACCCTGAGGCCGTCCTCGAGCAGCTCATAGCGAACGGTCGTGTCGAGCAGGAACGGGTACCCGTGCTGAGGAAAAACGGTCGCGGCCAGGGTGAGGGCGTCCTCGCTCTGCTCCACAACGCGGTAGGCCGTGTTACGCAGCAGCCCATGGATGGCGTTATGGCGGTCGACCTCGGTGAGGTCCAGTTGCTGCTTCTCGCCCTCCAGCATCCAGATGCCGTCTTTGACACGGTTGGGCCACGGCACCAGCACGATGCCATCAGCAAAAGGCGGCGATGAGTGATCAGCGTACGGTTCCGTGATGTCAACGCCGTCAATGCTCAAACTTCGCAGCCCTGCAGCGAGCTCCGTTATGATTGCCCGTGATCCACCGCCAGCAGACGGTCGTGACAACACAAACTGTTCTCCGGTTGGTGCGCGCATGCTGTCAGCCTAAACGCAGAAGGTCACATGTCTCAGATCACCAAGCACGTCACCAACCTGGCCGACGGACGCGAGCTCATCTACTTCGACGATGCCGACACCGCGCTCGGCCCTGATCGCGCCGTCGACAGCCGCACCCTTGCTCCGCGCCCGGTTACGGCCACCATGCGGCAAGACGTACTCACCGGAGACTGGGTTTCAATCGCCGCAGCGAGACAGAACCGTGCATTCCTTCCGCCTGCCCATCTGGACCCGCTCGCTCCATCAACGCCGGAGAATCCGTCCGAAATCCCGAGCATGTACGACGTGGCCGTCTTCGAGAACAAGTCGCCGTCATTTGGTCCCGGCCTGGGGGACACGGATGTCGCCGGAATCGGCTTCGAACGTTCAGCCCCCGCACACGGACGGACCGAAGTGGTGTGTTTCTCCCCCGAACATGAAGGGTCGTTCGGCACACTCAGCCCATCGCGGGCCCGTACGGTGATCGAGGCGTGGGCGGATCGCACGTCCGCCCTTTCTGCACTGCCCGGCATCCAGCAGGTATTCCCTTTTGAGAACCGGGGCGAGGCGATCGGTGTGACGCTGCGTCATCCGCACGGGCAGATTTATGCGTACCCCTACATAACCCCGCGCACGCAGCGCCTCATCACCTCCATAGACGAACTTGGACCCGACCTGTTCGAGCGCATCCTGGAGGCGGAGCGCGCGTCAGAGCGTGTCGTCCTCAGCGGTGCAAATTGGACAGCTTTTGTGCCGTTCGCCGCCCGCTGGCCCATCGAAGTGCACATGCTGCCGCATCGTCAGGTGCCCGATTTCGCCGCGACGAACGATGATGAACGAAACGAACTCGCCTCTCTCTATCTGACGCTGCTACGCGGTATCGACAAAATCTATGACACCCCGACGCCTTACATCGCAGCCTGGCATCAGGCCCCGGTGCACACCAAGCGCGACGAAATCCGGCTCATGCTGCAGGTGACCTCGCCGCGCCGCGCCGCGACGAAACTCAAATACCTCGCCGGGTCGGAAGCCGCCATGGGGGCCTGGATCGGCGATGTCGCCCCGGAGCAGAGCGCTGCACTGATCAGAGAAGGAATCGCCAAAGTATGAGCGACATTCGTGACGACGCCCGTGCCAGCTTCACCGAGACATTCGGCGGTGAAGCGCTCGGCGTCTGGTCCGCGCCGGGACGGGTCAACCTCATCGGCGAGCACACCGACTACAACGAAGGCTTCGTGCTGCCGTTCGCCATCAACCGACGAACGGTTGTCGCCCTAGGGTTACGCTCGGACACTGTCATCCGTGTCGCCAGTGCGTACACAGACGAGGTTGCCGAGATTGCTCTGGCAGAGTTGACGCCCGACCGCCTGCAAGGGTGGTCGGCGTATCCGCTCGGGGTCGCCTGGGCGCTCGGCGAGTTCGGGGCCGATTTGGCTGCAGTCCCCGGTGTGGACATTTTCATCGATTCGGATGTGCCGGTGGGGGCCGGTCTTTCGTCTTCAGCCGCAATTGAGAGCGCCGTAGCTATAGCGCTCAACGACGTGTGGCAGCTGGGCCTCACCCGCGAGGCCCTCGCCAGGGTCGGGCAGCACGCCGAGAACACCGCCGTCGGCGCGCCGACCGGGATCATGGACCAGTCGGCTTCTCTGCTCGGAAAACCGGACTGCGCCGTCTTCCTCGATTGCCGCAGCCTCGACGCCGAAATCATCGACCTTGGGTTTGCAGCGGCAGGGCTCGCCATTGTTGTGATGGACACCGGTGTCAGCCATTCCCACGCCACCGGAGGGTATGTCGACCGGCGTACCTCCTGCGAGCGGGGTGCCCGTGAGATGGGGGTGGAATCGCTGCGCTGCCTTGACGCGGACGACCTGCCGCGCGCCCAGGAAATACTCGACGAGGTGACCTTCCGCCGAGTTCGCCACGTTATCACCGAGAACCAGCGCGTACTGGACACGGTGCGTACACTGCGCGAACAGGGTGCCGCCGCCATCGGGGGGCTGCTGGATGCGTCGCATCGCTCAATGCGGGACGACTTCGAAATATCCGTACCCGAACTCGACCTCGCCGTAGAAACAGCCAACGCCAACGGTGCCATTGGAGCTCGGATGACGGGAGGCGGGTTTGGTGGTGCGGCGATCGCGCTCATGCCGGAGGCATCCGTCTCGCTGCTGCAGGTCGCCCTCGATGGAGCCTTCGCCGAGCACGGCTACAGCCCTCCAGACACTTTCGTGGTCACAGCGTCAATGGGGGCGGTGCGCGAACCCTAGGTCGCTTTGGGGTACGAAACGCTACCCCGACTCTGGTTTGCATTATTCAGGAACACGGCCGCGGATGTGTTGGTGGTGTGACGGATGATGCGGCGCAGTGCCACACCGGCACTAGGTTCCTGAATTTTCAGGGTCGACGGTCAACGAAGGGGTCGACCGTTGCGTCTTCCGGTGACTGACATGTCTCCGGCGGTAAGCGTCCGCGGTTTCGCGCTACAGGCGCTCGGCCGCCTGCACCACATTGCTCAGCAGCATGGCTCGCGTCATGGGCCCCACCCCCCGGGGGTTGGGCGACAGAAAACCGGCAACCGCGGCGCAGGCCGGGTCAACGTCGCCGAGCAACTGGGCCTTGCCCGTCGCCGCGTTCTCGACCCGCGTGATTCCGACATCGAGAACGGATGCCCCCGGCTTCAGCCAGTCCGGCTTGATCAGGTGCGGCACACCCACCGCCGCGACTACGATGTCGGCCCGGCGCACCTCCGAAATGAGGTCGGTTGTACGCGAGTGGGTCAAGGTGACTGTGGCGTCGAGTCCTTTGCGGGTGAGTAGGAGCCCGAGCGGGCGCCCGACCGTCAGCCCCCGTCCAACGATTGTCACGTGCTTTCCGGCGATCGGCACCTCATAACGCTGCAACAGTTCAACGATGCCGGCTGGGGTACATGGCAGGGGCGAGTCGAGTTCACCCATAACACCGAGTACGAGCCGACCCAGGTTGGTGGGGTGCAGTCCATCCGCGTCCTTCGCGGGGTCGATCAGCTCCAACATCGCGTTCTCATTGAGCCCAAGCGGCAGCGGGAGCTGCACGATATAACCGGTGACCGCCGGGTTGTCATTGAGCTCGCGTATGGCTGCGCGCACATCCGCCTCGGATGCCGTCGCGGGCAAATCGACGCGGATCGATTCGATTCCCACCTCGGCACAGTCCCGGTGCTTGCCTGCAACATATGAGCGGGAGCCGGGGTCGTCCCCCACGAGAAGGGTTCCCAGCCCCGGCTGGATGCCACGAGCCTTCAGCACCGCGACACGCTCAGCGAGCTCCGACTTGATGATGGTCGCGGTGGCGACGCCGTCAAGAGTTATTGCGGTCATGTATTTCCTCCGATTACCGCTGATTGAGCATGGTGAAACCCGGGTACCAGAGCTAACGCGCAGGCCCCGACATGCTCGACCATCACGTGGTTAAGCCCAGCTACCCGGACTCGTCAGCCCCGGGTACAGCGGGAAGCCGTCAGTGAGTTTCAGCACACGGGCGCGTAGAGCCGCGACATCCGGCGACGGCATCAAAGCCTGCGCGATGATGTCGGCGACTTCCGTGAACTCGTCGTCGCCGAAACCGCGGGTGGCCAGCGCCGGAGTTCCGATGCGCACACCGGACGGCGTCATCGGCGGACGCGGGTCATTCGGCACCGAGTTACGGTTTACCGTGATTCCCACTGAGTGCAGAATGTCTTCGGCATCTTTGCCATGGATTGCGGAGTTGCGCAGGTCCACCAGCACCAGGTGCACGTCGGTGCCGCCGGTGAGTAGGTCGATGCCTGCCTCCCGGGCGTCTGCTGCCATGAGACGCTCGGCCAGAATTTTTGCACCGCTGACTGTGCGCTCCTGGCGATCCTTGAACTCCGGCTCGGCTGCCAGCTTGAACGCAGTGGCTTTGGCGGCGATAACGTGCATCAGCGGGCCGCCCTGCTGGCCGGGGAAGACCGCAGAGTTGATTTTTTTGGCTGTGTCGAGGTCGTTGGTGAGGATGAAACCGGAGCGGGGGCCGGCGAGAGTTTTATGCGCGGTGCTGGAGACGACATCCGCATAGGGCACAGGGGAAGGATGCAGCCCTGTGGCAACCAGACCGGCGAAGTGTGCCATGTCGACCCACAGTTTCGCGCCCACCTCGTCGGCGATGGCGCGGAAGGCGGCGAAATCGAGCTGGCGTGGGTACGCCGACCAGCCGGCAATCAGCACGGCGGGACGAACCGCGAGCGCCTGCTCCCTCACGATGTCCATGTCAACGCGCGCAGTTTGCGGGTCGACCCCGTACGCGTTCGCGTCGTACAGCTTTCCGGAGAAGTTGAGCTTCATGCCGTGGGTGAGGTGCCCGCCATGGGCGAGCTCCAGTCCCAAAATGCGGTCACCGGGGCTTGCCAATGCCGCAAGTACTGCCGCGTTGGCCTGGGCGCCGGAGTGTGGCTGCACGTTGGCGTAGCCGGCTCCGAATAGGGCCTTGGCCCGGTCGCGGGCAAGGTCTTCGGCGATGTCGACAAACTCGCAGCCGCCGTAGTAGCGACGGCCGGGGTAACCCTCCGCGTACTTGTTCGTGAGCACCGAGCCTTGCGCTTCGAGTACCGCACGCGAGACGAAGTTCTCGCTGGCGATCATCTCGAGCGTGTCTCGTTGGCGTCCAAGCTCCTGATCGAGCACGGCGGCAATTTCCGGATCAACGCTGGACAGCGGATCCGTGAAGGAAGAGGGAAGTTTGTCGTTCACGGTGGGGCTCCTTATCGACTGACAGATCAAAGCTACCGCGCCATTCGGCTGCGGTTTCGATCAGCCCAGGCGTACGGCCGAGATCGATGTCAGTCGCTCCCCGGTGGTTGCCCACCTCAACGCCAGTTGCGACCTGTCTAGTGTACCCGGCACGGCGCTGCCTGTTGAGGATGCCGCTGTTCTGCGGCCGCATTGCTTTGTCATGCTCAACTCAGTCGGCCCGCCACATTCAGGCCACCTTGCTGCGCAGTGCGCTCGGCACTACAGCGCAGTGGCCCGTCCTCGCGCGAGGACGGGCCCCGACGCTTGCGCTGGGGCCCGTCCTGTACGTGCTTTTAGAGCTGGAGTGCTCCCTTGCGGCGACGCTGACCAGCAGCGATGAGCAGGATGCCTGCTGCGAACAGGGAAGTGGCAATGCTGGCCACAGGAGTCGCCTCGGCACCGGTTGACGCCAACGTCACCGCCGGCTGCGTTGCAGACACCGAGACCAGAGTTACGCTATCACTCACGGTGAACCACAGCACGGAGGTGAAGGCCGAGCCGTCGGCCAGGGTGCTGGCCAGAGTGATGGAGTGGTTCCCTGCTTCGAGTCCCGCAGGAATAATGACCGTCCGGGCAAGTACACCACTGGGATCGATGGCACCGGACGCTACGACGACCGGGGTGGATCGAACCGTGACGCTGTAGGCGGCACCTGGTTTGAGTCCGGATGCGACAACCTCAGCGATGGCGCCGGCGACAGGCTGGCCAGCCGCCAGGCCCAGGGTGATGGCGCCACTCTTACCTGCGGGAGCGATCGCGATCGTCAGCGCTGCGAAAGCTGACTGATCTACACCGTTGCCGAGAAATAACGCGGTCTCGAAGGTGCCGTTGTAAACCGGTGTGCCGTGGAGGCGAAGCTGCGGTACGGCGCCGGGCGCGGCGCTCTGGTACTCGAAATTCAAACCAGCCAACGGGTTGATCATGCCTTCGTCGCCCATCTGCGGGCCCGCGGCGATCCAGCCGCCGTGGGACCAGTCCCAGGCACCGATGGCTTCAAAAGGAACCAGCATGTCGACGGCAACGCCCTGGGTCACCTTCACAGGCGCAGCCGTAACTGTGGGGCAGTTGACTTCGCACGGAACGAAGGCGGCTGCAGGTGCGCCCACGATGAGACTGGCTTGGACCAGGCCCTCCTGGGTGAGTGGCGGCGTCGCTGCACAGGTGGTGTTCGGGGTGGAGCGATCGTAGAACGCGACGGTGTAGGTGTCGCCCTCGACGAAGCCGTACTGCTGTGTCAGGAAGTCGTAACTCGGCGCATCTTCGAGCCTGTCCGATCCGGTGTTGAAGTAGGAAACGCCGTTCTTGTACTGCGCTATACAGAGGAAGTCCCCCATGACGTGTGTCTGGGAGACGACTCCGTCAAAGTACGCAAAAATTTGTGTCCCGGCCTCCAGCACAGTCGCCGGAAAATCCGCGGACTCCACCGGGAAGGCGTACACGTACTCGGGTGCTATTTCACCCGAGTCCCCAGAGTTGACTTGATTTTCCTGACCCGCGCCTTCTTCAGGCGCGCCGCCTTCCGCAGGTTGGGTTCCGTTGGGCACATCGGTGGTGGCATCAGTCGGCTCGACAGGGGCAGCGTTTGGTTCCTCTGCGCCCACCTCCGCACCAGGTTCGGCCGCGGGGGTGGGTGCGTCGACGGCTGGGTCGGGCGCAGGCGTGGTTTGCGCCGGGCCGGTTTCGGGTACGGCCGCTTCTTCTGCGGCGGGCGCGGGCGAAGCGGCGAGCGCCGGTGAAAATGCGACGAGCGCCGGCGAGAATGCGACGAGCGCAGCGATGGCAACGGCGGTGCTGCGGCGGCGCATCGATCCGCTTTCGCGTGGCGGCCGGAGGGGGGACATGGTGTGCACTTTGCTCCTAGTGAATGGTGTCAGGGGGACGCAGAGATGTCGGGTAGCCATCTCCGTGAAAAGTCTTCACGAAAAGTCTACGGACCGCCTCTTCCCCGGCACGGCGATAGGCTCCCCCAATACAGGGGTGATTCTGCGCAGGGAGTGACGGCGCACAACAGCGGCGGGTCGGCCAACCTGCGTTCGGCGCAGCACCATCCGCGCAGGAACTGCGGAGCTTTCGCTCAGTGCTCGACGACGCGTCGCTTCGGCTGCCTGCGCAATATGGCGTCAGATCCGATGACCAGCACGATGGCCAGCAACAATAACCCGATGTAGATCAACGGCAGGGCTCTCAAACCGATGTTCTCCAGCGCTAGCGCACCCACCAGTGCACCGCCACCGATACCGGTGTTGAAGGCTGTCGTATAGAAAGCACTCGACGTGTCGCGGATGCGCGCCGGCGCGGCGTGCAGAAGCCGCGTTTGCAGCAGCGGCGGCAGCATCCCCATCGACAGGCCCCACAGTATGAAAGCGATCATCGACACGGTCACCACTGACGGCCACACCGCCAGCACCACGATCGACCCCAGGACGCCGATGATGCTGACCATCAGTCCTAGCCGGGGACGCTTGCCGAACCACACGCCCACGATGATCAGCGACACAACTCCTGCCGTTCCGTACGCGAAGAGCGCAGGACTGATTGCTGCCGGATCGAGCCCGACCTCGCGGATGAGGAAGGGAGCGATATACGTGTAGATCGTGTACTGGCCGATCATCGTCACCGCCGTAATCAGGCACACAAACACGACGGCGAGAATGCTTTGCTCACGGCGGGGGGCGTGGGAGCTGTCGGTGAGGATGGCTATACCGCCGGTGGAGGTGCTGACCATCGGCGAGTCGGCTCCAGCCTTGACGGCGGGCAGGAACTTCCAGACGAAGAAGGTACCAACCAGGGACAGCCCAGCCAAGATGGCGAAGGATGCCCTCCAACCGACCGCGTGCCCCAGGGCGGTTCCCAAAGGGACGCCGAATACGAAGGCGAGCGAACCGCCGCCGAGCGAGATGGATACCGCCCGGCCGATCTGCTCCTTGGGAACAAGGTAGGCGGAATATGCACCGACCACTGCCCAGAAGAGTCCGTGTGCCAGGCCTCCTAAAATCCGAGATGCGACCAGAATTTCGTAGCTCGGCGCGATCGCGGTGAGAGCCGTGCTGAGCACCAACACCAGTAGCACGATGACAACCAGCAGATGTCGGTCGACCCTGCGTGTCACATGTGCCAGTGGAGCGCTGGAGAGCACGACGGTGAAAGCGAACACGCTCACCGTCAGGCCGATGAGCGACTCCGTCACCCCAAGCTCTGCGCTCATATCCGGTAGCAGACCGGTTGGCAGCATTTCGATCGTGACGCTCAAGAAAACGGCGAGGGCGACGGTGAGCAGCGCGAAGTAAGGGAATGGGGGAGGTGACGATGTGGTGTGTGTGTCAGGCGCTCGCATGGCGGCAGAAATCCGTTCAATGCTTGGCGTGACGCCGCCAGCGGGCCGCCACAGTACTCGTGGCAACCCAACCAGCTTACGGGTCGAGACGGTTTTTCGGTGTCGAATGACCCTTTAGCCTGTCATCGTGAGCATTCCCACTCCGGCGCCACCGGCATCTGCTCCGGCAAACTTCCGGCAGCGATTTGCCGCAGGAATGGCAGACCCTGTGCTGCGCATTCTCATGGTGGCGACGTTCGTCATGACACTGGGGCGCGGCGTTTTTCTCGCCCTCACAGTTTTGTACTTCACCCTCATCGTCGGGTTGCGCACGGGGGAAATCGCCGTCATCCTCACCATTGCAAGTGCTCTAGGCGCGGGCGCGTCCCTCGTTGGCGGCTATCTTGCCGATCGCTTTAGCGCCCGTCGGCTGATCATTATTTTTGAGATCGCGGCCGGGGCGGCGCTCATCAGCTATGTGCTGGCCGAATCATTTATTTCGGTGTTGCTGGTCGCCAGCGTGTACACCGTCGCAAACATGGCGGCCCATTCGCTGCGCTCGGCGATCATTGCGCGAGCGTTCGACGGCAATGACCGCGTCAGCGCACGGGCAATCCTGCGCACAGTGACCAATATCGGTATCGCCATCGGCGGCGCGGCCGCCGCAGGGGCGCTGCTGGTGAACACCGGAGAGGCTTATCGCGCGACCATGGTCGCGGCTGGCGTTGTCATCCTCATCAGCTCGCTTCCACTTGTGCGCTTGCCTGTGCGCGTCAACGCTCCGGCATTCATCCGACCCGTCGATGGGCCGCGGAAGCGTCCAGGCAGGTCGCCACTGCGCGACAAGCGCTACCTAGCCCTCACCATGTTCAGCGGCATTTTCGGCCTGCATTTTGCCCTCGCCGAAATCGGTTTACCGTTGTGGATTCTGCATGAAACCGACGCCCCTATCGCGATGGTGTCGGCCGTGCTCATCCTGAACACAGTGATCGTGATCGCCTGTCAAATTCCGCTGAGCCGGGGCACCCATGATGTGCGTCACGCGGGTCGAGTAACAGCATGGTCGGGTATCCTCATGGCCGGTGCATGTCTGGTTTACGCCGCTTCCGGAGTGGTGTCCATCTGGTTTGCCGTGGTATTTCTGGTCGTTGCCGCGATCGCACACACTTTCGCCGAAATTCTGTCCTCGGCTGGCGCATGGGGCCTCAGTTTTGAGCTGGCCGAACCCGCTCGCGCCGGTGCGTATCAGGGGGTTTTCGGGCTCGGGTGGTCGATCAGTTCCATGATTGCGCCGCTGGCGATCACGGCGGCTGTCACTAACGGCCTTCTTGGGTGGGTCGCATTGGCTGCGCTTTTTCTGATTTCGGCGTTCGGCGTCTGGCTGATCGCCTATCGCGCATCGGTCACCCAACCCCCGGACGCTGCGCCACGGGGCACTGCGTGCAGGGACCCCGCATCGATGGGCCCCGCATGACCAATAGTCTTGAGTTTGTGAACGAATTGGAGCCCACTACAGCGCAGACCACCCACTGGGTACTCACCCTCGTGTGCGATGACCGCCCCGGGATTGTGCATGCCATCAGTGGCGCCATCGTTGAGGCGAGCGGAAACATCACCGAGTCGCAGCAGTTTTCAAGCCTCGACACCGACCATTTCTTTATGCGACTGCAGGTCGAGTCGGCCGCCAGTCGCGAACGGCTCGAACGTGCACTGGCCCCGGTCATTGAGCGCTACGCAATGGATTGGCATCTTGATGTCGTCGGCCGCCCCCTGCGCACCCTCGTACTCGTCTCGAAGGCCGGGCATTGCTTGAACGACCTGCTCTTTCGTGAGCGGGCCGGGCATCTGCCCGTTCACGTTCCGCTTGTGCTCAGCAATCATCAGGAGCTGGCTGGCCTCGCCGAGTTTTACGGCGTACCCTTCGAGTCGCATTCGATCACCTCGCCCGGCCAGAAGCTCGCCTTCGAGGATCGGGTCCTCGATGCCGTGGAACAGTTCGATATTGAGCTGGTTGTCCTCGCCCGCTACATGCAGATTGTGTCCCCTGAGCTGTGCGAGCGTTTGCGCGGCCGAATTATCAACATTCACCATTCGTTCCTGCCCGGGTTCAAGGGAGCTAACCCGTACCGACAGGCGCATGCCCGTGGCGTGAAGTTGATCGGCGCGACAGCGCACTTCGTCACCAGCGACCTCGATGAGGGGCCGATCATCGAGCAGAACGTTGTGCGTGTGGACCACTCGCGTAGCCCCTCTGAGCTTGTGGCAATCGGACAGGACGAGGAATCTCGCACGCTCACGCAAGCCGTGAAATGGTTCGCTGAGAACCGAGTGCTGCAGGATGGTCAGCGCACAATCATCTTCAAGTAGCTACGCAGGCAGCGCTGCTTCAATGAGCGCAATTATCTCCGGGGCATCAGGTTCGGTCGTCGAACGGAAACGGTGCACCTGGCCATTCGGGGCAATGAGAAACTTCTCGAAGTTCCACCTGACCTTTCCTGCCTTCCCTGCAGCATCGGGGACCTTCGTTAGCTCTTCGTACAGCGGATGACGGGAACGACCGTTGACTTTCACCTTCTCGAACAGGGGGAAGGTGACACCCCAAGTTGTGGAGCAGTACATTTTGATGGCCTCCTGCGCAGACAGCTCCTGAAGAAACTGGTTGCTCGGAAAGCCAAGGACAGTGAATCCTCGTCTCGCGTATGTCTTCTGCAACTGTTCGAGCTTCTCGTACTGGGGAGCGAGGCCGCAGCGTGACGCTACGTTCACGACAAGCTTCACCTGTGCGTCATACTCAGCCAACGTTGTCTCCACACCATCAATGGTGGTTACGGCAATGGTATTCACATCCATAGAGAAGATTAACCTCGCGGGGCGAAAAATAGTTCCCCAAATTACGCCCCAGCCTGACCACTCGAAGGCGGTATTGCGCCCGGGGATGCGGGCAATGTGCACGCATGAGCCGCTTAACTGAACGCATGAGCCCCGGACGCTGCGGGCAGCTGAGATTGAGCTGTCAACGCGCCATTACATACATCACGACCAGGCCCGCCACCGCGATGACCACGGCAGTGATCCCAATGGTCAGCAGTAGCCATTCCGGCATCAGTTTTTCCTCCTCACCCTTCGACGCTACTCGGAGTCGGAGCGCAGATCCAGAAGGCGAAGAAGCGCCATGACCCAAAGATTCCGACCACGATGAAGTCGGAAAACCTGCACCCCCAGCACCCTCCAGCCCTTACCCGTGCAAACCTCGCCAGCACGGGCAAGCCGGCCTGGCGAGGTGGACTGAAACCATGCTCGGGCCACGAGCATCATGCTTCACCGGTGACGAGCATCACGCCTGCGGCCGGGCGGCGCGGCGCAAGACCAGTCCGGTGCGCAATCACATTTTTGACTTGGCACTCCCCCGCCACGGTGCTAGCATTTTTTCATGAGTTGAGTTGCCTTGACTCAACTCTGCAGACAGCCCCACAAGGGCCCGATGTTAAGGAGTTGATGACAATGGCCATGATGTTCGACCCATTCCGTGAGCTGGATCGCCTAGCTGCGAACCTCCTCGACTCGCAACAGGGGCCTCGATTCATGCCAATCGACCTCTACCGCGAAGCCGACCACTACATCCTGCACGCTGACCTGCCGGGCATCGACCCAGGGTCGGTTGACGTGGACGTTGACGGCCAGGTGCTGACTCTCCGTGCCGAGCGCACGCCGCGCAGCGCCGAGGGCGGCAAGTGGCTGGCACACGAGCGCCCCAGCGGGTCGTTCCTGCGCCAGCTCAATCTGGGTGACGGAATTGACACCGCAGGCATCAGCGCGAACTACGACAACGGTGTGCTCAGTGTGATGATTCCGGTGAGCGAGCGCGCGAAGCCACGCAAGGTCGAAATCTCGTCGTCCGCGGCGCCGCAGAAGCAGCAGTCGGTCACGGCGTAGCCCACGACCAGAGGGGGCCGAGCAAACCTCGGCCCCCTCTGCTTTGTTGGCCCCCGAATCTGAGCGCGATAAGTTGGACGGCGTGCCACATGACATCATTGCCGACCTGAAGTCCGCCCTCGGCGATGCCGTCTCCACCGACCCAAGCGCGCTGGCCCTCACCCGGGCAGATAAGTCGGGGTATGTCTCAGAGGCGCCACCGCTGGCCGTTGTTACCGCGCGCACGGTCGCTGACGTGCAGGTCACTATGCGCCTGGCGACCGCGTACGGCATTCCGGTCGTCCCGCGCGGGGCGGGCACCGGACTGGCTGGAGGAGCCGTGGCCGGCGACGGTGAGATTGTGCTGTCGCTGCTGGCAATGAACCGTGTGTTGGAAATCAGCCCAGACGACGAGCTGGCCGTGGTGCAACCGGGGGTGATCAACGGCGACCTGAACGATCAGCTGCTCGACCACGGCCTCTGGTTCGCACCCGACCCAGCCAGCCGGGCGATTTCCACGGTCGGTGGAAACATAGCGACCAATGCCGGTGGCCTGCTCTGCGCCAAGTATGGCGTAACACGTGAGGCAATCCTCGGGCTCAAGGTGGTTCTAGCCGACGGGCGCCTGCTCAGCCTCGGGCACCGCAGCGTCAAAGGCGTCACCGGTTTAGACCTGACCGCATTGATGATCGGATCAGAGGGCACGCTGGGTGTTGTCGTAGAAGCCACCCTGCGCCTTCGGCGGCTGGTAGAGGGTGCCGTCATGACTATCGGCGCTTACTTTCCCTCGGTGACTGAGGCTGCTGCCGCATCCGCCGCAATCACGGCAACCGGAATCGGCCCAGCCGTCATGGAGCTGCTGGATGCCGCTTCGCTCGAAATCATCGGGACGCACCTGAACGTCGACCTGGCCTCGCGGGGCGCCAGTTACCTTCTGGTGCAGACCGATGGTCCCGTTAGCGAACGTCAGGCCGAGGAGGCACTGCGCACCATCATCGCGTTCGGCGGAGACGCTGAGCTGACCAAGGACCCGGTATGGGGAGAGCAGCTGCTAGCCATCCGCCGCGCGTTCCATCCAGCACTGGAAGCCACAGGCACAGTACTGATCGAGGACGTATCGGTTCCGCGAAGCCAGCTGCCAGCCATGTTCGCGGCAATCGTGGAGCTGGAGCAGAAGTTCGGCATCCGGATACCCACCGTGGCACATGCCGGCGACGGCAACCTGCACCCAAACTTCGTCTTCCACGGTGATGATGTTCCCGATCACGTTTGGCAAGCAGCCGGAGAACTCTTCGCCACGGCGCTTCGCCTCGGGGGGACATTGACCGGTGAGCACGGTGTTGGACTGCTTAAGAAGCGTTGGTTGGGTGATGAGCTCGGGGCGGATCAGCTGGAGTTACAACGGCAGGTGAAGGCGGTGTTCGATCCACAGGGAATTCTGAATCCGGGCAAGGTTTTTTAGCCACTCGCTGGTTCGATGCTGTCGCGATGTGACTGGTGTCTGGTGTCTGGTGACGAGCATCACGTTAACGAAGGGAAGCCCCCGTCCCAGACGGGGGCTTCCCTTAGTGCGGTAGCTACGCAGCCATGCGGGCCTTGAGGTTCGCATCCAGCGTCGCGAGAAACTCCTCGGTGGTCTGGTACGCCTGGTCGGGTCCGACCAGGAGAGCGAGATCCTTGGTCATGCTGCCGGCCTCAACCGACTTGATGACAACGTCTTCCAACGTGTGGCTGAACTCGATCAAGGCCTGGTTGTTGTCCAGCTTGCCGCGGTGGGCGAGGCCACGCGTCCACGCGTAGATCGACGCGATCGGGTTTGTGGAGGTGGGCTTACCGGCCTGGTGCTGGCGGTAGTGGCGGGTGACGGTGCCGTGCGCTGCCTCGGCTTCGACGATCCGTCCGTCTGGCGTGCTGAGAACTGAGGTCATCAGGCCAAGTGAACCAAAGCCCTGCGCGACGGTGTCGGACTGAACGTCACCGTCGTAGTTCTTGCACGCCCAGACGTAGCCGCCCTCCCACTTCATGGCTGATGCCACCATGTCGTCGATGAGGCGGTGTTCGTAGGTGAGGCCAGCTGCCTCAAACTTCTCCTTGAACTCTGTCTGGTAGATGTCCTCGAAGATGTCCTTGAATCGACCGTCATAGGCCTTCAGGATCGTGTTCTTGGTTGAGAGGTAGACCGGGTAGTTGCGGCTCAAGCCGTAGTTGAGGGATGCGCGTGCGAAATCGATGATCGAGGCGTCGAGGTTGTACTGAACCTGGGCGATCCCATCACCTGGGGACTGGAACACCTCGAACTGCTGCGGCTCGGAGCCATCCTTCGGGGTGAAGCTCACGCTCAGAGTGCCCTCGCCAGCGAAGCGGAAGTCAGTGGCGCGGTACTGGTCGCCGAACGCGTGGCGGCCGATGATGATCGGTTTGTTCCATCCCGGCACCAGGCGCGGGATGTTGGAGATGATGATCGGTTCGCGGAAGATGACGCCGCCGAGAATGTTACGGATGGTACCGTTCGGCGACCTCCACATCTTCTTCAGGCCGAACTCTTCGACACGGGCCTCATCCGGCGTGATCGTTGCGCATTTGACGCCGACGCCATGCTTTTGGATGGCGTGTGCCGCGTCGATGGTGATCTGGTCGTCGGTCTCATCCCGCTTCTCGATACCGAGGTCGTAGTACTCGAGGTTGATGTCGAGGTACGGGTGGATCAACGTTTCTTTGATTTTCTGCCAGATGATGCGCGTCATCTCGTCGCCGTCGAGCTCGACGACGGTTCCTTCAACCTTGATTTTTGACACTGGTACTCCTCATATTTGCCCACTGCGGCCGCGGTTTTGGCCTATGAAAATCTTGCGCTTGTTCACGCTCCGTACAGCTTACCCGTCGTGTCAAACTATCTTGATGTCGAGATACTTAAGCGCGCGCTTCACGACTTCGCGAAGCCCTACGGGTGCGTCGCCGCGGCTTCGGCGCTAGCCTAAACGCATGGGCGAACTGAGACTGGAAGAGCTGTCCGCAAAGAACGCCGTTGCGGCCAATAACCTCACCCTCAAGCCGGGGCAGGAACAATTCATCGCGCCGGTCTCCTACGCCATGGCCGGGCCCTTCCTCGATCCGAGCACGAACTGGTCGCGGGTCGTTGTGGACGAGAGCGACCAGGTCGTCGCGTTCATCATGGCGAATTTCGATCCGGATGCGCTCGATGAAGAATTTCGTAGCTGCATCTGGCGCATGAACGTCGACGCGGAAACTCAGGGGCGTGGCGTCGGTCGCTTTGCTGTGGAGCAAACCGCAGCCGAGGCCAGCAGACGAGGGTTTAGCCGCCTGACCGTGATATGGGAGCCGGGCGAAGACAGCCCGGAAGAATTTTTTCTGCACGTGGGATTCGTGATCGTCGGCGAAACCCAGTACGGCGAAAAAGTGGGAGCCCTCGAGCTGTAGCTTCCCGTGACCGATTTCGTCTCCCGCGTGCTCGAAGTGGTCGACTCAATACCGCCTGGACGCGTAATGACCTACGGCGATGTTGCTGCCGCCGTAGGATCGCGCGCCGCGCGGGCGGTGGGCCAGGTGATGTCGCACTACGGGCACGATGTCGCCTGGTGGCGCGTCATCCGATCAAACGGGCATGCGGCCGTGGACAAAGAAGCTCGCGCGCTCGACAACTTTCGTGCGGAGGACACGCCACTGCTGTGGTCGACATCTGGTGACTTTCGAGTGGACCTCACGCACGCGCGCTGGGCGCCGTAGGGAGCACCTAAACCAGCGAATCGCGCCAGGCAGCATGCATCTGCGAAAAGCGTCCGCTGCCGCTGATGAGCTCAGACGGGGAACCATCCTCGATGATGCGGCCATGCTGCATCACCAGCACACGATCAGCGATAGATACGGTCGACAACCGGTGGGCGATGATGATGGCTGTACGATCGGCCAGCAGGGTTTGCAGCCCCTCCTGCACGAGCCGTTCGCTGGGGATGTCGAGCGAAGCTGTCGCTTCATCGAGGATGAGCACGACCGGGTCGGCGAGGAATGCGCGGGCGAAGGAAATGAGCTGTCGCTGCCCGGCGCTCACCCTCCCCCCGCGCTTGTTCACATCCGTTTCGTAACCATTCGGAAGGCCCGTGATGAAGCTATGGGCACCCACCGCCTTAGCCGCCGCAACGATTTCTGCATGTGAAGCATCCGGCTTACCGAGAGCAATGTTGTGGCTGACCGTTCCCGAAAAAAGATACGCCTCCTGCGTCACCATGACGATGGCTCGGCGAAGGTCTTTAGGGTGCAGGCGCTTAAGGTCAACGCCATCAAGCGATATGCGTCCATCCGTCGGGTCATAAAACCGGGAGATGAGCTTGGCCAGCGTCGACTTTCCTGCTCCCGTGGAGCCCACCAGCGCGATGGTCTGACCGGCCGGAATCTCTAGCGTGAATCTAGGCAGAATCACACGATCGGGGGTGTAGGCGAACTCGACGCCGTCGAAACGCACCGCCCCTTTCGCCTGCCACAAGTCGATGGGTGTCGTGGGGTCGGGAACGCTCGGCTTCTCTTCCAGCACTCCCGAGATCTTCTCCAGTGCAGCAGATGCGGACTGGTAGGCGTTGTAGAACATACCCATCTCTTGTGCGGGCAGGAAGAACTGTCGCGTGTAGAGCAGAACAGCCAGCAATACACCGATCGCCAGCTCGCCGTTAGCTACCCGCAGCCCGCCGACGAGCAGCATGGCGGCAAGCGCCACGTTCCCAATCAGCACAAGACCCGGATCGAGCACGCCGAACAGCTGGATCACCTTGCTGTTGGCGTCACGGTAATCCTCGGTCAGGCGCCCGAATTCTTCTGCGTTGCGCTTCTCCTTACGAAACGCCTTCACCGCACGGATACCGGTCATGCTCTCCACAAAGTGCACAATCAGACGGGCGGAGGCGATCCGCGTGCGCCGAAAGCCGACTTGTGACCGAACCTGAAACCAACGAAACAAAAACCCCAGCGGAATCAGCGTCGCGAACAGGATGATGCCGCTCAGCCAGTCGACCGAGAACAGTGCCGCGGCGATGAATAACATGAACAGGGCGCCCTGCACCAGCTGGTTGATGCCGGAATCGAGCAGTTCCCTGATGCTGTCGAGGTCACTCGTTTGGCGCGCAATGATTCGCCCGGAGGTGTAGCTTTCGTGGAACTCAAGGCTGAGGTTCTGTGTCTGATGGAAAACGCGCTTGCGCAGGTCGATCAGTACAGCCTGGCCGATGCGTGCGGCAAGAACTGTGTACCAGGAGATGAGTACGGCTCCCACAACCCCGGCCACCACATACGCACCAACAGCCAGAGCCAGAGGTAGCGAGTCGTGGTTGACCAACGCTGGCAGGCCATGATCAAGACCGTACGCGATGAGAGCCGGGCCGACCACCTGGGCAACAGTGCTCACAATGACGACACCCATGGTCAAAGTCACTCGTCCCCAGAGCGGACGCAGCAAAGACATCAGCAGACGACGCGATCGGTTGCGAATCTGCTTGCTCTCCTCGCGGGTGAAATCATTGCGGTCCTCACCCTCAACCCCGTTGAGGCTCACCCGGTCACCTCATCTTCGTCGAGGCTTGATATGACGAAGCGATAATGCTCGTTGGTGGCCAGCAATTGCGAATGCGTGCCGACGGCCGTGATACGCCCCTCCTCAAGGAGGGCAACGCGGTCGGCAAGCATCACCGTTGACGGTCGATGAGCCACAATCAGTGCGGTAGTTGATGCAAGGACGCGGCGAAGCGCCGCCTCGACAAGCGCTTCCGTGTCCACGTCGAGAGCCGAGAGAGGGTCGTCGAGAACGAGAACGGAAGGCTTCGCCGCGACAGCGCGAGCCAGTGCAAGGCGTTGACGTTGGCCTCCGGACAGGCTCATTCCCTCCTCGCCGATGATCGTGTCGAGACCCTGGGGCAGCGAGTGGACGAAGTCGGCCTGCGCGATGGACAGCGCTTCGGCGAGGTCTTCCTCCGACGCGTCTGGTCGCCCCAGCAGAACATTTTCGCGGACGGTGGCGGAAAAGAGAATGGCATCCTCGAAGGCCATGGCAATATGGCGACGCAGATCGGCACGCGCAAGATCCCGGATGTCAATGCCGTCAAGGGTTATCGTGCCGCAACTCACGTCGTAGAGCCGCGTCGTCAACGCCGTCAACGTCGACTTACCGCTGCCCGTCAACCCGACGAGGGCCATCGTCTCGCCGGGGTCGAGCGCAAGGTTGATGCCGTTGAGAAGATCAGGGAAGTCATTCGGCGCGTCCTGGTACCTGAAGTGAACATCAGTGAAAACGACCCGACCTTCGGGGTGTTCGAGGATCTGTGGCTCGGCTGGGTCGGTGATGGTGTTGACCGAATCCATAACCTCGAAGTACCGGTCCACTGCCGTACGTGCGTCGAAGGTCATAGAAAGGAGAAACCCGATTGACTCCACGGGAAAGCGCAGAACCGTTGCGGTGGCGAAAAATGCAACCAGTTCGCCGACTGTCAACTCTCCGTTGGCGGCAAGCCACACGCCTCCGAGCAAGCTCAGCGCGAAAGTGAGATCCGGGATGAGCAGCAACCACAACCAAATGCCGGCGATGGCCCTCGCCTTCTCGATTTCTGTCGCACGCAACCTCTCAGCCTGCACACCGAACCGCTCCAAAGCATCTTTGCCCCGGCCAAACGCTTTCAGAACGCGGATGCCGTGAACCGACTCCTCTACGGAGGTCGCGAGGTCGCCGACCTGGTCCTGACTGTGTCTGGCTATCTGCGAGTACTTGTTTTCGAAGACGTATCCGTACACCCAAAGGGGAATAGAGCAGACCAGGAAGATGACGCCGAGCATCCAGCTGATGCTGAGCAGGAAGATGAGGCCGATGACGATGGTGGCGACATTGACGACGAGCAGCACGATACCGAACGAGATCCACCGGCGCACCAGGTTGAGGTCGCTGACGGCACGCGAAAGCAACTGGCCGCTGGGCCACCGGTCGTGGAAACTTACCGGAAGCTCTTGCAACTGGCGGTAGAGGCTGTTGCGCATGCGGGCCTCCACATGCGTTCCCGGCTGCAGGACGAACCACCGGCGCAGCCAGATCATCGCCGCTTCGAGAACTCCCAACCCCAGGACAAGCAGCACCGGGAACAGAATCTCCTGGGCGTCGCCATCTTGCAATGGGCCGTCCACCAGAGTCTGCAGCACCTGCGGGATCAGCAAGGCTACGAGGCTCGCAATGAGTGCGGCACCCATGCCCAGGTAGATACGCGGCATTGCCGGCTTCGCATATGGGTAGATGCGGGCGATCGACCGGAAGGTTCCGGTAGTTCTTACAGCGCGATTGCGCCGCCGTGATGCTGCAGACAGTTGAAGACCCCGAGCCGAGAAGTGGATGAGATGGCCGCCGAAAGGGCAACCCTAGACCATACGCCGGAGAAAACGGGCGGGCAAACAGCGGGGACGCGCACATCGCGGCCCCCGTACTGGGTGGTGGCGCCTGCGGGAACAACTATGACAACGTATGGATTAGGACGATCGGAAATATCAGTGAAGAAGAAGACGCGGGCGGGAAGCGCTACGGCCCTTGTGGCCTGCATGATGCTCCCCGGATGCTCGGCGCTAACAGCCGACTCCGAAAAGCTGATGGATGCCACGGTGGGCGTCATCCCCATCTCCGACACGGCGCCGCTCTACCTCGGCCTGGACCAAGGCTTCTTCGCCGAGGAAGGGATCAACCTGACAATCACGTCATTCGCCACGGGCGGAGCGAACATCGTCCCCGCCGTCGTAGACGGCGACTACCAGTTCGGGTTCAGTAACATGCTCTCCCTTATGGCCGCAAATGAAGACGCGGCCACCGTGAAAATTGTGAGTCCGGCCGTGGCGTCCTCTGGCGACACGAGCCTAGATTTCGGCGCGGTCATTGTGCGCGCCGACTCAGACATCCAGCAACTTGCCGATCTGGAAGGCAAGACCATCTCGAACAACAGTGTCGGCAATATCAATGACACCGTCATCCGCACGCTCGTCGACAACGCAGGTGCTGACTCGGCCACCATCACCTTCACCGAGGTCCCATTCCCCAACGCTGCTGCGGCGCTGGAAGCGGGAACGGTCGATGCTGCATTTGTTGTGGAACCGTTCGTCACCGCGGCGAAGGCGGCGGGACACAGGGTGCTCAACTACACGTACGCGAGCTTCGACCCAAAATTGGATGTTGCCGCCTACTTCGCCAGCGCCAAACTCATGAAACAGAACCCCGAGCTCGTCGCCCGCTTCCAGGCGGCAGTGACCAAATCGTTGGAATTCGCCGAGTCGAACGACGACCTCGTCCGGGACATCATCGGAACCTACGCCAAGACTCCGGCGACCGTGGGTAAGTCCATAGTGCTACCGACTTTCCCCGTCCGGGTCGACCGGGCGTCGGCATCCCTGCTCGGCGATCAGGCCGTCAAGTATGGAGTTTTGAAGTCGGCCCCCGACCTCGACCTCCTGCTGCCCTAGCGCGAGCAGCGTTGGTCAGCGCACTCGCACAGACAAGCAGGTGACGCACCCTTCCAGCTTCTCAAACTCGCTGATGTCGACGGTGACCACCCGGTAACCCAGGTCCGCGATCAGCGCGGCGGTCAGGGGCGCAGCCCGTGACATCAGCACGGCGTCGTGGTTCAGCACCACCACTGCGGCCCCGTGAGCCTCGGGAACAGCAAGGAATCGTTCGAAAATGCTGGTGTCGTCCAGCAGCGCCGGTAGCCCGATAACCGTGCCGTCCGGAAGTGCGGTGGCTGCGGTTTTGAGGTGCAGCGCCTTGGACATCGGTACGGCGACAACACTGTAACCGAGGGGCGAGATGATGGCGCGCAATTGACGGATACCCTCGGCATTCGTGCGGCTGCCACGGCCAACGTAAACGGTACGTCCTACCTTGAGCACATCACCGCCGTCCAAGGTTCCCGGAAGCTCGATGCGCTCCACCCGCAGACCGAGCTCGCGAATCGTGAGTTCAACATCCGTCGACTCCCCGACGCGGGACTCAGCCCCAAGGCTCGCGATGACCGCGCAGGTGCCGAAAAGTACGACAGTGTCCTCGATGAACACGGAATCGGCGTGCTGATCGGCAACTGCAACTTCCTGGGTTTCCCAGCCGTTGTCGTTCAGCGCTTCAACGTAGTTCTCCCACTGGTGGTCGGCCAGCTCGGTGTCGACGTCGGTACGCGCGATGTGCGTGACTTCACCTTCGGCCAGGTTGCTCGCGGGCAGACGCACCAAAGCGATGCGGCGTTCTGCTGTAGCGCTGACCGTTGCCTGTCCACCGCCCATCACTTTCCAGATGCGGCGCCCAAGCGTGGCTGCAGCAATGGTAGCCGCGACGATGAAGATGAGGTGGGGGCCGCCGAGGCCCTGAATAACATAGGCGGCGACATCCGAGCCGATGACAGTGCCATCGAGCATGATGACAAGCATCGATCCGGCGAGAACAGCGACGACGCTGGCTACTAGTCCGGTTGCAACAGCGGTGAACCAGAACCGGTAGCCCTCCAATACGGCGAAAAGCGCAAGCAGCACGAAGGCGACCAGGCTGGCCGGGAGGAAAAAGTCGCTAAGGGAGATGAAATATGCCGGGTCGCCGCCACCGGCGGCGAAGAAAGCGAGTACGGCCGCGAAGTGTGCGACGGCAGCGACGGCCAGCGCCGACACAAGGGACGCGGCGATACGGCGCAGCACGGACAGGGACCTCGGGTTGTCAGTCATACTTCGAGCCTATGGGGGCGCGCGGGGCGGAGGCGACCATCGCGGCTATGAGTTCACTATGGAACGGGTCGCCGGTCGAGCGCGCCGAACCCCCGTTGGCGAATCACGACACGCTCGATCACCCACCTCTAGTGGAAGAAGTGACGCTCTCCCGTGAAGTACATGGTCACACCGGCTTCCTTGGCCGCCGCAATCACTTCCTCATCGCGAACCGACCCGCCTGGCTGCACGACTGCGCTTACTCCCGCGTCAAGGAGCACCTGCAACCCATCGGCGAACGGGAAGAAGGCGTCTGACGCCGCGACGCTTCCCTGAGCACGCTCGCCTGCACGCGTGACGGCCAGGTGGCAAGAATCCACCCGGTTAACCTGTCCCATTCCCACGCCGACGGAAGCTCCGCCCTTGGCAAGCAGAATCGCATTCGATTTCACGGCACGCACCGCATGCCAGGCGAATTCGAGGTCTGCGAGGGTGGCGTCATCCGCTGGCCTGCCGGATACCCGCTGCCAACCAACGGAGCTGAAATTGTCATAGTTATCGACCGACTGGACCAGGATCCCGCCGGAAACTTGCTTGAACTCTTGCTCCGTACGGCGGAAATCAGCCGGAAGCTTCAGGAGCCGAATATTTTTCTTGCCCTGCAAAATCTCAAGCGCGTCGGGCTCGAAATCGGGGGCGACGACGACCTCGGTGAAGATATCCTTGATCGATTCGGCGGCCGCGGCTGTGATCGGCCGGTTGGCGGCGATCACTCCCCCGAATGCAGAAACCGGGTCGCAGGCGTGTGCCCGCCTGTGCGCGGATGCGATCGGGTCGCCCGAACCGCGGGCGACAGCGATACCGCACGGATTCGCATGCTTGATGATGGCAACGGCAGGTTCACGGAAGTCGAACGCGGCACGAAGTGCCGCATCCGCGTCCACGTAGTTGTTGTACGACATCTCTTTCCCATGGAGCTGGGTCGCTTGCGCAATACCGCTGCCATTCTCGTCCACGTAGAGCGCAGCCGCCTGGTGCGAGTTCTCGCCGTAACGCAGGTTCTGCGCGAGACGAGCAGTCACCGTGAAAGTACTGATCCCTTCCCCAGACGCTGGTGCCGCAGTTGGCTCACCAACCGAGCTGCCCCCGCTGATCATGCTTGTCGAGGCTCGACTCGCGCGAACACCCACGTTGCCCGCGAACCATCCAGCCACAGCCGTGTCGTACGCGGCGGTGTGAGCGAACGCTTCGCCAGCGAGGCGCTGACGCTGCGCGAGCGTCGTCCCCCCCAAGGTGACGGCCTTGATGAGTTGCTGGTAGCTGTCTGGTGACACGGCGATAGCCACGTTGGCGTGGTTCTTCGCCGCTGCGCGCACCATGGCCGGGCCACCGATATCGATTTGTTCGACGACGGCATCTCCCACTGCCCCTGAGGCCACAGTCTCAACGAAGGGATAAAGGTTGACCACCACCAACTCGAAAGGAGCGACGCCCAGTTCAGCGAGCTGCACTTCGTGGTGGGCGAGGCGCAGGTCGGCGAGGATGCCGGCGTGAATCGCCGGGTGCAGCGTCTTCACGCGACCGTCGAGCGACTCGGGGAATCCGGTGACGGTGGCCACCTGCGTGACAGGGTAGCCGGCCTCCGCAATTATTTTGGCGGTTGATCCGGTGGAGACAATTTCGACGCCGGCACCGGCGAGGGCGCTGGCAAGCTCCACCAATCCCGTCTTGTCGCTCACCGAAATCAGTGCCCGGCGGATCGGGATCGCATCCCGGTCGCGGTAGTCGGATGAGTCATGTGTCGGCCCGCTCATGCGGTCAGCTCCTTGAGGTCGATAACTCCGTTGGCGATGTCGAGAACGGTCTGCACGAGCAGCTCGCGCTCGACGAGCTTGATGCGGTCGTGCAATGTCTGCTCGGTGTCCCCCGGGTGAACAGGCACACGTTTTTGGGCGATGATCGGTCCGCTGTCGATGCCCTCATCGACGACGATGACGCTGGCGCCGGTCTCGGTGACTCCCGCGGCGATCGCGTCGCGCACGCCGTGGGCACCCGGAAACTCTGGTAAGTACGCCGGATGCGTGTTGATCAGATTCGGCGACAATACCGAAACGACGCTGTCCGGAAGCAGGCGCATGAAGCCGCTCAGAATGACGAGATCTGGCTGCCACTGCTGGATCTGCTCCAGGAGCACCCCGCCCCATGCGTCGCGGTTGGGATAGCTCGAGAAGGGTACGGAGAATGACGGAATACCGAAGGCCTCCGCATGGGCCAGGCCCTCTGCGTCCCGGTCCGCGCCGATGGCGACGACCCTGGCCGGGTATTCCGCGTCCCCTGCCGCCTCGAGGAGCGACTTGAGGTTTGACCCTCCGCCGGAGATCAGCACGACCAGTTTCAGCACTGGTCAAGCCTACCGTGACGGTCTACGGATCCTGACTCGTCTCAGCCTTGCTGCGGATGCCGGCGGCATACAGTCCGAGGACGCCAGCCAGCCCGACTTCGAGCAGCACGAACACGCCAACCCAGAGCGCCGAGGGGCCGACCTCCGCCAGGCGCCCGGGACCGGCGGACCCCGCGGAAGCCCACGCGAGCAGGCCCAATAGGAGCGCGGCGGTAGCTCCGACGGAGAATCCGGTCACACTAAACCAGAGTGCCCGCGAGCGCGTGCCGATACCGCGCAGGAGCCGCGGCCTCACGACCACGCCGGCGAGGAAGCCCGCGATGATGGGCACGAGCAGACCAAGGAAACCCCACGCCAGGTCCCCAGTGGGAAGGGCACCTAGCACCGGGATAGCCGGTAAGGGACCGAGGGTTGTGCCGAGGGGGCTGACCGCTGATCCGGAGCCGATAGCGAAACCCGGGCCGATCAACCAGGCGCCCGCCCATACCACCAGGTTCGGAACGAACGCCAGTTGGGCGATAGTGATGGCCACGCCGCCGAGGACTCCGGCCTGCACGCCTTCGTAAAGCGAGATGATGTCGGCGTAGTTGGTCACTAGAAGCACCGCCACTATGACCGCGGCGCCCGCGATGACAGCTGCCGCAGCGGCCGCTCCCCCGGTGACGGATGACCGGATTACTGCGACGGCATGGGGCGGAACGGCCTTAAGCCGTTCACGGATCATTTCGGTTACAGCATCCCTTTTCGTACCGCCCAGGCGCTGCCTGGCAAGCACCGCACCAATACCCAGGCCCACCATGAACACGAGAGTGGTCAGGAGGGTGCCCTGCGGAAGGGACGGCCGGGCGAGATCGTGAACGGCCGTGAGTGTGAGGCCACCCGCGAGGAGCGCAAAGGTGCCGAGCGCGACGCCGATGCCGATTAGGTAGTGCGTGGTTTCGGCTATCCGGCGGCCAGCGCGCTGGCCCATGAGGAGGGTGAGAACAGCGAAACCGAGCGGCGCCAGGCTGAGCCTGAAGGGATCGGACGCGGCCTCGAAACCGACGCTGGCCGCAACGGTGGGGTCCAGTGCGACCCGCATATCCACGCCATGGCCGAGCAGCCAGATATCAACGGCCGCGCGCCAGAAAACAATCCAGTCAATCTGAAGCCCGTATTGGAAAGCCCACATGACGGTGAGGGGCACGAGCGAAATGCCGACACCGATGCCGACGACGAGCAGAGCTTCGAGGGCGGCGAAGACGGCGGTAAGTGGACGGTTCATACCCGATCGACCATACCCGCGCACCGCGCCCTCTCCCGTCAGCCGAACCGGTGCCGCCGCGAAAACTCAGGAATTCTTAGCGCTGGGGCGACATCCGTCACGGTTTCAGATGATTTTCGACCGATATTCCTGATTTTCCGGATGGGCGGGCTGGGGGGATGCGCGGATGCG
>JAODMI010000011.1 GCA_025464755.1 Homoserinimonas sp.
CACCGACTAAGCCAAGTGGTCGGTGCCCAGCCAACTGCAGTCGCCGCATCACAAGAAGTTGCACGAGATTACCGAGGTGAAGACTGGGCGCGGTGGGGTCGAAACCGCAGTAGTACGTGATCGGTGGCCCTGCGAGCAGCCGCTTCAGTTCAGCCTGATCCGTGGACACATGCACGTGTCCACGCCACAGCAGCTCTTCCCAGATGTCGGGGAAGGAATCGTCGTTGTGCTGGCTTGACAGGGCAGCGGATGGCGGTGTTGACACGGTTATAACCGTACCAGCGCGGGATCTAGGCAAAATGAGTGCACCGCGTAAAGGCTGCAGACCATAGACAGGTGGATTAGGCCTATATCCTTGTTTTACATAAATAAGGTCTATAACCTTATGGTTATAGCGATGGGATTTTCACATGTTCGTCATCTCCGCCGATCAGCGCTCCAGCAGGACCACAGCCGACCTTGTCGATCACTGGCGCACAACACTCAATCAGGACTACGCCGAAACGCTCGCCCTTCCAGCCGACCGCAACGCCGGTGATGAGATCCAGGTGCTCACCGCGGACGCCGCCACCCTCGTTGACATCACCCTGCGACTGACCCGAACCAGACGCTGGAGCGTAGGAATTGGAATCGGCGAGATACGGAGCCCTCTCCCCCGTGATACGCGGGAGGCCTCCGGCCCCGCCTTCAACGCCGCTCGTGACGCCGTGACCGAAGCCAAAAAACGCCAGACGCGGGTTGCTGTGCGCGTAGAAGGGTATGAAGCCGGCTGGCCCCGCGCCTCCGACGCGCAGTCGATACTTGATCTTCTTCTCGAACTGCGCGCAAGACGCAGCCCTCAGGGTTGGGAACTATTCGACACGCTGGCCACGGGCGGCACACAAGCACAAGCCGCAGCAGTGCTCGGCATCTCTGCGGCCGCCGTCAGCGATCGGGCGCGGGCGGCCGCCATCCGCATAGAACGCGACGCCGTTCCCTCCGTTGTTAGGATCCTCGAAAACCTGGAACGCGTAACGAACACCGATCCGGACTGGAGTATAGAATGACGACCCTTTTGGCGATCGCATACTGGGCGGCCCTTTTCATCTTCGCCATCGGTTCGTTACTCCTTGCCGTCCTTGCCTGGACGCGCAAAACCCTCTGGATAATCGCCAGCTCAGCCGTCTTCCTGGGCGTAGCCCTCGTCATAGCAGCCCTTCCCAGACAAGGCGGCAACCCGGCTGCAAGCATTTCCCTCACCATCATCGCAATCGCCATAGCCGTAGTCGGCGGAGGGCCGGCAACAACGGCGACGCTGCGCTTGGCCACACGAGATAGCGTGAAAACCGGACAACACGGCGGTATCATCATCGCTTCAGAGCCCCAAGAAGTGCTGCGTGGGGGCCAAACCATCGGCCTACTCGAAAGACTTGCCACCGTAGGTGCGCTGGTCGCCGGGTTTCCGGCAGCACTCGCCGTCATAGTCGCCATCAAAGGCGTCGGGCGCTTCACGGAGCTCGATGCAGCAGAAGCGCGTGAACGTTTCATCATCGGAACATTCGTCAGCCTCATCTGGGCGTGTGCCGCCGCCATGCTGCCGTTGCTCGCTGGCTAGCCGCGCCGGTCAGCCGGCTGAGATCCGCGTCAAGCAGGATAAATCACCGGCCGTGCAGCCGCGGGATCAGGGCCAGCAAAGTGTCGCGCAGTTCGCCCCGCGTGCAGACGTCCCCGCATTACGGACGATTATCCCGCGAGTGCCCCTTGCACGGCGAGGGAAGCGATCGCAGCTGTATGAGAGAAGTGCCCACCGCGGTGGGCTAGATGAACTTCTTGCACCAGGGCCCCTTTTCTGCACATAAGAACTAAATGGTGCAGGTATGAATTGGTAGGCGACGAAACGCGGCTCTCGAACCGGGAGTCATCTGGGGCCGGATGCCCGAAAAGGCGACTTGCTCGGACCGCTCACGCCGCGGCAGCATGGCCGGTCTGACCGGGGTGGTTCGCTCCCCCGGAAACCGTCCCGGTCGTCACACCAGCGGAGGCTTTCGACGGAGCCTGGAGAGGTGAGTGCACGCCTCGGCTCCGACGTGACTCCGAAAGTCGAGGGCCCTTGACCCTGGGCATCGCCCGGGGCGTGAGTTCTGGCCCTCCTCCGACGCGAGGTCCTATCCCACCCCTCGTTTGTGTGCCTTGCTGGCGCTATCCGTGCGGGGCGCTAGGGACTCGGGTGGCCGATCCATTCCGCAGCATGATTCTGGCAGTCAGAAATATGTGGGCGGGTTTGACCTGGAATGCAACAGTGAACCTTAACAACCGTCTCAATGAGGAGATCCCGTGGACAACGAACTATATGACTATTGGCCCATCACCGATCGCCAACCCCTTGAGTTGCCTGGCGGGGCCAAGCTTGCCTTCTACATAGGGCTCAACATTGAGCACTTCCAATACGGCAAGCAGGCTACGAGCATGCACCCGGCGACAGCGGCTAACACTCCCGATCCTTTCAATCATGGGTGGCGCGATTATGGCACTCGTGTCGGCGTCTGGCGCATGATGAAGCTGCTCGACGAATGCGGCCTACGCGCCAGCGTGCTGCTCAATACCGACGTGGGGTCGCAATACCCGGAAATCATCCAAGCAGGCAACGACCGCGGCTGGTCCTGGGTTGGTCACGGGAAAACGAACTCCGAGTTCTGGGTCGGCATGACTCCGCAGGAGGAAGCCGTCGCACTTGCCGAACTCACCGACACCTTCCGCCGCGTTACTGGCCAGCAGCCAAAAGGATGGCTCGGCCCCGCCCTCACCGAGACGGCCGCGACGCCGAACCTCCTCGCGGAGAACGGCTTCACGTATCTCCTCGATTGGCCCTGTGACGAGCAGCCCTTCCCGCTCAATGTCCCCGGCCACCGGATGATTTCCGTGCCATACACAGTGGAACTCAACGACATCCCGAAGTTCCTCGGCGAAGGCGTCAGCGGCGAGGCTTTCGGACGGATGATCGTGGACCAGTTTGACCAGATGCGCGAGGAGGGAACCGGCGGAGTCATGTCGTTGGCCCTGCACCCCTTCATCATCAATCACCCGTACCGACACAAGTACCTCGCGGAGGCCCTCCGATACATCGCGGCGCAGGACGACGTCTGGCTGACGACATCGGATGACATCGCGGACTGGTACCTCGAAAATCACTACGATCAAGCGGTCGAACGGCTGGCGACAAGGAAACATGCAGCGACAACTGGTGCGGACCGCCGCGGGCCCGAAGCGCGTCTGGCATGACGGGCACACCAACGGATGATGAGCGTCTTTTCGCCGAGCGCGGCTTTGGGCAGCGCATTGGCTTCGGTTCCCGTCCAGCCCTCGTGGTCATTGACTACATCAGGGCATTCACCGACCGCACGATGCCACTCGGCTCGAACCTTGACGCGCAACTAGCCGTTACAGTCACTGTGCTGGAGGCGGCAAGAAACGCACAGATTCCCATCTACTACACCATCGTTGCTTATGACGAAGAAGGCATGGGTGACGCTGGAGTTTGGCTGCAGAAACAGCGGGGCATCGTCACGCTGCGTGCGGGGACTCCGGCTGTCGAGTTGGACCCCCGCCTGGGTAGGCGGCCAGACGAGGCCGTGATCGTCAAGAAGTACGCGAGCTCGTTCTTTGGGACCGACCTAGTGTCTCGCCTTAACTCGCACCAGGTCGACACTCTCCTTATTACCGGCGCCACCACGAGCGGCTGCGTGCGGGCCACCGCCGTCGACGCTGTCCAGTACGGCTACCGCCCCATGGTTCTTGAGGACGCGGTCGGGGACCGATCCGCCTCGGCGCACCGGCAGGCGCTCTTCGACCTCGACCAGAAGTATGCCGACGTAATTGCATCAGACACGGCCATCACGTACCTCGCCGGCCTGACTCCACCGACGAACCGCCAAACTCCTCCCTCACCACGAAAGGCAGTCCTCAAATGACCCCTCGCACCCCAAGAACCAGCCGCCGCATTGGGTGGGCCTTCGCCGTCGCTGGCTCCATGATCCTCCTCGCTGCCTGTTCCGGGCCGGTGGCAGAGCCAGCAGCTACCAGTGGGTCTGAGGACGCTGGAAAATCTGACATCCGGATCGGGCTCGCCGCCGTCAAGGTCGCCAACCCGGCCGCTCGACAGGTGTACGCCGGGTTCACCCTCCGTTCGCTGGTACTTGGCATGTATGTATTGGTCTACGATGCGAACCTCGATATCAACAAGCAGATCTCGGAAATTGACGTGTTCTTCAACTCCGATGTTGAT
>JAODMI010000044.1 GCA_025464755.1 Homoserinimonas sp.
CACTACTGCACAGACTTGTGGAATGACAGTATTTCTTTACAAGTTCCTTAGGAATCGCAAACTTTTACCTTCCCGTAATAATTCACCGGCGCTACGGAGCACACCCAAAAACCGGTGGTGAGTGCCCACGCCATCAGGTTCTAGCCTCGGCCGAAACCCGTCCGTGTGCAAAGAAACCGACTGCCTCAAGCCAATTATTCGGTGCGGGGCAGCCTGTAGTTTGTGACCGGCTCACACCACGGCATGGCGAATCCACCTGCCGGCTGCACCCAGACGAGCCACCTGACTAATGCGCAAGCCCTGGAACTGCGACTGAGCACAGCTATCTTGCGTCAAGCTCCGGCGCGCTGCGTGCCGGCATGCGCAACGCGAAAAGTGACGCCGCGAACATCAGGATGACGGCGGAAGCAAAAGCTGCGGGGTATGAGACCGCATCTACCAACGCGCCGGCCACCAGCGGCCCCACAATGGCACCGACATCTGCGCACGCCTGAAAGGCTGCGACAGGCCGGCCCCCGCGCGCTCCTGCCGCATCACCAACCGCCGCGGCTGGTGCCGTCCCCATGAAGGCGGCAGCCACCCCGTAGATGCACAGCAAAACGGTGAGCATCCACACGTCTGCTACATACGGAATGGCCAACATGGTCACGCCACCGACGGCGAAAGCGCCGACAATCGCCGGTTTTCGTCCCACCCTGTCCACGAAATACCCGGCAGGACCCAAAGCCAATGTTTGCGCGACCGCCGAAACAGCAAACGCTATCCCCGTCCATGCCGGCCGCTCATGCAGCACCTCAACCACCAGCACCGGTACAAGTGCGCCGCGCACACCCATTGCCGCCCACCCCTGGGCAAGGTTAGCCAGGCAAGCGGCCTGAAAACGCCGGTCACGAAATACCGTTCGCAGACGAATGACCGGTAGCGCTGCATCGGAATGCGCAACCGACCGCCGGCTCAACACCACGAGCCCCACAAGGCCAGCCACTGCCAGTGTTGCCGCGTAGAAGAAGAACGGTGCAGTGAGGGAAACAGTGGCCAACAGCCCACCGACCGCCGGGCCGGCCATCCCCCCAACCAGGAACCCGCCCTGATAGAAACCAACCGCTCGGCCACGCATCTGTGGTGTGGATGACGCCAGCAAGAGAGTCATGGCAGAGACGGAGAACATTGCCGACCCGATGCCGCCCGCACCGCGCAACAGGAGGACCTGAGCGTAGTTTTCCGCAAGGCCAACAAATCCGCTCGACACGGCGACAATACCGATACCCGAGGCCAGCACAATGCGCTCGCTGGCAAAATCGACCAGCTTGCCGACGAACGGGTTCGCCACCAGACGCATGATGGCAAACGCCGATACAACGGCACCGATTTCGAGGTAACCGACGTCGAAGCTGCGCACGTAGACCGGAAGCACAGGAACTACAACACCGAAGCCGAGCATGACGAAGAAAGCGACCACGCCGAGGACGACAACGTCTCGCGGAAGCCGCCTTGTCGCATCCGGTTTCAACCTGGCGGCAAGATTTCGAAGACGGGACACGAGTTACAGGCTAAATCCTCCAACGACAGGGGGCTTCGTCCCACTACGGTGAGCCGATCACGACGACGATCACGACACCGAAATAAACGACGCCGTACTAAAACAGTCGGTGGGCAAGCCGCATGTTCTGGTATGGCTCGCCTCCCACGCCACGCTTAGCGGGAGCCCGTCACCAGTGCCGCCAGTTCTGCACGCGACGCGGTTCCCGTTTTGCGCAGCACGTTCGCAACATGGAATTTCACCGTATTCTCGCTGATCGTCAACTCTTCGCCGATCGCGCGGTTGCGCTTGCCTGCCGCGAGCAGCCCGAGCACGTCTCGCTCGCGTGAGGTGAGCCCTTCGGCGTCTGGCAGCGGCGTGGATGGAAGCACATCTAGCGGCAGAACAATGTCGAGCTGGGAACCCCACCCGGGCGTGGACTGCACGGCAAAAGTCCCGTCGAGTACCGCGACGCGCGCCGTAAGTTGCGTGAGTGCCGGCGAAGTCGAATCAATGTTGCCGGCGCCGTCGTCGCGTATGCCGATCAGCAGGTTTGATCCGTCGCAGTCCCACTGGATGCGCACACGCTCTACCGAGTCGCTATCTGAAAGTGCGAGCACTGCCCCGCGCACAACCGCTCGAGCAGCCTGGGCTACCTCACCCGGTAGGGCTCGGCCACCGGTGGGAGGCGGCACAAACTCGACGTTGAGGCCTCCGTGCCGCACCAGCGGCGCGAGGTCGTCGCGGAGACGCTCGAAGGCACTTTGCACGGGCTCCTCCGAGAGCATCCGGTCTCGATCTGAGACCGCACGGAGCTGCACCATTGCCGCGGCCGCGAGATCGATAGAGCGCTGCCTGGCGGCCGCATCGCTGTGATTGGGCGACCGCAGCACCACAAGCAATGAGCCAAGCGTGGTGGCGTGAGTGTCGGTGATGTCGGCGATCAGGCTGGCGCGCTCACGCGACGCGGAGCGCGAATCTGCGATGTATGAGGGCGAGGCCGCCATCACCTGGTGCCGGATGCTCAGCGCAATCAACTCCCACACTTCCTGCACCAAGGCGACGAGAGATGCGGGTAGCTGCTTATCTGCGGCGTCGATGAGCACAAGAATGGCGTCCGTTTCCGCCGTCCAGACAGCCACACGGTGACGCGTACCGCCAATTAGCGCGTCGTCGAACAGCGTCGAGTGATCGGCGGCATGCCGAATCACATCCAACTCGGCAATCGTCACGCGATCAGTCACTTCTACCAGCCCGGCCTTTTTCTGCGGACGCCCCGTGCAGTCTTCGGTGAAAATGACAAGGGCGGAATGCCCCACTGCCGCTTGAAGCATCGCCGACAGCGCTCCCGCAACGCCGAGCAACGATTGCGCCATGACTTCGCGCACCTGCGGGAGCAGCTCGTTCGGGTTGTTCATAAACTCGGAATTCATGCGGTAAACCCTACCTATGCTTCCTGACCTACTCGGTGGAGTGGGTAAAACCGTCCCTTGGGTGGGCACAGTTTTCCGATCGCAACGCCAAGACTGGAGAGATGATGCCGGTCGAAGAACTCTCCGTCGCAACAGCCCTGGAGTCAGTCGCCTCCGAAATTTCTGCCACCGCGCGCGGCATCGTGTCGGCGAACGCTGACTCGCTCGACCGCGGCGCAGACGAGCTGCGAAAGGCACGCCGGGTGTACACGCTCGGCGCCGGCCGCTCAGGCATCGCCCTGAGCATGACCGCCATGCGCTTGATGCACCTGGGCTTCGCCGTCCACGTCGTGGGCGAAGCGACGGCGCCCGCAATCGCCGCCGGGGACGTGCTTTTGGTCGCGAGCGGCTCCGGCACAACCGAGGGCGTGGTACGTGCGGCGCAGAAGGCGCGGGAGGTCGGAGCATCGACCGTCGCTATCACCGCTGATAAATCAGCCGCCATTGCCGATCTAGCCACCGTGACCATAGTTGTGCCTGCCGCACGCAAGCTCGACCGCGACAGCGCCGCCTCTGCGCAGTACGCAGGCAGCTTGTTTGAGCAGTGTGTCGTCATCGTCGGAGATGCCCTCTTTCACGCCCTGTGGAAAGCATCCGGTCAGAGCGCTGACGAACTCTGGCCGCGGCACTCAAATCTCGAATAGATCCCACTCAATACAAGTAAGGAACCACCATGAAGCTTCAGGTAGCTATGGACGTACTGACCACCGCCGACGCGCTCGAACTCGCGGGTAAGGTCGCCGAGTATGTCGACATTATCGAACTTGGCACCCCGCTGATCAAGGCTGAGGGGCTGCGCGCCATCACCGCTATCAAACAAGCGCACCCCGACAAGATTGTGTTCGCAGACCTGAAAACGATGGATGCGGGCGAGCTTGAAGCCGATATCGCCTTCTCCGCCGGCGCAGATCTTGTGTCGGTGCTCGGCACTGCCGGCGACAGCACCATCGTCGGCGCCGTGGCAGCCGCGAAGAAGCACGGCAAAGGCATCGTTGTCGACCTCATCGGAGTCACCGATAAGGTCACCCGTGGGCGCGAAGTCATCGCGCTCGGTGCTGAGTTTGTCGAGATGCATGCCGGGCTCGACGAGCAGGCCGAGGAAGGTTTCACTTTCGGCACACTTCTCACTCAGGGCACCGACTCGGGCGTCGCATTTTCCGTCGCCGGCGGTGTGAGCACCACCACGATCCAGTCCGTGCAGAAGGCCGGCGCGAGGGTCGCTGTTGCCGGCGGAGCCATCTACGGCGCGTCCGATCCCGCAGCTGCGGCCGCAGCCCTGCGCGCGGCCATCATCTAACCATCACAGACAGAATGTGGAAGGGCCAGCCGTTTGCACGGCTGGCCCTTCCACATTCTCGATGTGCGTCGTGGTGCTGTCGTTCACGAAGCGCCGGCGTGACAACGGAGGGACGCGCCTGCCGTGAACGGCGCGTGCACATCTTCCATGTCGGCCAACAACGTCAGCGACATTACCGCGGGTGAAGAGAAGAACTCTGTGCCGAGCCTGACAGCGAAATCTCGCCCCGCGCCGCCTGAACGGTGGGGCCAAGAATGGGGGCTGACCAAAATTCGTAGAAGTGGTGAACGGGTCCGGGGCCGTGGCCGATCTCGAGAGAGTCGGCCGCTTTCAAAGCCCCCGTCAACCAGCGCTTCGCTTGACTCACGGTCCACGTCCACGAGGGGCTGCGCACAGCCAGGGCGGCCATCGCCGAGGACAGCGAGCACCCGGTGCCGTGGGTGTTGACCGTGGCCACCCGAGGTTCACTAAAGAGCTGCTCACCAGCGGCGTCGAGCCACAAATCGGTTGCATCCTTCCCCGTCAGGTGCCCACCTTTCAGGAGCACCCGTCTGGCCCCAAGCCGGAGAAGATTTCGGCCCTGGTCGCGCATCTGCGCGAGGTCTGTGGCCTGCCGCTGGTCGAGCAAGACGGCGGCCTCCGGAAGGTTCGGGGTGATGACGTGAGCCAGCGGCAGCAGCTCCCGCATGGCCACTACGGCGTCGTCGGCGAGCAGACGTGAGCCGCTAGTCGATACCATCACCGGGTCCAACACCACCACAGGTTGATGATCCGGGGTGAATCCGCGCAGGAAATCCGCTACGGCACGCACGGTCGGTGCGTTCGCAAGCATCCCGATCTTGATGGCGTCCACATTCACGTCCGCCACCAGAGTGTCGAGCTGGGCGCGCACAAACTCTGGAGGCACCGTATGGACGCCGGTGACCCCTTGGGTGGACTGGGCGGTCAAAGCGGTGATCACCGCGGTGCCGTAAGCCCCCAAGGCCGAAAATGTTTTGAGGTCGGCCTGGATCCCGGCGCCGCCGGAAGGGTCCGAACCGGCGATAGTGAGTACCACCGGGGGTCTGCCCGCAAATGTTTTGCGTTCTCGACCCTGGTCTTGCGCGGAGCGGGCGCGCGCGGAACGGTTTTCAGAGACTGCAGAATCGGCAGGAACGGGCATCCGCGGTGCTCCTTTCACGTGGCGTAGGCGGCCCTGAGTGTTGGGCCTTGGTCTGGGTTTCGGTTTGGAGCTGGGGCTGGGACTGGACTTCAGTGAACCCGGTTGTCAGTTTCACCGTGCTCCACCCAGGCCAGCACGCCGCCCTCGAGGTGACGTACGTTTTCTTCTCGTTGCGCGAAGTAACCGCGCAACCTGGTCAGCACGGCGGCCGACCGAGCCCCAGCCTGGCAGTGCAGAACGAGCTCGGTGCCGCGGATGCCCGCGGGTAGGGCTGCCGCCCCGCGGTCGAGCAGCTCATGCAGGGGAACGCGCAACGCGCCCGGAATGCTGATCAGTTCGCATTCCCAGTCTTCCCGAACATCCACCAGAGCGAAAGCAGCCTCCCCGTGCTCCCTACGTTCAAGGAGGCGCACCAGTTCGGCGGCGGTGAGTTGCTCGTGCGGCGCCACTGAGTCATCGCCAGAGTGTCCATAACCGAAATCGATTTCCTGCACGGCCGTCACCGGGGCCGCGTCAGGGTCCGGAATGAGACGCAATTCCCGCCAGGTCATCGCCATTGCGTCATGCATCAGGACGCGTCCGATCAGGGGATCCCCGGTGCCAGTTATGAGCTTGAGCGCCTCGATGGTCATCACGGAGCCGATCAGGGCAGGGAGGACCCCCACTACCCCGCCCTCAGCGCAGCTGGGCACCTCTCCGGGCGGCGGTGCCTCAGGGTAGAGGTCACGGTATGTGGGTCCGTGCCCAGCCCAAAAGACGCTGACCTGCCCCTCGAAACGCAAAATGGAGCCCCACACGCACGGACGACCGGTCACCGTTGCGGCATCGCTGACAAGGTAGCGGGTCACGAAGTTGTCCGAACCATCCAATACCACATCGTATTGGCTCACCAACTCCACGACGTTGTCGGCGGTGAGCCGGAAGGGGTGGGTGCGCACCGTCACGAGGGGGTTCAGTCGGGCGACCGCGTCGGCTGCGGAGTCTGTCTTCAGCCTGCCGAGGTCGGCGACCGTGTGGATCACCTGGCGTTGCAGGTTGGAGGTTGTGACGATGTCGTCGTCGACAATTCCCAGCGTTCCGATGCCCGCTGCGGCCAAATATTGCAGCGCGGGAGTGCCCAATCCGCCGGCCCCGATGACGAGGGCCCGGGCGTTCTTTATCCGCCGTTGGCCAAGGGTCCCGATCTCGGGGAGAGACAGGTGGCGGGCATACCGTTCGAGCTCCTCGCGGGTCAACGCAGGTCCGGGCTCCACGAGCGGGGCCAGCGCACTCATCGTTTTTCCCCGATCTGCGCCCAGTCGCCGCGGGGTGAATCCGCAGACACTTGGACGTCGATCAGCCCGGTCATCGGTGAGGAGGCGGCCGCGTGGCGGCGCGCGGGGATGCGACCGGCACCAACGGCTAACCGTCCCGCGATCACAGCGTGACGCATAGCTGTGGCCATGGCCACCGGATTTTGTGCCCGGGTGACTGCGCTGGCCAGCAGCACGGCGTCGCAGCCGAGTTCCATGGCAAAGGAAGCATCAGAGGCGGTGCCGATGCCCGCGTCAAGGACCACGGGAATCCCGGCGCGGGAGGCGATGAGCTCGATGTTGTGCGGGTTGAGGATGCCCAGGCCGGTGCCGATGGGAGACCCGAGGGGCATCACGGCGGCCGCGCCGAAATCCTCTAATCGCCGGGCGACTGCCGGGTCGTCCGAAGTGTAGGCGAAAACTTTGAAGCCACGGTTAACCAGCTTCTCGGTGGCGTCCAATAGTTCGACGACGTCGGGCAGTAGCGTGTCCTCGTCTGCGATGACTTCAAGTTTGACCCAGTCTGTCTCCAGCGCCTCCCGGCCAAGCTCCGCGGTCAGCAGAGCATCGCGAGCGGTGTAGCAGCCGGCAGTGTTCGGCAGGATGCGGATGCCGTGGCGCTGCAACAATGAGAACAGCGTGTCTCCTTGTCCGGGGGCGTAGCGGCGCAGAGCCACGGTGGTGAGTTGGGTGCCGGAGGCGAGCAAGGCTTGCTCCAAAGTGTGGAGAGAGCTCAGTCCCCCTGTGCCCATGATCAGGCGCGAGGTGAACTCCACGCCTTCGAGAACGAGCGAATCCGGGTGCGCGGTGGTGGCCACGGGTCAGCCTCCCTGGACTGCGGTGATGATCTCGATGTTCTGACCCGACACCACCGGGGTGCGGTGCCACCGGCCGCGGGGGACGACGACCGCGTCGACCGCCACCGCCATGCCCAGACGGCTCCCATCCAGGGCATGCCCGTCGGGTCCGATGGGCCGTCCGGCGGCCTGGGTGACAAGGTCGACGACGGTTGTGCGTTCCGGCACAACCTGGGCAGTGCCGTTAAGGATGATGGTGGACATCAGTTTTTCGCATTCTTGAGGGTGGAGGCCTGGGACGATACCCCGTGCCGGCCGATGGCCAACACGGGGAAGCGGTGCGGGTCGGTGGTGCTTAGGTGCGCCGCGTCCGCAGCGGGATCGGCGCCCACCTGGCCGGTGACCAGTTGGGAGGCCAGACGAGCGGCAAGCGGGGCAAGCAGCACCCCGTGGCGGAAGTAACCGGTGGAGATCACCAGACCGGCCACCGGTTCACCACTGACTGACCGGATGCGGCCAAGGTAGGGCGCGTCGTCGGGGGTGCCGGGGCGGGCGCGAGCCATGGTCTCCGTCAATTCCAGTTCCGCCACTCCAGGCACGAGCGCCTGAGCGTCGCGCAGCAATCGGAACACTCCGCCGGCGCTGGGTCCCGCCTGGTTGTCCTCACGTGAGGTTGCCCCGATCACGACGGTGCCGTCGGCGCGCGGCACGAGATAAACCGGCAGCCCATGCACCAGGCCTCGAACGGTTCGCTCAATCAGGTGCGGCGTACCGGGGGGGATGCGGGCACGAAGAATGTCGCCATGCACGGGCCGCAACGGCATCCGGCACGTGTCGGGGAGGCCTTCCAACCCAGCAACGCCCAGACCCGGTGCCAGTATTGTTTCGGTGGCGAGAACGCTTTGCCCGTCCGCCAGTTCGATCCCCGCCACGGCGCCCGAGCCGTTCCATCGCAAAGCTTTTGCCTGCCCGCGCAGCACGTGCGCCGGCCCCCCATCCGGAAATGTGCCGGTGGTGCGTCTCCCGGCCAGGGCCGTCAACAGTCCGCTCACCAGCCGACGAGGGTCGACCTGATGATCGGTAGGGATGCGGAACACTGAGGACAGGCGCGGCGACAACGCCGGCTCAAGGATGCGCGCTTCGCTGAGAGCCATCGACGCCACTGCCATGCCGTAGCTTTGCTGCAGCCGACTCAAATCGGTCAGGGCCTGCCTGTCCGCTTGGTCGACTCCGCACACCAGAGTCTCGGTGGCACGGTATCCCACGGATTCTCCGCAAGCCTGCTCTACGGCGGCGGCGAAGCGCGGGTATTCGGCCGCCGATGCGCTCATCAGCGGATTCAGGAAGTTTTGCTGATACTGCACTTCGCTGATCGGGGCGAGCATTCCGGCGGCCGCACGCGACGCACCCTGTCCCGGGGCAGGGTCGATCACAGCGACCTTGCGTCCGCGTCGACGCAGCTCCCACGCTGTCGCCAGTCCGATCAACCCGGCGCCGACAATCACGACGTCCACCACGACGGTCTTGCCGCGTGCAGAGGTGGCAGGGTGCGCAGAAGTCACCGCATGTCCTTTCCTCCGGCGGCATGACCCGCTTCAGGTGTGGCGGTCGGCTCTCAAGCCCTCTCAGCCCCGGTGGGACTCCCGCAGAACCCCCGACTATCATCAAGGATGTGACCCATCCTATCCCCGCCTTCGCCGGGTTAACGGCCGGCACCACTCGCGGAACTCGCACCGAGAAGCTTGCCGATGCTCGCCTGTATCTTTGCACCGATGCTCGCGGTCGGCAGGGCGACCTGGCAGATTTTTTGCACGCGGCCTATGCTGGCGGGGTCGACATCATCCAGTTGCGAGATAAAACTTTGGACACCGATGCGGAGGTGGCCGCCCTGCACCTGCTCGCCGGGGTGGCGGGTGAGCATGGCAAGCTTTTCGCTGTCAACGACCGTGCCGATATTGCCGCCCTTGTGAACGCTGACATTTTCCACATCGGCCAGCGTGACCTCTCCCCCGCACAGGCGAGATGCTTACTCGGAACCGAAATTTTGATCGGCCGTTCCACCCACGACCTCAACCAGGCCCGTACCGCCGCCGAGGACCCTGACGTCGACTACTTCTGCACCGGACCGCTGTGGGAGACCCCCACCAAGCCGGGTCGACCGGCTACGGGACTCCGTTTGGTTCGGGACGTAGCCGAATTGCGGGCAGGATCGCCAACGGCTGCGAGCATCCCATGGTTCGCTATCGGGGGCATCAATGTCAGCCGGCTGCCTGAGGTGCTCGAAGCTGGGGCGGACCGAGTCGTCGTTGTCCGGGCCATCGCCGAGACGACCGACCCTTACACCGCCGCCCGGCAACTGCGCCAGCTTCTTCCCGTCTGAGCCCGCATGTAGCTGACGTACCGGGTGCTTCCAGGCGCACAGGGGACGTGGACTTCACAGCCGTCCCGGCAAACCGAGTGACCGGCCCGAGGGCGTCACCGCGTTTGAGCGACTAGGCCGCGAACTCGCCCTGCTCTCCGGCGGACGTTGGCCCCCGACGCTTAGTCCATGACCAGCCCGCCGTCGACGACAAGGTTCTGCCCCGTCACGGACCGCGCCCATGGGGATGCGAAAAACAGCACTGCGTCGGCGAACTCGGCAGGAGTGGTGACTCGGCCAAGCGGCGTGCCGGCGGCGATGGCGTCGAAGACGTGCTCTGGCGTGGCCGCGCTGGCGTCAGTGGTGCGCAACAGTCCACCGGAAACCATGTTCACTGTGATGCCGTGCCGACCTAAATCTTTGGCCGTTGTGCGGGTCAACGACAGCAGGGCTGCCTTCGCCGCCGTGTCGTCGTGGTAGGGCACCACGGGGTTTTGGAACAGGTT
>JAODMI010000028.1 GCA_025464755.1 Homoserinimonas sp.
GCGAGACCGATTCCGAGGTAGCCGCCATCCTTGTCGGCCTCGAATATCAGAAGTCCGGTGATTTGGCTCAGTCGCTTCGCACAGTGGTCGCCAGCTTGCATGGAGCGTTCACCCTTCTCGCCATGCACAAAGATCAGCCCGGTGTCGTCGTTGGCGCCCGGCGCAATTCGCCGCTCGTGATCGGCCTCGGCGAGGGGGAGAACTTCCTCGGCTCAGACGTCGCAGCTTTCGTTGAGTTCACTAAGCACGCGATGGAGATCGGGCAAGACCAGCTCGTCATCATCACGCCGGACTCCGTTACGGTAACCGACTTCGACGGCCAGCCTGTCGAGACTAAGGAATTCGAGATCGCCTGGGATGCTTCGGCTGCCGAAAAGGGCGGCTGGTCAAGCTTCATGGCTAAGGAGATCAGCGAAGAGCCGGAAGCTGTCGCCAAGACACTGCTGGGTCGCTCCATCGATGGTGTTGTACACCTCAGCGAACTGGATGCCCTCGGCGAAGAGATTTTGAAGGACATTGACCGCGTCATCGTGGTCGGTGCGGGAACTGCCAACTACTCCGGCATGCTCGCGAAGTACGCCATCGAGAAGTGGGCGCGTATTCCGGTTGAGATCGAGCTCGCGCACGAGTTCCGTTACCGCGACCCGGTGCTTACCGCACGCACTCTTGTGCTTTCAATCAGTCAGTCCGGCGAAACCATGGACACCCTGATGGCCGTCAAGTATGCCGTCGCCCATGGTGCCAAGACTCTGTCGATCTGTAACACCCAGGGTGCGACGATTCCCCGTGAATCCGACGCCGTCATCTACACGCACGCTGGTCCTGAAGTGGCCGTCGCCTCGACTAAGGCGTTCGTGGCGCAGGTTGTCGCGCTGTACCTCTTCGGCCTGCACCTGGCAACGGTTCGTGGCACGCTGCTGCCTTCCGAAGTTTCGGGGCTGCTGGCTGAGTTGCAGGAACTGCCCGCACAGATGGAGACGGTGCTGGAGCAGCACGATTCGATCAAGCAGCTTGCCGGGTGGATGGCGGACACCCGTTCCGTGCTCTTCCTCGGTCGCCATGTCGGCTACCCCGTCGCCCTTGAGGGTGCGCTCAAGCTGAAGGAAATTGCGTACATCCATGCCGAGGGCTTCGCCGCAGGTGAGCTGAAGCACGGGCCGATCGCGTTGATCGAGCCGGGCATCCCGGTGTTCGTCATTGTGCCAAGCCCACGCGACCCGGAATCGCTGCACAAGAAGGTTGTCTCCAATATCCAGGAGATTCGCGCTCGCGGCGCCCGCATCCTGGCCATCGCTGAGCAGGGCGACGCCGCGGTGCTGCCTTACGCGGACGTCGTCATCCCCATTCCCCTTGCATCAACCATGATCGAGCCTCTCCTTGCCGTTATCCCGCTGCAGATCTTCGCCATGGAGCTTGCTTCTGCTAAGGGCCTCGACGTTGACCAGCCGCGCAACCTGGCCAAATCAGTCACGGTCGAGTAGCCCCTTATGATCATCGGCATCGGTGTCGATCTCGTCGACCTGGCGCGGTTCGAACGGGCTGCGAGCCGAACGCCGAAGCTCATTAATCGCCTGTTCGCTGAGGGCGAACAGGCGCAGGGGGGGCGCCCACTTCCGCTGCGTTCGCTGGCAGCCCGGTTCGCTGCCAAGGAGGCGCTCATCAAAGCCATTGGCGACTCCGCCGGCGTTCGGTGGCACGACATGCAGGTTGTCTCAGACGAGTTGCGCAACCCGTCATTCGCCCTGTTCAATCGCCTTGCCGACATCGTGACCGAGCGCGGCATCACGCGCATCCACCTCTCGATGACGCACGACGCCGGTGTCGCTATCGCCTATGTCGTCGCGGAAGGCTCAGCATGACCCGTCCGATGCGTGAAGCGGTCGTCGACTTGTCCGCCATATCTCACAATGTCGAAACGTTGCGACGGTTGACGGATACCGTGCACACCATGGCAGTCGTCAAAGCTGCAGGCTATGGTCACGGCGCAATCGCCGCAGCCCAAGCAGCTTTAGACGGTGGCGCCGACTGGTTGGGGGTTGCTGACATCGCCGAGGCCCAAGAGCTCCGTGATGCGGGAATTACCTCACCAGTTCTGGCGTGGCTGCACGACCCCGCAGAGCGGTTCGATGAGGCGCTGACGGCGGGCATCGACATTGGGGTCAGCTCCCTGGCCCAGTTGGATGCCGTCGCGGCAGCCGCTTCCCGCAGCTCCGTTACAGCCCAGGTGCACCTCAAGGTTGATACCGGACTGAGTCGCAACGGTCTTGCAGCGGATGCCTGGTCTCGTGCGTTCGACGCGGCGGCGGAGTACCAGCGGCGCGGGCTCGTGCAGGTACGCGGCATCTTCAGTCACCTCTCAAACGCGAGCGCCGGCGACGACCTGGCACAGACGGCTATCTTCGAGTGGGCGGTGGAGCGGGCAGCGGCTGTCGGGCTCGAGCCGGAGGTGCGCCACCTTGCGGCGACCTGTGGAGCCCTTCGCACACCGCAATCTCGCTTTGACCTGGTTCGTTTCGGCATCGGCATCTACGGTCTTTCACCGCTAGCGGAAAAAAGTTCGGCCGAGCTTGGACTGCGGCCGGCCCTCGAGCTCAGCGCGAGCATCGTGTCTGTGAAAAAAGTCCCGACGGGCAGCGGAGTCTCGTACGGCTTCAGCTATCGCACCCAGGGCGAGAGTACTTTGGCTTTGGTCCCTCTCGGTTACGGAGACGGCATCCCCCGACACGCCTCGAATCGCGCGCCGGTCGCCATTAACGGCAAGATGTATCGCATCGCCGGGCGCGTAGCCATGGACCAGTTCGTCGTTGATTTGGGCGCGGATGAGGCGGCCGTCGGCGACCGTGCCGTCCTGTTCGGCGACCCGACGTCCGGTGCGCCATCGGCCGACGACTGGGCGACAGCCTGCGACACCATCAACTACGAAATTGTTACCCGTATCGGCGGTCGGATCCAGAGAACTGTCACCCTGTGACGACACTCACCATCCACACTCCGCAAGACATGGGCGAGCTGGGGGCCCGAATCGCTGGCGAGCTCCGCGCGGGGGACGTCATCGCCCTGAACGGCGAGCTCGGGGCAGGAAAGACAACCTTCACTCGCGGTCTTGGTGAGGCCCTGAATGTACGCGGACCGGTGACGAGTCCCACCTTCGTACTGGCGCGCACGCATCCAAGCCATGCCGGTGGCCCGCCGCTGGTTCACGTTGATGCGTACCGGCTCTCCCACCCGGCAGAGCTGGATGACCTTGACATCGACTTCGAGGCCTCCGTAGTTGTCGTGGAGTGGGCGGCTGGCATGCTCGATGCGGTGACGGATGAATGGCTGGAGTTGAGAATCGATCGGCCGCTCGGAGGGGTTGAATCGTCAGAAGGCGTCGAGCCGCGGGTGGTGCGTATTACCGGGCACGGTCCTCGCTGGGCCGGTTACGAGCTGGCGCAACCTTAAGCTGGTCTCATGCTTCTTTCGATCGACACGTCCGCCGGAACGAGCGTCGCCGTCGTTGATCGCGATCGCGGCATTTTGGCCGAGTATGCGGAGGCCGACACTCGCCGCCATGCCGAAGTTATTGGGGACCTGATTCTGGCCTGCATGAGTGAGGCTGACCTGGCTGTAACTGCCTTGTCCGGTGTCGCAATCGGCATGGGCCCAGGGCCTTTCACCGGCCTTCGAGTCGGCATCGCCGCCGGCCAGGCTTTCGCCTTCGGCGCGGGTAAGCCAGTCGTGCCGGTCATCAGCCACGACGCCATCGCCTTCGGGCACTACGCGGCGGGCGGCACAGGTCCGCTGCTGGTGGTGACCGATGCCCGCCGTCGCGAGGTCTACTGGTCCACCTACCGCGGAGCCGACGCTGCGGGGTTGCCAGAGCGGGTCGACCTTCCCGGATTGATTCGACCGGATGACCTGCCCTCTGCGGTTGCCGACTATGAGCATTATGTTCGGCTTGACGCTGACATGGTATCTGCCGGCGCAGCAGGGATGCTTGCCGAGACACTGTTTTTGCATAAGCGCCCTTTCGCCGGAGCCGAACCGCTCTACCTGCGCTCGCCCGACGTGACGCTCCCGGCGGGCCCGAAACGGGTCAGCTGATGTCGTGGATGCTGCGACGCGCATCCGTCGACGACCTCGAGAACATCATGGTTCTCGAGCGGGGAATGTTCGCAACAGATGCCTGGTCGGTGGAAACCATGCGTCACGAACTGGATAACCCGTTCTGTCATTACCTGGTCGCCGTCCGCGTCGGTGACCTTGCACAGCAAATTGATGGCTACGGCGGGGTGCACGCACCGCCCGGCGCATCCGATGCAGACATCCAGACCATTGCAGTGGCCGAAACGGCACGGCGGCAAGGGCTTGGCCGAACGCTCATGCGGCAGCTCATGACGGAGGCACGCCAGCGAGGAGCCCGGCAAGTCTTCCTCGAAGTGCGCGCAGACAACCCCGGCGCACAGGCGCTGTACACCGGGCTGGGCTTCGAAGCGATCGCCACCCGCAAGGGTTACTACCAGCCAGACAACGTCGACGCCGTCGTCATGCGGAGTCCAATACGAGAGCCACGGTCGGAAGTTACATCATGAATATGTCTGCCCCGCTCGTGTCGGCCCCTCTCGTCCTCGGCATTGAAACCAGTTGCGACGAAACGGGAATCGGCATCGTGCGAGGAAACACACTGCTGGCCAACGTCATCGCCTCCTCGATGGACGAGCACGCACGCTATGGAGGGGTTGTTCCCGAAATCGCTGCCCGGGCGCATCTGGAAGCCCTCACCCCTGCCCTCACAGCCGCGCTCGCTGAAGCAGGCGTCGCCTTGCACGAGCTCGACGCGATCGCCGTCACCAGCGGTCCCGGGCTTTCCGGTGCCCTCATGGTCGGCGTCGGCGCAGCCAAGGCGCTCTCCGTGGCCTTGGACAAGCCGCTGTACGCGGTCAACCACCTCGTGGGCCATGTCGGCGCCGACGTGCTCTCAGAAAGCGGGCCGATCGACTACCCGACTGTCGCGCTGCTCGTCTCCGGGGGGCACACGTCGCTGCTGCTCGTACGCGACCTCGTGTCAGATGTTGAGCTGCTCGGTGAAACAATCGATGACGCCGCCGGGGAAGCGTTCGACAAGGTCGCGCGGCTCCTCGGGCTGCCGTATCCCGGTGGACCAGAGATCGACCGCGCCGCAATCGACGGTGACCCGACCGCAATCCGCTTCCCCCGGGGGCTGAGCCTTCCCAAAGACCTCGAGAAGCACCGCTACGATTTTTCGTTCTCCGGATTGAAAACGTCCGTTGCACGCTGGGTGGAACAGTACCGTGACACCGGAGCAGAACTTCCGGTAGCCGATGTAGCGGCCAGCTTCCGCGAAGCCGTCGTGGATGTACTGCTGACTAAGGCGATCGCCGCCTGCCATGCCCACGGCGTGCCACGGCTACTGCTCGGGGGCGGTGTGGTTGCCAACGCCCGGGTGCGCCAGCTCGCTGAGGTGCGCTGCGCCGCGAACGGCATCCAACTGCGCATCCCGCCGCTGTCGTTATGCACAGACAACGGTGCGATGATCGCCGCGCTCGGAGCACAGCTCATTGCGGCTGGCCATGCGGCATCGCACCTCTCCTTCGGCGCCGATTCGACACTCCCGGTGACGCAAATACAGGCGTGACGGTTGGTCACCGGATTGACACCCGAACGCAGTGAGTGCCACCATTGCAGCGGCGAATCCCACAACTATGCTTAGGAGCCACCATGTCCGACAACGTTCCTCCGGCAGTACCGGAGCCCACACCGCCGACGTCGGGTAACTCGGCTCAGCCGCCAGCAGGCAACCCATACGCCGCTCAGCCCGCTGGCTCGCCCTACGGCGCTTCCTACGGCGGACAGCCCACGGGATCGCCCTATACGGCGGCAGGCTCGACCGAGCCCAAGACGCTCAGCATCATCTCGATGATCACCGGGATTATCGGTGTCGTCAGCTTCGGCTGGTTCGGAATCGCCTCTATCGCGGCCCTGGTCCTCGGTTATATGGGCAAGAAGCGTGAGCCGGCTGCCAAAGGTTTCTGGCTGACGGGCATCATCACGGGTTGGGTTGGGGTGGCCCTCATGATCCTCGTCGTAGGCGGCACGATCCTGCTGCTCGTACTCGGAGCGAACTCCGGTTTTGGCGCTTACACAGACTTCGGTGAGCTCGGCTAGTCACACCTCATAACGCGGCGCGGCCACGCGCAGCGGTCCTTGTGTGGTCTCCTCAGGGGGCGGACCCGTACATCGTGCCGAGTAAAATGCGGCAGCTGCGGCTCAGCTCCGTGAGGAGGCGCGCCAGCTCCGCTGCGTGCAGTGATGTTCTGCGCGAGTCCCGTAAGGAAGCAAACCCGCGCTTACGCGCGCTCTGCGAGGAGGGCTGTGTGCCGCCCCCCAACTCGGGTGAGAATCAGCGTGGCTGATTCTGGTCCCTTCAGCGACAACTTCTTTCGGAACGTCGCCGGGTCAATATCGACACCACGTTTTTTTATCTCTAAGGTGCCGATGCGGCGAACGGCAAGTTCTTTGCGGAGAGACCGCTCATCAAGCGGAAACGTTGCGACGACGCGAAACCGTGACGCGAAAGGTGTATCAACCGCTTGGTCGGATGTGAGCCAGGCGATACCTGCACTCAGCATGTGCGCGCCCACACGCCGTCCAAGGTCGCCGATGAGGCGCGCCCGAATAACGGCTCCGTCCGGTTCATAAAGGTATTGCCCGAGGGGCCCGACCTCGACATCCTCACTGTCGTCACCAGCCGTCAACTCCGCCCGCCCGTGATCGCCAATGACCAGGGCGGCCCGACGGATCCCGGCCCGCGCTAGTGAGCCGAACCAGACGCCCAATTCGACGACATCGTGGCCGACAGATATCCACTGCGCTTCCGCTTCTGCCGGGATGAGGTCCCGGTCGACGCCAGGGCCGAGCTTGACCCCTGTGGGCAGCCGCTGGCCCAGCCCGAATGCGAAGTCGAGTGAAGGCGACCAGTCCGCGGGGTTGCTCAGACGCTTACGGTCGTCGCGCCGCGCTGGATCCAGGTAGACGGCGTCCACGCCAGACAGGTCGAATTCTGTCGCATCGGCGTGCTCAACAGTGACGTCCGGCCACGGCGCCAAATTGTAGGCGGCGACAGCCGCGGTGAGTTCATCGCGTTCAACAGCCGTCACCGCCAAATCCAGCGCAGCCATGGCCATGGCGTCCGCCCCTACGCCGCAGCCGAGGTCCGCGACCCGGCGGACACCGGCTGATTGGAAGCGTCCCGCGTGGATGGCGGCGACTGAAAGGCGGGTCGCCTGTTCCAGTCCGGGCTCGGTGAACAGCATCCGCTGGGCGAAAGGTCCGAATTTGGCGTCCGCGCGTGCCCTCAGCTTCGACTGGTTCAACACGGCGGCGACTAAGGCTGGTGAATGTCCGGCGGAGCGGAGGTCGCTCACCATCTTCAGCACGTCAGCTTTGGACTCATACGGCGGTAGGGAGTCCAATAACCGCAGCCCGTCGGCAGACAGCAACTCCATCAACTCCGGTGCATCCATCTCCCCATCATCCCCGATCCGGCACTCGCCGCCCGCCCCACCGTCTGCGGCCCTTAGTCCAATAGCGGGGGCGCCCTGGTGTGCGAGCTGGCAGGTGAAAGATCCCTTGATGGCGGTTTCTTCCCGAAATGGGGTTAAGCCCAGACCGCCGGAAACTCCATGACAATGGGTTGGATGGCATGAGGCACACGGCGGCGCGGATGCCGCAGGTATTGGCACTCGGATTGCGAGAGTGCTAGCGCTGCAGGTACAGTTGTGTCTGGCACTCTCGTGGTGAGGGTGCTAACCAAAGATTTCGAAGTTTTGAGAAAGAGGTAGGCCTTGTCGGTGTCCATCAAGCCGCTCGAAGATCGCATTGTTATCAAGCAGGTCGAGGCCGAGCAGACAACTGCATCCGGTCATGACATCCCTGACACTGCTAAGGAAAAGCCCCAGGAGGGCGAAGTCATCGCCGTCGGCCCCGGCCGCATTGACGACAACGGCAACCGTGTCCCTCTCGACATCGCCGTCGGCGACAAGGTCATCTACTCCAAGTACGGCGGAACTGAGGTCAAGTACGGTGGAGAAGACCTGCTGGTCCTCTCGGCACGTGACGTCCTCGCAGTAGTCGTTCGCTAACGCAAAGCACACAGCGCGAAGTGCACAGCACTTAACGTGGGAAGGGCCCGTCCGGTAACGGACGGGCCCTTCGGCATTTCGCGGGTAGCATTCATGAGTGGCCAGACCCGGGAATTCCTATGTGTCATCAGAGATTGACCGGCGCAACCGGTCTGGCCTTCTCTACGCTTTAGGGGCGTACGGTATTTGGGGCGTCCTCCCGATGTACTTCGTGCTGGTCGCGCCGGTCGGTGCGGTCGAAATCGTGGCCTGGCGCATCCTATTCTCGCTAGTTGTCTGCGCGTTCCTGCTGACAGTGACTCAAACCTGGTCTGCCTTCCGGGCTATCGTGCGGCAGCCACGACTCGTGCTCGTGATGGGGCTGGCAGGTCTGGTCATCTACGCCAACTGGCAGATTTTTGTCATCGCCGCCGTCAGTGGGCATATCTTGGAGACCTCGCTCGGCTACTTCATCAATCCGATCGTGACGGTCATCCTTGCCGTGGTGGTACTCCACGAACGCCTGCGGGCCGTGCAGTGGGCCGCTGTGGGTATCAGTGCAATTGCCGTGGTGGTGTTGGCGGTCAGCTATGGATCCATCCCCTGGATATCTTTGGGTATTGCTGCGACGTTTGGGCTTTACGGGCTCATCAAGAAGCAGGTGGGGGTGAAGGTGGACGCCCTGACCGGGCTGACGCTGGAGACCATGTGGTTGGTGCCCGTGGCATCGGGCATCCTGATTTTCGTGGCAACCGGTGCAGGGCTGGCGATCGGCACTGTGAGCCCAGGGCTGGTCGCTCTCACGATCGCATCCGGGGTGATCACCGCCATCCCGCTCCTGCTGTTCGCTTCCGCTGCGCGTCGGCTTACGCTAGTGAGCATTGGGCTGGTGCAGTATTTGGCTCCCCTTTTGAGCTTCGCGTTCGGCACGTTCGTGATGCACGAATCGATGCCAGCAGAACGCTGGATCGGGTTCGGTCTCGTTTGGTTGGCCCTTATCGTGCTCACCATAGACTCAGTGCATCACGGACGCGCCTCACGTCGCGCCTTACCTCTGTCGGCCTGATCGGGCGGTAACGTTCGGGGTGATTCACCGCGCACTCGAGAGGACCAGCATCATGCGTCGTGTCCACACTGTTCACTATGGCCTCGTCGGCGCGGTGCTGCTGTGCATGCTCGCGGGATGCAGTTTTGAATCAGAGCCGAAACCGACGCTAACGGCAACCGTGCAGCCTGCGCCGGTCGGCGACGGCATCCTGCGCGTCGGCACGGTGTTACCGACAACAGGGCCGGCAGCAGTCACTACGGCGGCACAAGCTGCTGGAGTGGAGCTCGCGGTGCGCGAGATCAACGAAGCCGGCGGGGTGCTGGGCGTCCATGTTGAGGTGCTTCACCGCGACTCGGGTGAAGATGGCGCAGCGAAGGTGGAAGCAGTTGTGGCGGAGTTCGCAGCCAGAGGCGTTGATGTCGTCATCGGATTGTCGTCGTCGGGCTTGCTGCAACGGATGCTGCCGCAGGTTGTTGCAGCAGGAGTAGCCGCCATCACGACCCCAATCGAGGCCGTAGAACCGGACGAACAATTTTCCGCCCGCGTGCGGTCGATGAACCCTGAGGTAGTCGACGCCCGGTTTGCCTCGGAAGCGTACGACGCCACGATGGTGGCGGCTTTGGCAGCCATCATCCGGGACAACGACAATGGCATCTCGGTTGCACGCGCACTGCATGACACCTCTGACGGCGGTGTCGTATGTCACTCCTTCGGTGAGTGCCTCAACGTGCTCACCACTGAAGATGACATGAATTACAACGGCGTCTCTGGGCCCTTTGCCATCGGCGAGATGGACAAGGCATATTTCGCTGCCAAGACTTAGCGCCCGGCGCCACATGTGCATCTGCCGCTGCACGTAACGATTTGGCTGTGTTACAGGCCTGTAACACAGAGGTATTGTGTACGCGACTCGGTACCAATAGCTTGGCAACACGGCAGTCCCTGTCGTGTTCTCACACCCATCCACAACGCAAGGAGCAACATGAGCGTTTTCGCAAAAGTGTCGGCCTCCCGCTCACGGACTCGCAAGTTCGCACTCAGTGGCATCGCTGTCTTCGGTGCTTCCGCGCTCGTATTGAGCGGCTGCGCGCAGACGCCTGAGGATGAGCCCGCTGCTGGGCCCGCCGGCGACTTGACGCTCAAGATCGGAACGGCATTGCCGCAGACCGGAAACCTAGCGTTCCTCGGCCCGCCCGAGGAAGCTGGCGTCGCTTACGCAATGTCACAGATCAACGAAGCCAACCTCGGTGTTGAGATAGAAGTTGTTTTCGGCGATTCGGGTGACACCGACAACAAGGCCTACGAGACGGAAATCCCGCGTCTCCTCGGCGAGGATGTGGAAGCGATCGTTGGTGCAGCATCATCCGGTGTGTCGTTGCAGTTCATTGACCAGGTCGTCGGCGCAGGGAAAATCTTGTTCTCTCCGGCGAATACGTCGGACACCTTCACCACTTACGATGACAACAACCTGTACTTCC
>JAODMI010000031.1 GCA_025464755.1 Homoserinimonas sp.
GGCTGCCCGCAGCCCATCAATCAGCAGTTCAGCGTAGGGGCGAGCTTCGGCTCGTCCTTACGTGTTTGTGCCACCAACCACCAGAACTGATCACCAGAAAGGATCGCGGATTATGGCAAGTTTCGTCGACCACGTCACCCTCCACCTGCGCTCCGGACACGGTGGCAATGGCTGTGTTTCCGTCAAGCGCGAAAAGTTTAAGCCTCTGGCCGGTCCTGATGGCGGAAATGGCGGTAATGGTGGCGACATCATCCTCGTCAGCGACCCACAGGTCACCACACTTCTCGGCTACCACCGGGCCCCCCACCGCAGCTCCGACCATGGGCAACCAGGTATGGGTGATCACCGCGCCGGCACCACTGGTGGGGACTTAGAGCTGCCTGTTCCCGTTGGGACCGTGGTCAAGGACGCTGACGGCAACGAACTGATTGACCTGAACGAGCCGGGCATGCGCATCGTTGTTGCCCCAGGCGGCCAGGGTGGCCTGGGTAATGCCGCGTTGTCTTCCACCAAGCGCAAGGCTCCCGGCTTTGCTTTGCTGGGGACACCCGGCTGGGAAGGTGACGTCCTTCTCGAGTTGAAGGTCGTGGCGGATGTCGCACTGGTCGGATTCCCGTCGGCAGGCAAGTCGAGCCTGGTTGCTGCAATTTCCGCAGCCAAGCCGAAGATCGCTGATTACCCTTTCACCACGCTGCACCCCAACCTTGGCGTAGTGCAGGCGGGAGAGAACCGCTACACCGTCGCAGACGTTCCGGGTCTCATTGAGGGTGCGAGCGAAGGTAAGGGCCTCGGTCTCGAATTCCTCCGCCATGTCGAACGCTGTACGGCACTGGTGCACGTACTTGACTGCGCCACTCTCGACCCGGGACGCGACCCGATTAGCGACTTGGACATCATTCTCGGTGAGCTGGCGGCCTATCCCGTTCCGGAAGGTCAACTGCCCCTGCTCGACCGTCCCCAGGTAATCGCGCTCAATAAGCTTGATGTTCCTGAAGCGCGCGAGCTTGCGGAGCTCGTGAGGCCAGAACTGGAAGCCCGCGGTTACCGTGTTTTCGAGATTTCAGCTGTGAGCCGTGATGGTCTTCGCGAGCTCTCCTACGCACTCGGCGACATGGTTGCCGCAGGGCGTGCCGTCGCTGCAGCCTCGCCAGTTCACGAGCGGATTGTGGTTCGTCCGCGGGCCGTTAACGAATCCAGCTTCGAGATCAAGGTTGAAGGCGGAACGTACGGCAACATCTACCGTGTCGTCGGTACGAAGCCGGAACGCTGGGTCGCGCAGACCGACTTCACCAATGAGGAAGCGATCGGCTACCTCGCGGACCGGCTTGCTAAGGCTGGAGTGGAAGACAAGCTCTTCAAGGCCGGCGCCGTTGCAGGCTCCACCGTGGTCATCGGCTCGATTGTCTTCGACTGGGAGCCGACCCTGACATCAACCGCCGAGTTGATGACCAGCCCGCGGGGCACCGATGCTCGACTCGACGGCAATGACCGTCCGACGCGTAACGCACGCCGCGAAGCGTATTTCGAGCGCATGGACGCCAAGGCGGCCGCCCGCGCTGAGCTTATTCGTGAGCGTGACTCTGGCATGTGGAACGACGATGAAGGTTTCGCCATCGACCGCACAGCCAGCGAAGAAGAGGATGCTTCCGACCACAATGCTTAGCGAGATCAGATCGTGCAGCCAGATACCGTTGGCCCGTCGCATTGTTGTCAAGGTGGGTTCATCATCCATTAGCGGGGCTAACGCGGGGCAGATCGAGCATCTCGTGGACGCGCTGGCGGCGGCCCATGGCCGTGGCGCCGATGTCGTACTGGTGTCCTCGGGCGCCATCGCCACTGGGATGCCATATTTGAAGCTCGATGGTCGACCCACCGACCTTGCCACGCAACAGGCCGCTGCCGCAGTTGGTCAAACCATGCTTATTGTGCGTTACCAGGACAGCTTTGACCGCTACGGCATCGTCGCAGGCCAGGTGCTGTTAACGGCGAGTGACATCGACAACCCGACCCATCGCGATAATGCGCGTAATTCGATGGAGCGTTTGATGGGATTGCGGATACTTCCCATTGTCAACGAGAACGACACTGTGGCGACGGAGGAAATTCGACTCGGCGACAATGACGGGTTGGCGGCATTGGTGGCTCGGCTGATCCAGGCAGACCTGCTAGTACTCCTTTCAGACGTTGACGCCCTATATACGAAGCCCCCGCACGAACCGGGAGCAGTGAAAATCAGCCATGTCGCGTTCGATGATGACCTCGGGGGCGTTCAGTTTGGTGGTATCGGCGCCGCAGGAGTCGGTTCGGGTGGCGCGGGCACCAAGGTGTCTGCTGCCAAACTCGCTGCGCGAGCAGGCACTCCCGTGCTCCTGACCGCAACAAAGGATGTTGCCGCCGCGCTCGAGGGCAAGCCGATTGGTACCTGGTTCGACGCTGTGCCCGCCACGCCCGACACTCTCTGACGAAAAGCTGCATGGTCGGGCGTCGGCGATACGATGGATGCCATGTCTGAAACGATGGTCGCAGCCCCCAGTTTGACCAGCAAACTTGAATTGGCGCGCCAGGCCGCCGTCTTGCTCTCCACCGCAACAACAGAGCTTAAGAATGCTGCCTTGCTGGCGATAGCCGACGGCGTTGTGAGCAATGCCTCACAGATACTCGAAGCCAATTCCCTCGACCTCGCCAACGGCCGGGAAAATGGTCTCAGTGCTGGCCTGCAAGACAGACTGCGGCTGGATGAGGTTCGATTGGCGGCGCTGGCCGACGCTGTACGCCACATCGCATCACTGGTTGATCCCGTGGGGCAGTCCGTGCGCGGGTCGACTTTGCCGAATGGTGTAAAAATAGCTCAGGTTCGCGTTCCTTTTGGCGTCATCGGGGCCATTTACGAGGCGCGACCTAACGTAACCATCGATATCGCGGCGCTTGCCCTTAAAAGCGGAAATGCCGTGGTTCTTCGCGGTGGCAGCGCTGCGGAGCACTCGAATCGGGTGCTTGTCAACGTTATTCAGGATGCGCTCCGGTCAGTCGGCGTTCACGCATCCGCCGTGCAAACCATTGATGAGTTCGGGCGCGATGGAGCTAAAGAGCTCATGCAGGCTAGGGGATACGTGGATGTTTTGATACCCCGGGGCAGTGCAGATCTGATCAACACGGTCGTGGCCGAGTCAAAGGTGCCGGTGATCGAAACCGGCGCCGGAGTCGTTCATGTTTTCCTCGACGAGTCGGCCGACTCCGAAACCGCAGTCGACATCGTGCATAACTCTAAGGTGCAGCGCCCAAGCGTCTGCAACGCCGTAGAGACGCTGCTTGTGCATTCCGCATCAGCATCCAGGCTGTTGCCTCCGGTTCTGAACGCGTTGCGTCAGGCGGGTGTCACCATTCACGGCGACGAACAGACTCAGGCCATTTATGCGGACGTCGTACCGGCCAATGTAGAAGATTGGTCTACCGAGTACATGTCGCTTGACCTTTCTGTGCGTGTTGTTGCGGGTCTCGACGAGGCCATGGAACACATTCGAACGTATTCCACGCGTCACACAGAGTCGATTGTCACCAATAGCCTGGCCAATGCGGAGCGCTTTCTCGCTGAGGTCGACTCGGCTGTGGTGATGGTCAACGCTTCTACGCGCTTCACCGATGGTGGTGAATTCGGCTTCGGTGCCGAAGTTGGTATTTCCACGCAGAAGCTGCACGCTCGGGGGCCGATGGGTCTCAGCGAACTGACGAGCACAAAGTGGATCGTACGGGGGACCGGGCAGACGCGAGGCTAGCGGCCGGAGGTCACGAACCGGATGCCGAACACACGATAGATTGGTGAGGGTGCCTGCCAGGCGCCGAACGGAGAGAGAGAAATGTCACTGCTTGCTGTATTCGCTGCCGAAGAGCACGAGCTCGCGCCCTTGATCATGGATTCCTACTGGTTTGCCGTCATTCCGGCTGCCCTCTTCATCTTCCTCGGACTGGTCGTGTGGAGCTTTCGTGATGTCGCCAACCGCCACAGTCACAAGACAGGTTCTGCACCTCACGGAACCGACCACCACTAGGCAGGCATGACTGCGGTCGACACGACACGGCGACGTCAACGCGTCGGCATCATGGGTGGCACTTTCGACCCCATTCATAATGGTCACCTAGTGGCCGCCAGCGAGGTTGCCCAGCATTTTGACCTCGACGAGGTTGTTTTTGTGCCGACAGGACAGCCGACAGGCAAACCTGATGCAACCTGGGGTGAGCACCGTTATTTGATGACAGTTATCGCTACCGCCTCCAACCCGTCATTCACGGTCAGTAGAGTCGACCTTGACCGGGATCGGCCGACGTACACAATCGACACGTTGAGGGATGTTCGTGCCGCCCGACCCGACGCGGAGCTCTTCTTCATCACCGGCGCGGACGCCATCGCGCAAATCTTGGACTGGCGCGACGTGACCGAACTCTGGGAGTTAGCTCATTTTGTGGCCGTGTCACGGCCCGGACACTACCTCACAGTTTCGGGATTACCGGAGCAAGACGTAAGCTTGCTGGAAGTGCCTGCGCTGGCAATCTCATCAACAGATTGCCGAAGCCGGGTTGGCCGGGGGTTCCCGGTTTGGTATTTGGTTCCCGATGGAGTCGTCCAGTACATCGCCAAACACCACTTATATCGGAGTCTGACATGACAGCGTGGCAAGATCTGCCGCCCCAAACCAGGCGGCAGGCCCGAATGAATGAGCGGGGCGCAAGCGCCGCTTCAGGTGTTGGGCGCGCCCGCAATCGGGGAGAAAACCCCGAAACGAAAGACGGCACCGACGTGAGCTTGACCCCAGAGACCGAGTCCCCGGTCGTAGACACCCCAATTGTTGAAGCCGCAACTGATGGCGAAGCGGTCACTGACAGTGGTGCCGCGGCTGATCAGGTTGCTGCCGATGTCGCTGGTGCATATGGGCGACGCGCCCAGCGTCTAACCGACAGTGACGAGCAGCCCGCCTACCGAGCCCGTGACTACAGCCCCGAGGGCCGCCGCCGCAGCTTCACCCCCCAGAAAGCTTCGGAATCAGGCACGCCAGCAGTGCAATCGTCAGCGCCCACCGTTGGGGTTCCCATTGATTTGGCCTACTTCACGCAAGCCGCGCCCGTCGTCCACTCCTTAGTGGTTCCGGTGAACGCCCCACCGGCTGGCGATGCACATGAGGCACCCGGTGCCGAAACTGCTGCTGCTGCTGCTGCTAATGCTGAGGCTGAGGCTGAGGCCGGGCCTGCTAACCAGCCTGGACTTGCGCCGACGGCATCCGCGGAGAATGCACCAGCTGCTGCTCCTGTCCCGACCTCGACCCGAGTGCTAACCCGCCGCGAGCTACGTGCGCTTGAGACAGCTCAGGGTTTGCGTCTGCCCGCCAACGACTCTCCTCAGGAACCTGCTCCGGAGGTCGCTGCAGTCGAGTCGGCAAAGCCGGAGTCAAAAGAGCGGCACGCAACGAAGTCACAGTCACTCAGGTCACAGTCCGCTAAGTCACCGTCCGCTAAGTCACCGTCGACGAAGTCCCAGCCGACCGCAGCAGGCTCGAATAAGACAGAGTCCACCAGTGCACCGTCGAACAAACCGGATGCAGCCAATCGTGCCTCGTTTGTGCCGCTAAGCGCCGCAAAGCCAGCGCCGGTCGCCCACGATGCGGTCCCTGTTCGACCTACCATTCCAGCGGCGTTCCTTCGCGAGCCGTCTGCACCCGCATCCAAGACGCCAGCCATCCCCGGTGACCGTGGTGTGGACCTCGCTCCTGCGGTGTACACCACGCCGATTGGACACTGGTCCACCGGTGCCCACGCAGATGACGCCAACGAATTGATCGACACCGTGTTGAGTGGCCATGTTGGCGCTGCAAATGCAGCGATCACCACCAATGCCCTGGTGATTCCCTCCATCCCTCAAGCCTCTGACATGACACAACCGTTCAGCAGCACAGGCGAAATCCTCGTCACCGGCTCCATTGACTTGCCCCGCAGCCTTGGTTCCACCGGTGCGCATCCCGCACGCTATGACCGATCCGACATAGACGCCATCTTCGACGCTGAAGATAACGAGTACGGTTCGTCCGACTCGGCCCCCGTGCGAGCTGTACGCGCCGTGAGCACCCACACCTCCACACACGGAGTTATTTCCGCCAAGAAGCCTGCCAATAATCGTCTCCCCATGATGATGGCGGTCACCGCTGGCATTTTGGCTGTGGGGGTTGCCGGCCTGTTCACCGCCGGAATGATCTTCGGCTATTTCTAGCCCATGACTTGCTTTCTTTTTTCCGCAACTTTCTCATCACCCGTTAGGACCCCGTGACCGCGACCGCGCACGCCCACGAATTATTGAACATCGCCGCAGCAGCGGCCGACTCCAAGCAGGCAGAGGATCTTGTCGCCCTTGACGTCTCCGGCCCGTTACCTCTTGCCGACATTTTCTTCCTGGCAACAGGCCGCAACGAACGCAACGTGATCTCTATTGCGAACGAAATTGAAGAGAAGCTCATAGCGGCTGGCTCAAAGCCGCTTCGTCGTGAAGGGCGAGCCGAGGGGCGCTGGATCTTGCTCGACTTCGGCGATCTTGTGGTGCACGTCTTCCACGAAGAAGACCGCCTGTACTACTCCCTCGAGCGTCTCTGGCAAGATTGCCCGGCAATTCCGATCAGCATCCCAGCACGCGAAACGCACGAGTAGGCCCTACCCAAGGCGTGAGTGATCTTGAGCTGCCACTTTGGACAGGCACGCCACAGGACTTTCGTACCACCATTGAACGAATTGAGGGTTGGGCGTCGAGCCCTTCCATGTCGACCCTTGTCGAAGCGTTCGGCGGGTCAACCGAAGGTCGCGCCGCGGCGGCGCTCCTGAGCTTTCTTGACGAGTTCGCTGCGTCCCGCTGGGACTTCCGTCGGGGGGCGGAGCGCAACCTGGCCACCGTCGTGTCGTTTGAGCCAGCCCTGGACGAACTCATTCTGAACCACTGCCGTGCCCTCGGGTTGCGGCAATCACTGCCAAAGCGTGAGCATTACGACGCCGTCATAATGACCGGTGGCATGGTGCGCGCCGGTATCGCGAAACCCCGTTATGTTCGGATGCTCCTTGACTCAGGTCTCCGCGCCGACAGTGTGATTTTTCTGGGTGCGTTTCGCCCATTCGGCGGCGACGAACATGATGTTGCCCGAGGGCTCGGGGTGGATGGTGACAACGAATTCGACGCCATGGTGGAGGGCCTTCAGCGGGCATTCGGACCGCTAGGTGAGCCTCAGATAGAAGAGCAGATTGCCGGATCGCCGGGCGCGCCGTTCCTGAACGCTTCGTGGCGCGAATACAGGTGGCAGTCATCGGGCATGCAGGTAAAAGCGCTGGCCGCCCCATCCAGCGTCCCGTCACAGCGTCGAGCTAACACAGTGGACACCTATCGCTTCTGGGCGGAGAGTCGGCGTGAAGGGGCTACCAATGTGCTTGTTGTCACAGCTCCTGTCTATGTTCCCTACCAGGGCGCTGGCGCCGTGGAGGTGCTGGGTGTCGAATATGGTCTTGCGGTGGAGACGGTGGGAATCAGCCGGAAGACCGGCCACCTGGGCGAGTACAGCCAGGAGTATCAACCCCGCCATTACCTGCAAGAGCTCAGATCGGCTATCCACGGCATGAGGTCGCTACACACCCGTCTGCTTGCTTAACAAACGGTAACAACGAATTTGCTTTGACGAGCGCCTCTGGGAGAGTTGCGTAAACCGCGCTGGTCCTGTCCCAAGAGCGGCACGCATCATCTATCCGGCACTGTCGCCCCTTCTGGTGTGACTTCACTGTTGTGTCGCTTACCGCCGTCGGGAATTCATGATTTCGCTCAGCCATATCACCAAGACCTTCGGGTCGGGGGACTCCGCCGTCCATGCGCTGGACGATGTCAGCCTGAACGTTGCTGACGGCCAAATTTTCGGCGTTGTCGGCCAAAGCGGGGCCGGAAAATCGACCCTGATACGTACCGTGAACATGCTGGAGCGCCCAGACTCCGGACTGGTCACGGTGGCGGGCCAGGAACTGAGCGGCGCGGGGGAAGCCGAGCTCCGGGCGGCTCGCCAGCGCATCGGCATGATCTTTCAGCACTTCAATCTCCTATCAAGCAGGACGGTCCTCGGTAACGTGGAACTCGCCCTCGAAGTCATCGGAGTCGACTCCCGCCAGCGCAAGGCGCGCGCGAGCGAAATTCTGGACCTGGTCGGTCTCACCTCCAAATCGAGTGCCTACCCCAGCCAGTTGTCTGGCGGGCAGAAGCAGCGTGTGGGGATTGCGCGAGCACTCGCTGGTAAGCCCCGGCTGTTGCTGTCAGATGAGGCGACATCCGCGCTCGACCCTGAAACTACACGCTCAATCCTCGAGCTGGTGAAAACCATCAGCACCGAACTGGGACTCACTGTTCTCCTCATTACTCACGAGATGGATGTGGTGAAAACTATTTGCGACTCCGCTGCACTCCTCGAAAACGGTCGTATCGTCGAGCAGGGTCCACTCGTGCAGCTGATCTCCACACCGGGCTCCAGACTCGCCTTGGATTTGTTTCCCCTGGGAGCAGTTCCCCCGCCCGCAGGCAACACCATCATTGACATCACTTTCAGCGGTGGTTCTGCCGATCGCCCAGTTATCGCCCAACTGTCGCGGACGCATGGTATCGACGTGGTCATCCTCGGTGCCGCAATCGAAACCATTTCTGGCAATCAGGCTGGCCGCACGCGCCTGCAACTACCCGGAAGTGTCGAGAACAATACTGCCGCGCTCGAGGATCTTCGCTCCCAAGGGCTGCTGGTCGAACTTGTCGGCGGTGGCAAATCATGATCGACCCGTCGTCTCCAACTTTCTGGACCGAACTGTGGCAGGTACTGCTGAGCGGAACCGGCCAGACGCTCTACATGGTTGGGGTCGCACTGTTGGTCACGGTGATCATCGGCTTACCGCTCGGCGTTCTGCTTGTTGGTACCGAGAAGGGCGGTTTGTTCGAGCGGCTTTTCGGTTCACGCCTTGTTGCGTGGGTGGTTAATCGTGTGCTCGACTTCGTTGTGAACCTTGGTCGCAGCATCCCGTTCATCATCCTGATGATTGCCATCATTCCGTTCACCAGACTGGTCGTCGGTACCTCCATCGGGTCCACGGCGGCAATCGTTCCACTGGCTCTGGTGGCGATTCCGTTCTTCGCGCGTATGGTCGAAATCTCTCTAAAAGAAGTTGACGGCGGGCTTACCGAGGCCGCACACTCGCTCGGTGCGACGCGGTGGCAGATCGTTCGCAAGGTTCTTATCCCGGAGGCGCTCCCCGGCATGGTTCTCGGCCTCTCCACGACAGTCACGTCGATCATCAACTTCTCGGCGATGGTCGGTACCCTCGCGGGCGGTGGCCTCGGCGACGTTGCGGTTCGCTACGGCTACCAGCGCTACAGCACCATTCACATGGTCGCGGTGATCGTCATCATCTACCTGATCGTGCAGGGGCTAGCCGTAGTTGCCACTAGTTTGTCGCGGCGACTCAGCCACGCCCCCCGATGACTATGAAACGCCATTCCGCCCACCCAACGAAGGACATCATGAAGAACAGCAGCAAACTCATCGCAACCCTTGCCGCGACAGCGGCCCTCACACTCGGCCTTGGCGGTTGCGCGTCATCCGACAGTGACAGTCCTGCCGGGGCAGCCGATGCCAGTCTTGGCACGATACGTGTTGGCGCCTTGGCCACTCCGGCGGGTGACATCCTCAAATTTGTGCAGGACAATCTTGCTGAGGATGCGGGTCTAACGATCGAATTTGTCGAGTTCACCGATTACAACACCCCCAACACTGCTCTGGCCGGTGGTGAGATCGACGCGAACCTGTTCCAGAACACCACGTTCCTCGGTACCTACAACGAAGCATCCGGGACCGATCTGGTCAGTCTCGGCGAAATCTACCTGCCCAGCGCCGCCTTCTACAGCGACAAGGTCTCAGACCTGGACGATCTGAAAGATGGCGCGTCGATCGCCATCCCCAACGACCCAACCAACGAAGGTCGGGCGCTGAAGCTTCTCGCTGCGGAGGGCCTCATCGAAACCACCGACGAGCCGAC
>JAODMI010000041.1 GCA_025464755.1 Homoserinimonas sp.
GGTGAGTTTCGCACACGTCGTGAGCCCTCAGCCGGCGAGCTATGTTGAAGTTTTAGCAGCCGGTAATGTGCTTCCCATTACCTGTGCGACCAGGTCACGCGCAATTGCTTGCGGTGTGAGCCCTACCTGCTCCATGATCTCGGAACGTGAACCGTGATCGAGGAACTCATCCGGCAGGCCAAGTTCTGTCACCGGTGTGTCCACCCCGGCCGCGCGAAGGTCCTGGCGGATGCGAGTACCGATACCGCCAACTCGAACGCCGTCCTCGATACTGATGACAATCCGATGACTTCCCGCGAGATCGATGATGCTCCGAGGTACTGGTACAACCCATCGTGGGTCAACGACCGTAGCGTGTATGCCTTGATCAGCCAGGCGCGTCGCTACCTGAAGCCCAAGCTCCGCCATCGGTCCGACGGTGACGATGAGAACGTCCCGATTGTCGGATTCGCTGAGAATGTCTACGCCGTCGTGCGTTCGGCGAACCGCGTCGAACTCCGCACCCACGCTTCCCTTGGAAAATCGAACCACCGTCGGGGCATCCTGTACTGCAACTGCCTCACCAAGCTCCTCCCGCAGTCGCGTCGCGTCGCGTGGTGCACTGAGCCGAATGCCAGGCACAACCTGGAGTATCGCCAGGTCCCACATACCGTGATGGCTCGGGCCATCCGGACCAGTAACGCCGGCTCGGTCCAGCACGAAGGTGACACCGGCCTTATGGAGGGCTACGTCCATCAGAACCTGATCGAACGCCCGATTAATGAAGGTCGCGTAAAGGGCGACAACCGGATGTAAACCGCCGAAGGCGAGACCAGCTGCCGAGGTGACGGCGTGCTGTTCGGCGATTCCGACATCCAGCACCCGATCGGGATATTTCGCGGCCAATTTGTGCAGTCCCGTGGGCCGAAGCATTGCCGCCGTTATCCCCACGATGCGGCTATCAACATCGGCGAGTCGCACAATCTCCTCAGCAAAGACTGAAGTCCACGATGGGCTTCCCGGAGCATCTAGTGGCTCACCGGTTTCAGGATCAATTTGACCTACCGCATGAAACTGGTCGGCCTCATCCAACAGGGCCGGTTCATACCCTTTACCCTTTTGCGTGATGACGTGCACGATGACCGGCGCCGAATATGCCTTGGCCTGGCTGAGCGCTTCTTCCAATGCCGCTATGTCGTGTCCATGTATCGGTCCGAGGTATTTGATGTCAAGGTTCGAGTACAAAGCTTCATTGTTCGTGAACCGGCTGAGGAACCCGTGGAGTCCACCGCGCAGCCCCCTGTACAGCGCCTGAGCCGGTGAACCGAGGCGGTCCGCCAACTTGCGGCTCGAGAAGTAGAGATCCCTATAGGAGCGTCGGGTCCGTAATCCATTGAGAAACCGTGCCATCCCACCGATTGTCGGCGCGTACGACCGTCCGTTGTCGTTGACGATGATGACCAAGTTTCGACTGTTGTCGTCGCTGATGTTATTGAGCGCCTCCCAGGTCATTCCCCCGGTCAACGCGCCATCGCCGACGACTGCGACGACATGGCGACTCAGTTGACCCGTCATAGAGAACGATCGCGAGATGCCGTCCGCCCACGACAGAGAGCTTGACGCGTGTGAGCTCTCCACAACGTCATGCGGGGACTCAGAACGCTGAGGGTAGCCGGCCAGTCCGCCCCGCTGCCGCAGCCGACTAAAATCTTGGCGACCAGTTAACAACTTGTGCACATAGGCCTGATGGCCCGTATCGAACACAATCGGGTCATTCGGTGAGTCGAACACGCGGTGTATGGCCATCGTCAGTTCGACGACTCCCAGGTTGGGTCCGAGGTGACCGCCGGTCTTCGACACTTCTGTAATCAAGAAGCGCCGAATCTCGGCGGCCAACTGCACTAGTTCAGCGTGCGAGAGCCTATCTAAGTCGCGTGGGCCTGTAATCGATTCAAGAATGCCCATAGACGGAGCCTAGACCAGCGACCTCAGAACATACTGAAGGATGCCGCCATTGCGGTAGTAGTCAGCCTCGCCCGGCGTATCGATACGAACGATCGCATCGAACTCGACCGTTGCCTTGCCCTCCGGGGAGTGCTCGCTCGGCTCGGCGGTCACTCTCACCGTCTTGGGCGTACGGCCCTCATTGAGTTCAGTGATCCCAGAGATACTGATGATCTCAGTACCGTCAAGGCCGAGCGACTCCCATGACTCACCTGCTGGGAACTGCAGCGGCACGACACCCATCCCGATCAGGTTGGAACGGTGAATGCGTTCGAAACTTTCTGTGATGACGGCTTTAACGCCGAGCAGACTGGTTCCCTTGGCCGCCCAGTCTCGGGATGATCCGGAACCGTATTCTTTGCCGCCGAGAATAACCAGGGGTGTTTCCTGTGCCTGGTAACGCTCGCTCGCGTCGTAGATAAACGACTGCGGTGCGTCTGGCTGCGTGAAGTCGCGTGTGTAGCCACCTTCGACGCCGTCGAGAAGCTGATTTTTCAGTCGAATGTTAGCGAAGGTGCCACGAATCATGACCTCGTGGTTTCCGCGACGCGATCCGTAGGAGTTGTAGTCCTTGCGGTCAACACCATGCTCATTCAGGTACTGGCCGGCTGGGCTGTCCGCCTTGATGGATCCTGCTGGGCTGATGTGGTCGGTGGTGACGGAGTCGCCAAGCTTAGCTAACACACGGGCGCGAGAGATATCGGTGACCGGCGTAGTTTCGATCGTCATGCCATCGAAGTACGGGGGCTTGCGCACATAGGTGGACTGGGGGTCCCACTCAAAGGTGTCACCGGCAGGGGTGGGAAGCGATCGCCAGCGCTCGTCACCCTCAAAGACACTTGCGTACTCGTGAGTGAACATGTCGGTGTCGATGGACGTGTCAATGGTGTGCTGGACTTCTGCCGCGTCCGGCCAGATGTCTTTGAGGAAGACGTCATTGCCGTCAGTATCTTTGCCCAGCGAGTCGTTCTCGAAATCGAAGTTCATCGATCCCGCCAACGCGTATGCAATGACCAGGGGCGGGCTGGCCAAGTAGTTCATCTTTACGTCGGGGTTGATACGACCCTCGAAGTTGCGGTTACCCGAAAGCACTGCGGTGACGGCGAGGTCGTTGTCGTTGATGGCAGCGGAGATCTCCTCCGCAAGGGGGCCAGAGTTTCCGATGCACGTGGTGCAGCCATATCCGACGGTGTAAAAGCCGAGAGCTTCAAGGTCATCTGTGAGACCGGCTTTGGCGTAGTAGTCGGTGACGACCTTGGAGCCGGGCGCCAACGTCGTCTTGACCCAAGGCTTAGCCTTCAAGCCCTTTTTGGCGGCGTTTCGTGCCAGCAGACCTGCGGCCAGCATCACCGAGGGGTTTGACGTGTTGGTACACGAGGTGATCGCGGCAATAGTGACCGCACCATGGTCGAGGGTGAAGCTCGAACCATCCTCCAACGTCACGAGGCTCGGCTTCGACACCGTTGATGGCGCATGGCTTGCATGGGAGTGCGAGTGCCCGTTGTACTCGCTCTCCGGGGTGTTTCCGGGAGGATCCGATGCCGGGAACGACTCGGCAATTTCAAGGTCAACCAGGTCGTGTTGTACTGACGTGTAGTTGTTCAGGTCGAGCTCGAACTGGTCTTTGGAACGGCTCAGCTCAATACGATCCTGAGGACGCTTCGGGCCAGCGATGGAGGGCACAACCGTCGATAGGTCCAGTTCGAGGTACTCGCTGAATACGGGCTCCGTCGAGGGGTCATGCCAGAGTCCCTGCGCCTTGGCGTATGCCTCGACCAAACTCACCTGCTCGGCGCTGCGGCCGGTGAGCCGCAGGTAGTCCAGCGTGACGTCATCGATGGGGAACATGGCTGCGGTCGAACCGAATTCTGGGCTCATGTTGCCTATGGTGGCCCGGTTGGCTAACGGTACCTGGGCCACGCCGTCACCGTAAAACTCGACAAACTTGCCAACAACGCCGTGCTTGCGCAACTGCTGAGTGATGGTCAGTACAACGTCTGTCGCCGTTACGCCGGTGGGGATTGCTCCCTTGAGCTTGAATCCGACAACCTTGGGAATGAGCATAGAAACAGGCTGGCCGAGCATCGCTGCCTCTGCTTCAATGCCGCCCACGCCCCAGCCGAGCACGCCGAGGCCGTTCACCATGGTCGTGTGGGAGTCTGTGCCAACGAGAGTGTCGGGGTAGGCCTGGAGGGCACCGTTGACGGTACGCGTGTATGTCACACGGGCGAGGTATTCAATGTTCACCTGATGCACGATGCCGGTTCCCGGGGGCACAACCTTGAAGTCTTCGAATGCCGTCTGTCCCCAACGAAGGAACTGGTAACGCTCACCATTGCGCTCGTACTCGATCTCAACGTTTCTCTCGAGCGCATTTTCGCTACCGAAGAGGTCGGCAATGACCGAGTGGTCGATGACAAGTTCAGCGGGCGCAAGCGGGTTGATCTTTTTCGGGTCGCCGCCGAGGTCGGCTACAGCTTCCCTCATCGTTGCGAGGTCGACAATGCAGGGCACGCCGGTGAAGTCCTGCATGACTACGCGCGCAGGCGTGAACTGGATTTCCGTGTTCGGTTCCGCAGCGGCATCCCAGGATCCGAGCGCTTCGATCTGTTCGCGCGTGACGTTCTTGCCATCTTCAGTGCGGAGCAGGTTCTCGAGCAGCACCTTAAGGCTGAAGGGAAGCTTCTCAGCCCCCGGCACCGAGTCGAGTCGGAATATCTCGTAGTCGGTCGAACCGACTGCCAGAGTGCCCTTCGAACCAAAACTATTGACTGACGACATTGGGTCGACTCCCTTGCTGAACGGTGACGGCTATGGTGCTGCGACTTCTTCGGTAATGAGACTTCTCTGCCAATACTTGCCTCCGGAACATCCAGCTGCCAGCAAGGCAAGCCTAAGTGTCCGAGACGCCATGAGCGAGAGAAATCTGTCCGAAACTATCTTGATATCAAGATAAATCTAGCACTTGATAGCAGTGATGATCGCGCTTACGTGCTCGTGTCCTGCTGCTGGCCAGCTTCCGCCCGTGGGTAGACCGTGCGCACAAGCAGCCAGGTGACCCAGACCAAACCTGCATACAGCGGCACCCCCATAACCAGCTTGGTTCCGGCTAGTAGTTCAGTTTGGCTGGCGAAATAAAGGGGGGCTTGAACGATGAGCCGCAAAGAGAACAGGCCCACCCACAGCCAGGTCGCCAGCGTGAGAATTTTGCGCTTCGCACGGTTAGACCGCCAAGCAGATCCCTCGTTGGCCAAAAATCCAACGACGATGCCAATCAAAGGCCATCGCAAGGCCAGGCTGATCAAGAGAACCAGCACAGAGGCCACGTTGATCAGCAGGCCGGGCAAGAAATTGTCCTCTGCCCTGCCTGTCATCAAGGCTAATGCGGCTGAGATGCCAACACCGATCAATCCGGAGAACGCCAATGTGGGCGATGATCGGCTGCCGAGCCTGATGACAACGAAGATAAGGGCAACAGCGACAGGTGCAAGAACTGAGGACACGACCTCTTGTGTGAGCGTGTAGACAACCAGGAAACCGAGGGCGGGAAGAATGGACTCGACGAGACCGCGCACGCCGCCGATGGCCTTAAGAATGGAGGCCGCCCTCGGCACCTCGCCGGGATTCAGCTGACCGAGCGAAGAGCGCCGGATCGCCTCTTCCAGGCTTGCCCTAACGGAGTCACTCGCGTCGTCGTCGCCGCGTTCGGTTGGCACGGCCATCCGCTACGGCTCCGGGGTCGCCGTCGGAGGTGATCCGGCGCCAGTCTTCGGCATGTGCAAGGGGATGAGGTCGCGCGGGGGCATCGGGGTTGTGCCCCGGACGACGACCACGCTGCGGAAGAGCTCCTCGATTTTTGCGGCAGCCTCCGGGTTCTCCACCCCTTCGCCGGCGATGACGCCTCGAAGGAACCAACGAGGCCCGTCTACGCCGATAAATCGCGCCAGGCGGCGGGAACCGGGCTCCCCCGCAGTGGCTGACGGTATCTCAGCCAGAAGTTCCGGGCCGAAAGCTCCGGCGGTCAACTTAGTCGTACCGCCCTGTTTTGCAATCTGCTCGGAAATTTGCTGGCGAATCTCGTGCCACAGGCCTGTTGACCTGGGTGCAGCAAAAGGTTGCACCTGCAGGGTTGATCCCGCATAGTCCAAGCCGACAGCAACGACGCGCTTACTGCCCTCCTCGATCTCTAGACGAAGGTGGAGCCCCTCGCGGGGCAAGATTTTGACCCCGCCGAGATCTACGTAGGGACGTACGGCGTTCGCTTCGCTCTCGTCGAGCGGGCCTGCCGTCGAGCGGTCAGCCGGAGCGGACTTGCCCTGATCCAGTTGTTCAGAATCTGCGCTGGTATCGCTCATGCCTGGTCTCCTTGCTCGTTGTGCTGGTAACCGGTCGATCCGAAGCCAGATTCGCCTCGAACGCTGCTCGGAAGCGTCGCGACGGGGATGAACCGTGCTCGTGTCACCGGCATGATGATCAGCTGCGCAATCCGGTCGCCAACTGCGACAGAGTACGACACTGAACTGTCGGTGTTCAAAAGCGTGACGCGAATCTCACCACGATATCCAGCGTCTACCGTACCGGGGCTGTTGACAATGGTGATGCCGTGCTTCGCAGCAAGACCGCTGCGGGGAACGACAAAAGCGGCAAAGCCCTCGGGAAGGGCGAGCTTGACTCCCGTGCCGATAGTCGCGCGCTCGCCCGGTGCAAGCACGGTCGATTGGTTCGCCACCAAATCAGCGCCCGCGTCATCCGGGTGCGCGTAGACAGGAATTATTTCCGCGGAAAGAGGAATGTCAACGGATTCGGCCACGTCACGAGGGTAGTGCAGAACCGCTCGCAGGCCGACGAACCCTCCCCGTAGCAAAGTCTGATCGAATAGGAGCATGACCTTCTACCGCGAGAGACTGTGGCCATCTGCATGGATATTTGTGGCGCTGACACTTGTCATCCCTGCATCCCTGCTGGTGTTCCTGCCCATCAACTTCTTCGTCGGCGTCGCCACAGCAACCGTGCTCTACCTTGGATGCGCCGCGCTGTTCCTCATAACGGCCCCCACTATCTCGGTGACGCGAACGCATTTGGTCGCCGGTCGTGCCAGGCTGCCGCTCGATGCGGTGGGTGAGGTCTCCATTTTTGAAGATGAGGAAGCCGTCCTTGAACGCGGTCAACGACTCGATGCCAGAGCGTGGCTACTCATCCGCGGTTGGGTATCACCGGTGGTCAAAGTCACCCTGCAGGACCCCGTGGATCCGACCCCGTACTGGTTGGTTTCCAGCCGTCGACCCGCTCAACTCGCTGATGCCATCCTGAACGCCAGGGCAAAAGAAAAAGGCACAGCGGACTAGCCGCTGTGCCGATTCGCTTCGCAACTTATGCTGCGCACTCCAAACAAATCGCCCCGAGCTTCTCCTGATGGTCGATCTGTGACCGGTGCTTAACCAGAAAACAGCTCACGCAGGTGAATTCGTCCGCCTGCGGCGGAAGGACGATCACATCGAGGTCAAGGTCTGACAGGTCGGCCCCAGGAAGCTCGAAGCCCCCGGGGTTGTCCGAATCGTCAGCGTCTACGACACCCGACATCTTGTCTGGAACGCGCTCCTTTAGTGCCTCGATGCTCTCGGAGTCATCGTCGGTCTTACGAGGTGCGTCGTAGTCGGTTGCCATGCCCATCCAGTTCTGATTTCATGCCGATGATTCTCAATCGGCGGCCACAGTTTGCATCATCCGCAGACGAATAGCAAACCCTTCACACGCTCGCTGTGATGCATTCGGACTAACTTGCGGCACGCGC
>JAODMI010000048.1 GCA_025464755.1 Homoserinimonas sp.
AAAAGATGTCAATCACTCCGGCACTTTCTTCCGGTTGGAATCTACCCGCTTGTGGACCATGCCGGAGGTTGCGCCCGAGATCCTCATCGCGACCGCCGGCCCTGTCACAGCTAAGCGTGCCGGTAAGCATGTCGACGGTCTGATCACGGTTGGTGCGCCGCTGGAGAAGATCGACATGCTGTTCGCCAAGTTTGATGAGGGCGCTCGCGAGGCTGGCAAAAATCCCTCGACCATGCCGCGAGTGTTGCAACTGCACCTCAGCTGGGCTGGCACGCATGAGGAAGCGCTGCGAAACGCTATGGTCGAGTGGCCAAACGGTGGCATGAAATTTCCGAAGGGTGACATCCGCTCCCCGTTCGAACTTGAGCAGATGGCTAAGCTCGTTCGTCCGGAAGACTTCGAGGGCCGCCTGGTCATCTCCGAAAACCCGGACGTACACCGCGCTCATATCCAAAAATTCGTCGACCTTGGCTTCGACCGCATCTACCTGCACAACGTTGGCCGCAACCAGCGTGAATGGATTGATGTGTTTGGGCGAGACGTGCTGCCAGCGCTCAAGCGCTGATGCCGGTGAAGCATGCTGAGCCTTTTCGCCCTGGACGGCATCCCGGAAATTCAGTCCGGTGATGACCTTGCAACGATCATCGGCGACTGTCTGTCCGATCCGCGTGAGGGAGACATCCTGGTAGTGACAAGCAAGATCGTGTCCAAAGCAGAGGGTCGACACGTGAGCGCGGCAAACCGCGAACAGGCCATCGCCGGGGAAACCGTGCGTGTTGTGGCCAGCCGGGCGCATCCCGGCGGCGTGACCCGAATCGTGGAGAACAAGCTCGGCCTGATTCTGGCTGCAGCAGGGGTGGATTCCAGCAACACGCCAGATGGCACCGTCTTACTTCTGCCTGTTGACCCGGATGCCTCGGCGCGGGTCCTTTGCGTGGCCCTGCGGAAGCGGTTTGGGGTGGCTCTTGGCATTGTTATCTCAGACACGCTGGGCCGCCCCTGGCGGCTGGGGCAGACAGACGCAGCCATAGGTGCTGCGGGCATCCGTGTGCTGGATGATCTGCGCGGCACACCGGACCAGGCGGGCCGGATTTTGGAGGTGACGGTAGCGGCGGTGGCAGACGAGATCGCTGCCGCCGCAGACCTGGTCAAGGGCAAGTCCAGTGGGCGACCGGTGGCCATTGTTCGTGGTCTCGGTGAACTCGTGGGAGACATCGGCCTGGCTGGTGCGCGGTCCATTGTGCGCCCGTTCGAGCAGGACATGTTCCAGCAGGGAAGCGCGGAGGCGTACGAGGCGGGTTATCGCGACGGTAAGAACCACTCCACGCACAGGTTTGTCTGACAGACTCGGCTGAAGCAATTCAACCAGTGAGGTTCGATGGTGAACGAAACCTTTGCCCTGGCAGTACCTGAGTTTCACCGCCTCAGCCGCGACATCGTGCGCACCATTGAAACGGTCATCGATGGCAAACCGGATGCGGTGCAGCTGGCTCTGACTGTGCTCCTGGCCGAAGGACATCTGCTCATTGAGGACGTTCCCGGGGTCGGGAAGACCATGCTCGCGCGGGCGCTCGCTAAATCGGTGGACTGTACTGTCAACCGCATTCAGTTCACACCTGACCTGTTGCCGTCCGACATCACTGGGGTCTCCATTTACAGCCAGGGTGACCGCAAGTTCGAATTTAGCCGGGGGCCGGTGTTCGCAAACATCGTGATCGGCGATGAGATCAACCGGGCAAGCCCGAAGACGCAGTCTGCTCTTCTTGAAAGCATGGAGGAAAGCCAGGTCACCGTAGACGGCAACACGTACCTGCTGGAAAAGCCCTTCACCGTCGTCGCTACACAGAACCCGGTCGAGATGGAAGGTACCTATCCGCTTCCGGAAGCGCAGCGCGACAGATTCATGATCCGTATCTCGATGGGGTACCCCGATGAGGCGGCAGAGCTTACGATGTTGCGTTCCCGGGAGTTGTCGAACCCCCTTGCCGGTGTCGCCCCGGTGGTGACGGCTGAGCAGCTCGCGGCGATGATTTTGACGGTTCGCAACGTTCACGTCTCTGCCGCGGTGGAGCGTTACACGGTAAGCATCGCGCAAGCCACCCGGCGAGACCGTGAGCTGCGTATGGGGGCAAGCCCACGGGCTACCCTGCACCTGGTGCGTGCTGCTAAGGCGCGGGCGGCGCTCGATGGTCGAGAGTTCGTGCTTCCCGACGACATTGACGCCCTTGCCGTTCCGGTTTTGGGCCACCGACTGGTGCCGGCTAGCCGCGGCAACAGCACCACCTTCAGTACGTCGGATATGACGCAGATCATCCGCCGGATTGTCGCGTCCACGCAAGTGCCGCTTGGCGTCTTTGATCCCGTGTGAGTCATTCATGTCCGGGAAACCACAGCCGCGGCCCCGCCGCTCCGGGAGGAAGGCATGTCTTTCCGCCAGGGGATGGTTCTTCCTTGTCGTTGCAGGCATAGCAGGCGTGCTCGCCTACGTCGTAGGGCGCTCGGAACTGCTTTTTATTGGATGCTTTCTCGCCGGGGCTCCGCTATCCGCGTGGTGCGTGGTGCGTTTCCGTGCCCTCAGTTTTGATGTTCGACGGTCTTTTTCTCCGCGCATTGTGACGGTCGGCCATAGCACCCTCGTCACACTGGTCATCCGCAACACCAGGCTGCGCCCCTCCCCGGAGGCAACCTGGAGAGATGGCAGCGGGCTGTGGGCCTCCGATGAAGCCGGTGGGTCACTGCCCATGCTGCCTGGTGCTTCCCCACGCCTGAGCGACGACCGCAACTCCATCCAGCTCAGTTATGAGCTGAGTGCACCTAGGCGGGGACGATATGACATCGGCCCGTGTGTTGTGCGTTTGTCTGACCCGTTCGCCTTGGCCGCGGCCGAGCTGGAGGTGGGCGAAGCTCACCCAATCATCGTCGCACCGGAGGCGGTCGCTCTTCCCGACTCCGGGCTTGCTATCGCGGATGCAGATGGTTCTGCACGTCTGGTCAATCAGCGGGCGACCGGCGGGGAGCATGACATCACGACCAGGACGTACCGCACGGGAGATGCCTTGCGGCGGGTGCACTGGCATGCCTCCGCCCACCACGGAAGCCTCATGGTCAGACAGGAAGAACAACGCAGCCATGCCGAGGCTCGCATCCTGATCGACACGCGCAGGGAAGGATATTCCGACTTCCAGGCAACCCGGCACAGTGACGACCCGGAGAGCACCTCATTCGAGTGGGTGGTCACTTTCACCGCCGCGCTTGCCGCCCACCTCGAACGCAACGGCTTTCAGGTTGCTGTCGCAGGCACCGGAGGGCAGTCGCTTGGGCCGGTGGAACACCCTGCCGAGTTCCTGGAAAGCCTAGCCACCCTCACCCTCACGGCGAAGTCATCTTCGGTTCCTGTCGGGGAGTTGGTGCGCGGGAGCGGGCGGCGAGCGCCCGGCTCGGTTTTCGTCGTCGTCTCCGACGTCGACGAGGCAACCCTCGGCGCGCTCATCTCGGCACGAGCAACATGCGCCCTGGCTGTCGCCTTCGTCGTCACCTCTGGTGGCAACGGTGCGGCTGAGGCCCTGCAACGCGCGGGATGGACATGCGTGGTTGTCGACCCGCAAGATCAGGTAGAAGATGCCTGGCTCGCCTTAGGCAAACAAGGGTCGGGTCATGACACGTTCTGATCGGCCGTCCCGGTCAGTGGATGTCCCGCTCCCGGCTGCACCATGGAAGGTCAGTGTTGCGGTTTTGGCGACCATCCTGACGGCCACGGCGACCCTTGCCGGGTTACTGGATGGTATCGGCTGGTGGCTTGCGGCTGCCGGGGTGGCCGTGATCGTGCTGGGTGCGGCAGCGCTGGTGCGGATACGCCTCAACAACAAGGTCGCTCCGGCGGTCGCTGCCGTTGTGGCGCTCGCCGCCCTGCTGACGCAGCAGTTCGCCTCGCACACTGCCGTCCTCGGCTTCCTGCCCACCCGGGCGACCGGCGAGCGGTTTGGCGAGCTAGTGGTGGAGGGGCAGCTGTCCATCTTTGAACAGCGGGCTCCCGCAGAAACCGTGCCCGGCATCCTGTTCATGCTGTGCGCGGGTGTGGGCCTCATCCTCATCTATTCCGATTTTGTGGCTGTCACGCTGAGGGCACCCGCCTTGGTTGGGATTCCCGTGCTGGCCATCTTCAGCATTCCTATGGCCACAACTTGGCGTGACGTCACCATGTTCTGGTTAGTTCTCACCGCGGTCAGCTATTTGTACCTCCTCCGCGCCGGTCGCCCGGCGAGGAGGAGGCTGTCCTTTGCTGTGGGTGCCTCCGCAATAGTTCTCGGCCTTGTCGTTCCTATGGCAATGCCGTCCGCGGAGCCGGTCACCGCCAGCGGCGGGAGAATCGGGTTGATCAGCATGGGGGTGAGCCCGGTTGTCAGCCTGGGGGAAAACTTGCGGCGAGAGGCGGAACATCGAGCGCTCACCTACAGCACCGAATCTGGCCGGGCGCAGTACCTCAAACTGGTGAGTTTAACCAGTTTCGACGGCGACACGTGGTCCGAGAAGGACGTGCACATCGATCCGGCCAATGGGCCAGCCATGTTTGGCGCCCCTCCTGGGCTGGCCGAGGCAATTGTGCGAGGCGAGGAAACGACATGGGTGGATGTCGCCGGGCTCGACACGTTGTGGCTTCCTTTGCCGTACCCCACCGCCAGTGTGAGCGGGCTGGCGCCCGGCTGGACATGGGATGCCGCGGGACTGTCGTTGAGGCATTCGTTCAACCCTGCGCGCGGTCAGGAGTTCCGCGCCACGTCGCTCATGCTTCACCCCACTCCGGCACAACTTCTGGAGGCCGGAACGGCCGTGCCGTCGGAGCTCGCACCGCTTGCCCGTATTGAGCAGGAGAACGTGCCGGCTATCATCGGCCAGACAGCCGCTGACATCACCGCCGGTGCAGGCACCAATTATGAGCGCGCGATTGCCATCCAGCAGTATCTGCGTGTCGGCGCTTTCAGCTACTCAGAAACGGCGCCCGTCGACGAGGGATACGACGGCACAGGGTTGGAGGTCATCGCAAGGTTCCTTGAGGTGAAGAGTGGCTATTGCGTCCATTTCGCTTCCGCGATGGCGTTGATGGCGCGCAGCCTTGGTATTCCCGCGCGCGTTGCGGTCGGCTTCCTCCCCGGGGACAGGATCAGTGAGCGCCGGGATAATCGTCCGGTCTTCGAGGTCACCTCACATGACCTGCATTCCTGGCCGGAGTTGTACTTCGATGGAGTCGGCTGGCTTCCCTTCGAACCGACGACCAGCCGAGGGTACGTGCCTGAATACGCCGACACGTCAGAGGCTGGCGTACCGGCCGGAGCGCAAGCGCCCGATGCGGGGGCGGGAGCGGCGAAGCAGTCGGCCGCCGAGGCCGCTGCGGAACGTGCCGATGCGAGGGGAGCGCAAGCCGGGTCTGACGCGACAAATGCGCCTTCGGGCGCATTGTGGATGGTGCTCGTGGGAGCGTTCCTCCTGATTTTGGCGGCCGCGCCCGCCGCGATCAGATGGTGTGAGCGGCGAGCACGCCTGGCCAAAATCCGGCGCGGATTCACCCCGGCAACGGTCGCGTGGCATGAGATCGTGCAAACAGCCCAGGATTTTGGAACCCCTGTGCCCGACACGATGACACCCCGCGAGGGTGGGCGCCTACTGGCGCAGCTCACTGCTGCTTCGCCGGGGGAGGCGCACAGTGCTATCGCTCACATCGTGGCTGTACTCGAGAGAGAGGGCTACGCGCGGTCCGGTTCGATCACTTCCACCATTTCGTCTGCCGACGTGAAGCTTGTCGTTGCCGGCATCGCACGCTCACGAGGTTGGTTTCCTCGGATGCGAGCAACAGTCTTTCCCTCCTCGCTGTGGGCCCGCGTCGCTCACTTCATCCGCCAAAACGGCACCTGACTTTTTAGGTAAGGCATGCCATACTTAGGCAATGCTTACCATGGCTTCGGCTCCCGTGAAGGACGCTCGGCCGGCGTACCGCCCGTACCGGGCGACAGTGTCGGGGCTCGTGCGGCTCAGCGCCCACTTCATCCGGGTGACGTTCACGGGCCCTGACCTGGAAGTGTTTGGCACAGACGGATTCGACCAACGGCTGAAAATCGTGCTTCCGATCGCAGGACTCGGGCTCAGTGACATCGGTGCAGACGACGAGAGGGCCCTTGCCGAAGGAAACTGGTATGCGCGGTGGCGAGCCTTGCCCGATGAGCGCCGCAACCCTTTCCGCACGTACACGATCAGGGCCGCCCGCCCCGCAGAGCGTGAGATCGACGTCGACATGGTTTGCCACGGAGACGGCGGCCCCGCCTCCCGGTGGCTGGGCAACGTGACCATCGGCGAGGAAGTCTACTTGGTGGGTCCGGACTCCCGAAGTAACCAGTCACACACCGGCATTGACTGGCACCCCGGCGATGCGACGGAATTTCTCCTCGCCGGAGACGAGACCGCGGCGCCGGCCATCTGCAGCATTATCGAATCTCTCCCCAGCGGGTGCACTGCGCACGCGTTCATTGAGATTCCGGCTGTCTCCGACCGCGTCCCGGTGACTGTTCCCGTCGGCTGCACGGTCACCTGGCTGAGCCGTGGGCAATCACCGGTGGGGGATGCGCTCGACCCGGCTGTACGTGACTGGATTGCCCAGAATCCGAACACCATCCGCAGCTCCCTGGTGTCATCCGCACAGCAGCTTGACGACATTGACATTGACCGGGAATTGCTGTGGCACTCGCCAGAAGCAACTGCCGGAGGGCTCTTCTACGCGTGGCTCGCCGGTGAAGCAGCCGCGATTAAGCGATTGCGCCGCTTTCTCGTCAGCGAAACCGGCATCGACCGAAAGCGCATCGCATTTATGGGCTATTGGCGGGCTGGCAAGGCCGAAGCTCAGTAATGCCCGCCGTCCTGGCGGAAAAGTCACAGCGCACCGTGCTGCGGCAGCGACGACTTTGGGGCTTGGTGGCAGCATCCGTCCTCCTGGGTGTTGCCATCCTGCTGAGCCTGGCCCTTGGAGCGCGACACATCGCGCTGGCCGAGGTTTGGGCTGCACTGTTCTCGCCGATTGACGGCAACAACGACCATCTGGTCGTTCGCGAACTGCGAATGCCGCGCACCATTGTCGGAGTGGTCGCCGGTGCCGCCCTCGCCCTCGCTGGAACCATCATGCAGGGCATCACCCGCAACCCGCTGGCTGATCCCGGCCTTCTCGGCGTGAACGCCGGAGCGTCACTGTTCGTTGTGCTGGCCATCAGCCTGCTGGGGATAACCAGTCCGTCGGGATATATCTGGTTTGCTTTCGTCGGCGCCGCCGCGGCGACCTGTCTCGTCTACGGCATAGGGGCCGCTGGTCGGGAAGGTGCCACGCCGCTCAAGCTTGCGCTGGCCGGAACGGCCATAACCGCCGCAATTACCTCGATCATTACGGTGATTCTCATCACCGACACCGACACCCTGGGTGCCTACCGATTCTGGTCCGTCGGGTCGCTGGCCAGCCGTGATCTCGGCACCGTGACAACACTGCTTCCTTTTTTGGCAATGGGGGTGCTGCTCGCTGCTGCGGGGGGACGGATGCTGAACCTCCTGTCGCTGGGGGATGATGTGGCCCAGGGACTCGGCCAAAATCTGTCTGTCGCCCGGATCGTCGCGGGAGTTGCTGTCGTCGTGCTGTGCGGCTCGGCTACGGCGCTCGCCGGACCTCTGGTGTTTGTCGGACTCGTGGTCCCGCACATTGTGCGACCGCTGACCGGTCCCGACTACCGGTGGATCCTGGCGTTTTCCGCCATCGCCGGACCGATTCTGCTGCTGGCGGCGGATGTCGTGGGACGCATGGTCGTGCGCCCGGCGGAGCTCGAAGCTGGCCTGGTGGTCGCCCTCGTTGGCGCCCCGATCATGATCGCCCTCGTGCGCCGGGTGAAGCGGGCGGATCTGTGATGACATTCACCGGAGTGCATTCGGTTCGCCAGGCGGCCCGACGTCGACAGGGCATCATCACGCTATTTCTGCTGGTGGTCGTTGCCGCTCTGGCGGGCGCCGCGCTGGCGGTCGGGGACTATACCCTCAGCTTGCCAGACCTGGCCGCCACCCTGGTCGGTCACGGCGAAGGCAGTGACAACTTCATCGTGCTGCGACTGCGTCTGCCGCGTGTCGTGATGGGTATCCTCGTCGGTGCCGCTTTCGCGGTATCCGGAGCCCTATTCCAGACACTGCTTCGAAACCCGCTGGCCAGTCCTGACATCATCGGCATAAGCGGGGGCGCGAGCGTCGCGGCAGCGTTCAGCATTCTCATCCTGGGGCTGGGTGGTGCAGCCGTTACGGGCTTTGCCTTCAGCGGTGCCCTGGTCATTGCGGTGGTGATCTATGTGCTGGCTTGGCGCGGGGGCGTGAACGGCTACCGCTTCGTGCTCGTCGGCGTCGGCTTGGCATTCATGGTGCAGGCGATGCTCGGGTACCTGATGACCAGGGGTGATGTGCGTGAAGTCCAGCAAGCGCTGGTCTGGATCGTCGGCGGGCTGGGCGGCTCGAACTGGAGCTCCATTGCGACCGTGGCGATCACGCTCGCTGTACTGCTTGTTATGGTCACTATCTTGAGCGCCCGGTTGCGGGTGTTGCAGCTGGGGGATGAGGTCGCAGCCGGGCTGGGGGTGTCTGTGGAAGCGACGCGGCTCACCCTCCTTGTGTTAGCTGTCGGTCTTGTCGCCGTGGGAACGGCGTTCGTCGGGCCGCTTGCGTTCGTAGCTTTCGTTTCGGCGCCGATCGCCCGGCGGCTGAACGCGGCCGGGGGGCTGGCGCTGGTATCCAGTGCGCTGGTCGGCGCCGCACTGGTGCTCGCCGCGGACTTCGCGGCGCAGCACCTGCTGCCGGGCGAGCTTCAGGTTCCCGCCGGAATTCTCACCGGAATCGTTGGGGCCCCTTACCTGCTGTGGCTGCTGGCCACCACCACCAATGGCGGAGGCCGCGGAGCATGAATGAGAAGCTGAAGAGACATGAGCTGCGTGCCCACACGGTGACTTTGTCTTATGACGGTCGGGATGTCGTGCACGAGCTGAGTTTGCTGGTTCCGGATGCCCGCGTCACGGTCATCGTCGGCGCGAACGCTTCCGGTAAGTCGACCCTCCTGCGTGGCCTTGCCCGCTTGCTGCGCCCAACGCATGGCATTGTGACGTTGGATGGCATTGATATCCAGAAGCTTCCAGCCAAAGAGGTTGCGAAAGTGGTGGGCATCCTCCCACAATCGCCTCTCGCACCTGAGGGCATCACCGTGGGCGACTTGGTCGGCCGCGGACGATACCCCCACCAGGGCTGGTTTCGTCAGTGGACCACGAGAGACGACACCATTGTTGGGGAAGCGCTCGCCGCCACGTCTACGGAAGCGCTCGCCGGACGTCGCGTGGAAGAGCTCTCGGGTGGGCAGCGGCAGCGTGTGTGGATCGCCATGGCCTTGGCACAGAACCCGGATATTCTGCTGCTGGATGAACCGACAACGTTTCTTGATGTCGCTCATCAGATCGAGCTGCTCGACCTGCTTACCGGGTTGAACCGGTCGAGGGGGACCACGGTGGTTATGGTGTTGCACGACCTGAACATGGCCGCACGCTATGCAGATGAACTGGTCGTGATGGCGGGCGGTCGCGTGATTGCTCACGGTTCACCAGGCTCGGTGCTGACTGCTGAGCTGGTCAGGCGCGCCTTCGCCCTTGAGGCCCGGATTATCGCTGACCCCGTTTGCGGTTCCCCCATGGTGGTGCCTGTGGGCAAGTTCCACGGAACTACTACGTAGTTCCGTGGAGAGGAATTTACCGGGTGGATCCGCTCCAGCAGCTGTATAGTTAGGCAAGCCTTACCTATACATATCCTGCCTGGCCGAATCTGGAGCACTACGTGACATCACGTGTCCGCCTCACCGCACTCTCTGCAGCAGCACTTCTCGCCCTCAGCGGCTGTGCGTCCGGAATCAACACTGTCCGGCCAGAAACTGCGCAGCAATCCGCAGCATTTCCCGTGACCATAGAGCACGCCTTCGGGGAGACGGCCATCGCGGCGGAGCCCGAGCGGGTGGTCACGCTGGGCTGGGGCAGTACGGATGCCGCCGTTGCGCTAGGTGTCGTTCCGATAGCGGTCGAAGAGCAGAGTTACGGCAGCGACGAGAACGGCATTCTGCCGTGGGTCAACGACGCGCTAGAACGCATGGACGCACCAACGCCCAGCGTTATCCCTCAAACTACGGACGACCCGGCATACGAAGCCATCGCCGAGGCTGCGCCCGATCTCATTCTCGCCGTCTATTCTGGCATCACCGAAAAACAGTACGAACTGTTGAGCGAGATCGCGCCGACAGTCGCCTACCCGGAGACGCCGTGGGCCACGCCGTGGCGAGACGTCGTCAATATCGTCGGCTCAGCACTCGGCAAAGAGGCCGAAGCCGCAACCGTTCTCGCTGGCATCGATGACGTGATGTCGACGCAGGCGGAGGCGCATCCCGAGCTCGCAGGCACTTCCGTGGCCGTCGTCATGGATGTCGGCGGAACATTCTACGTATACACGGCAGAAGACTCGCGCGTTAACTTCCTCTTTGACCTCGGCCTGGTGGAGGCCCCCGCAATTGAGGAGCTCGCAAACGGTGCGTCGTCTTTCTATTACACCCTCAGCTATGAAGAACTCGACAAGCTGGACAGCGACATCCTGGTGTCATTCCACAACACCACAGCGGAGTCCGAGGCGTTCCTGCAGTCCAGGTATGCGCAGGCCATCCCGGCTGTGCAGTCGGGAGCGGTCGCATCCGTCATCGGAGTGGAGCTCATCGCGGCTGTCTCGCCACCCACAGCGCTCTCGCTGACCTGGGGCATCGAGCGATACACCGCGCTCTTGTCGGCAGCGGCTGCGGCAGCGAACTAACCGCGTCACCGGGCGGCGCTGAAAACCACGACAGGTCGCCCGGTGACAGGGTGCTGCAAGATGTCTGCGCGCACCCCGTAAACATCGCGGATCAGCTGCGGGGTGAGAAGGCTTGCCGTAGGGCCTGCCGCCACAGCCTGACCTCGATGCATGACCAGGAGGTGGTCACTGGCAGCCAGGGCGAGGTTCAGGTCGTGCAGTGCAGCGAGCACGCTCACCCCTTCGTTAGCCAACTGGACGAGGAGTGCCAGGGTAGACAGGCTCGCGCTGATATCCAGGTGACTGGTTGGCTCGTCGAGAAGCAGGAGGTGAGGTTCCTGCGCCAGTGCCTTCGCCAGCAGCACACGTTGCCGCTCGCCGCCGGACAAGCTGGTGAAAAGACGCTCGGCGAACGACGACATGGCGACGCGCGAAAGTGACGCATTGACGATGGCAGCATCATCCGCCGATTCCTCCTGCCACAGCGTCTGATGCGGGGCCCTTCCCAAAGCGACGACCTCTCGGGCGGTCAGCGCGAGCTCGGTGGATACGTCTTGCTCCACAAAACTGACCAGCCGAGCACGGAACGTACGGCGCAGGCGGTGAAGGTCAGTGCCGCCGAAGAAGACCGTTCCCGAGGTCGGCCTCTCTACCGCCGCCAGTACCCGCAGCAAAGTGGACTTTCCGGCACCGTTGGGTCCTATCAGCGCGGTAATGCTGCCCGGTGGGACGGTGCAGTCGATGCCGTCCACGATGAGCGATCCGTCGAGGCGGACAACGACGCCACGTGCTTGCAGTCCGGTCATGTTTCGCTGCGCCTTCGAGCCAGGAGCAGGGCGAAAATCGGTGCGCCGATGAGTGCGGTGATGATACCGACGGGGAGCTCCCGCGGATCGAAGAGGGTGCGCGCGGCAGTGTCGGCCCACACGAGAAAGATCGCACCGACGATCGCGACCAGCGGCAGCAACGCTCGATGGCGGGGGCCGACCAGCAGGCGCACAGCGTGAGGCAGAACGAGCCCCACGAAGCCGATCGAACCGCTCACAGAAACCATGGCGCCGGTGAGCAGGGCTGTTGCGGCCAGCAGTGACCAGCGGACGCCCTGCACGTTGACGCCGAGCGATGCAGCGGAAGTGTCACCGAAGGCGAAGAAATC
>JAODMI010000068.1 GCA_025464755.1 Homoserinimonas sp.
AATGGTGGCGGAACACACCTGCATCGCTGGGTTTTCTGGCCGGCCGCCATTATTGTTTTGTCTTTCGTCATCTTCGCGATTGTGGCTCCGCGTGTGGCGGAGAACCTGTTTCTGGGCCTGCAGGCGGCGATCGTCCAAAACTTCAGTTGGTACTACGTGCTGATAGCGTCGCTGTTTGTCTTTTTCGCCGTTTGGATGGGGTTCGGCCGGTTCGGCGGCATCAAGCTTGGCAAAGATGACGATGAGCCGGAGTTCTCGACGGTGTCATGGTTTTCTCTGCTCTTTGCCGCCGGGATGGGCATCGGACTGGTTTTTTACGGCGTTTCCGAACCGCTCAGCCATTTCTCGAGCCCGCGACCTGGTGTTTCCGGTGCTGAGGGGCAGTTAGGCCAACAAGCCCTATCTCAGACGTTCCTGCACTGGGGTTTCCACGCTTGGGCCATTTATGTCGTAGTGGGGCTGGCTTTGGCTTACGCCATTCATCGCCGAGGGCGCCCAATCTCCATCCGCTGGGCGTTGGAGCCGCTGCTGGGCAAACGAGTGCACGGTAGGTGGGGCAATCTGATCGATGTAGTCGCCCTGGTCGGCACGCTCTTCGGTGTCGCCACGTCTTTAGGCCTGGGTGTATTGCAGATCAGCGCCGGACTGGAGAGCTCGGGTCTTGCAGATAGTTCCCTGCTGACTCAGCTGATCATCATCATCGTGATCACTTTGCTGACGATCGTGTCCCTGGTTACCGGTGTGAACAAGGGAATGAAGTGGCTTTCAAATATCAACCTCGCTCTCGCCGGTTTACTACTCCTTTTCGTTTTAATCGCCGGCCCAACACAGTTTCTGTTACGGCATTTCGTGCAATCGGTCGGGTACTACCTGCAGAACTTCTTCGGCCTGTCGTTCACTGTCAGCGCTTTTGCCGGCGAAGCGGGGGAAGCATGGCAGGCAGCCTGGACAACGTTCTATTGGGGTTGGTGGATGTCGTGGGCGCCCTTTGTGGGAATTTTTATCGCACGCATCTCGCGCGGGCGCACTGTGCGCCAGTTCGTCGCCGGCGTACTCCTCGTGCCTACGGCGCTTACGTTTCTGTGGTTCAGCGTTCTCGGTGGTACGGCCATCTACCGCGAGGTGGCAGGCGAGGGCGGACTTATTGGACCAAACGGAGAGGTCAATCTTGAGGGAGCCCTCTTTCAGGTGCTGGGTGATCTTCCCGCCGGTACGGTGCTCACCTTCGGCGCAATCATCCTGATCGGCGTCTTCTTCATCACATCGTCAGATTCTGGGTCCCTTGTGATGAGCATGATCTCGACGGGTGGCCAGACGGAGCCGCCTAACTGGATCCGCGTTTTCTTTGCATCCGTAACAGCACTCGTAGCCGTGTCTTTGCTTCTTTCCGGGGGACTGAACGCGCTGAAAACTGCCGCGATCACTACGGCGTTGCCGTTTAGCGTCGTCATGATCCTCATGTGCTGGTCTACAGCTCTCGCCTTCGGGCGAGAACGCCGTGCGTACGAGCGGGCAAAGCGCGCGACGCTCATGCACCACATCGGCGATTATTACGGCTTAGAAGTCGAAGCACCGATGCAGAGAGCGCCACGACCGCGAGGCTTCAATCCGTTGCGGCGACGCTCTGACGGCAGGCCGCAGCATCCGCGCGAGCCTGATGTCTTCTGATTAGGCCGACCCGTGATGTGATCCGTCGGGTTGCTTCATCCAGGCGAAGGGATCCTCCGGCATAAGGTCACCGGTGAACTCTAGGGCGAATCGACCGCTGTAACCATTGCTGCGGAGTCGGTCAAGGTACTGATCAAGGGGAAGCGATCCCGTGCCGGGCCCGCCTCGTCCCGGAGCGTCCGCGACCTGAACGTGCGCGATGCGGTCCCAGTACTGGTCGAAGAAGGCGAGGATGTCGTCGCCGATCATGTGCATGTGAAAGAGGTCAACTTGCATTTTGATGTTGGAGGCTCCGCCGATGTGAACCGCCCGATCAATGGCTGCGATGACATCTGCACCGGTTTTCAACCCGTAGTGGGCAACGTGCGACAGTTGCTCGATCGTGACGGTGCCGCCGATGTCGCCTAGCACTCGGGCGGCGTAAGCAGTATTGCGGGCAGCAAGTGCATTCTGATCTTGGAGTGACCGGGCAGGATCGATGGTCCCATGCAGGACGTTGAAGAGTTGGCAGCCTGTGGCCAGACCGATTGTGCGAGCGGCAGCTACGGATTCACGAAAAAGTGCCTCGTAACCTGACCAGCATGCGATCCCTCGATTGCCGAGGTGCATGCCGCCCTCGTACAGGTTGAGGGAAATGAGTTTGAGACCCGACCGCTCAAGGGTGGTCAGGAATGTCTTATGTTCATTCGCTGATGGCGCTGCGGTATCAAAAGGCCACCACAACTCGATTTCGGTGAAACCTTTGCCTGCAACGACGGCCAACTGCTCGGCGAGCGGTAGGTGGCCGAGCAGGATGGAGGGGTTTATTGCCTGGTAGCGCAACGGTTCTCCTTAAGGCATCGCTGGGCTGCGGTGCTCGAGTGGATGACGGCGGCAGCCGGTGGTGTGCTGAAGGGGCGGGAGCGAACCGCCACCCGCCCCTTCAACGGCTAACTAGCGAAGGCTCTGGATTTCCTCTGCCCAGTCGCGGACGGTGGGGTCTGCCTGCTCGATGAGGTCGGAGACCGGTTTGCGCCAGTCTGCTACATCTATCACGTCGAATTCGACGACATTCTCATCAAGGAAAGCTTTGTCATCGATGGCACCCTGAATCGACGCCTCGCGGTACGTCGCCGACACGTCTTCGGAGGCTTCATCGAAGATGTCTCGAACTTCTGTGGGCCAGGCATCGTATGTGTCGCCCCACAGCTGGAAGTGGAAGTTGCCGAAGAGGTGGTTGGTCTCGGTGACGTACTTGGCTACCTCGTAGAAGCTGCTGTAGCGGACAACGTCGATTGGGTTTTCTTGGCCTTCAACGGCGCCCTGCTCCATGGCGCTGAAGACCTCATTCAGCGCCATCGGGGTTGGGCTCGCACCCAGCGCCTGCCAAGTGTTGATGTACGTCTGCTGATTGGGAACGCGCAGCTTAAGCCCGTTCAGCTGGCTCAACTCCTCAACCGGGCGGATTGAATTGAGCTGGCGACCGCCACGGTATAGGGCACCGGTGAGCTGGAACCCGGAGTCTTCCCGTACTGCGGTGAGAATCTCATCCGCCATGTCGCCATCCCATACTTCGAAGAAGTGCTCTGCATCTTCGTAGAGGAAGGGGAGACCCTCAATGGCCGCCAGGTCGGTGTAGCGTTCAAGAGAGCCGAGGCTTTCGATGACGATATCCACGCTGCCGATCTCAAGGCCCTCCTGCATCTCTTCCCAGCTTCCCAGTTGAGCGGAAGGGAAAACTTCAATCGTGACGGCGCCGTCCGATAGTTCAGAGACACGTTCAGCCAGCTGCTCTGCTGCCTTGTTCTGGAGGCTGTCAACTGCATAGGCGTGGCCCAGCGTTAGAGCCATCGGCTCGATGCCGTTATCGCCCGTTTCGGTGTTCTGCGCCGAACAGCCGGTGAGCGCCATTGCGCCGATCGTGAGGGAGCCCAGCAACGCAGCGGTGCGTCGAGCACCACGCGATTTGGTCATGCTTTTCATGTGCTTTTTTACCTTTCTTGGTGTCCACGGGTGGACGCTGTGCCGGCCGGGGCGGCCGGGAGATTTTGGGGTGCCAGTCAGGGGGTGCTGCGTGCAGGAAGTTCTTATCCCGGGGTTAACCGGTCGTCTTCGTGGAATGCGGGTAAGTGACTGGGCTCTGTGGGAATGTGGCCCAGTGTGCGCCGCAATCGTTGTTCGGCGCGTCGCATGTGTGCCCGCATCGCGCTTTGCGCTGCGCGGAAGTCCCCGGCAGCGATCGCATCGAACGCGATCCTGTGCTCGTCATTCGAGGTCACCGTTTCACCGGCCGCTTCAATGGAACGGGACATCCACACCCGGATCAGCGACGTAATGTTCGACAGGACATCGGCAAGCACGGAGTTGCGTGCGGCTTTGGCGATTGCAGCATGGAACGAGATGTCCAGCCTCACGAACTCCTCCGGACCGGACGCGTTGTCCATCTGCTCGAGGATTGCTCGCAGTGCGGCAACATCGTCGTCCGTTCGACGCCGGGCTGCCAGCCCTGCAAGGGATATCTCGACTTGCTGGCGAGCTTCCACGAGGTCCATCACGCGACGCTCTCCGAGGAAGAGGCCCCACTCGATGACGCGGGGAAGCAGCTCGGATCCTGTGTCTCGAAGGTAGGTCCCGTCACCTTGTCTGATATCGACAACGCCCAAAAGCCCGAGGGACTGGATCGCGTCCCGCACTGCGGAGCGGCTCACCCCCAGAGTTTCCGCCAGTTGCCGTTCCGACGGCAACTTGCTCCCGGCCAAGAGGGATCCGGAGAAAAAGTACTCTGTGAGCGATTTGATGATCTGAGCAGAAAGTGACTCCCGCTTGATCCCACTCAGTTCGAGTGGCGGAGCTTCCGCACTGTTCTTGGGCGGTCTTCCCATGATTACGTCTCCTCCATTGGTTGCGGGGCAGGCTGCGGCTATGAGGGTGTCGAGGCCAGTTCCCGGCGTAGGGCGGCGAGGGCGACGTAGGCGTTGTCCCTGGCCCCGATCAGGCGCTTGGCTTCGTCTTCGTTCAAGCCGAGATACCCTCCGCCGGACTTAATGCCGAGGTCGCCGGCCTCCACACGCTCACGAAGTGAATCCGGAACTGTGAAGCGTTCCCCGAGGGCTTTCTCAAGGCTCTTGTAGGAGTTCGCGTAAACATCCAGCCCAGCCATGTCGGCAACTGCAAAAGGTCCGTAGAGGGCCAGCCGGAAGCCGAATGAGGCCTTGACGACGGTGTCGATCTGCTCCGCTGTCACCTCGCCTTCTTCAACCATCAGGGCTGCTTCCTTGAATAGGGCGAACTGTAGGCGGTTGCACACGAATCCGGGGGTGTCCGGAACAACTGCCGGTTCTTTTCCCGCTGCCGTTAGCAGCTCAATCAGTCCCGGTACAAGGCTGCGATCTGAAAGCGCAGCGGGAATGATCTCGACGCCGGGCAGGAGCTGGGCAGGGTTGAACCAGTGGATTCCGAAGAAACGTTCCGGCTTCGTGAGGGCCTCGGCCATTGCGCCGATGGGGATAGCCGAAGTGTTCGAGGCGATGATTGCATCTGGGCGGGCAAACTGCTCAATACGGGTGAGCACGTCAATTTTGACGTCGAGATCTTCGTATACAACCTCGAAGATCAAGTCGGCGTCGGCAACAGCGCTAGCAAGGTCGCCTGACCACGTGAGGCGGCTTTCGATGTCGGCAGCGCTGCCGGCCGGGAAATAGCCCTTGGCTTCGAAGTCCCTGGCCTGTTCGATGACCCGGGCATGACCCTGCCGCGCGCTTTCAGGCGTTTGGTCGATCAGGATGCACTGCGCACCTGCCTTCGTGAGGGTCTGTGCGATTCCGCCACCCATGTAGCCGGCGCCGATAACGGCTACCCGTGTGGTCTCGATCTGCATGGTGATGCTCCCTCTGATTTCGTTGAACGTTGCAAGCCGTCGAGAGAATTCCACAGGGGAGCTACACCTCGTCGTGCTGTGAGGACGAGTATGTCAAGTGCGCATCAATTCGTCAACTGGTTGACCAGTTCATAACATTTTTCGAGCAAACACGGCTTTCGAATTGCATTTTTCGCGCATTTGTCTTTCTATTGGTCGACCAGTTGACGATTAAACGCTCCACCGCATTGCGCAGCGGCAATCAGTCAACGGTCGCAATCAGGCCATCAAAGGAGATAGTTGTGCCAACACAAGACAGTTGGATTCCCAGCCAGGAAGAGTTAGGCGGTGGGATTCTCAGCGTCATAGACAAGGCGCTGTGCTGGATCGTCGCGGCCGCTCTTCTGGCTATCAGTGCAATCCTCATGATTCAAGTTATTGCCCGCTACGCGCTCAACAGTCCGACTGTATGGTCGGAGGAACTCGCAGTCAGCCTGTTCGTCTGGCTGACGATGCTAGCCATTCCCCTCGGTTTGCGGCGTGGAGAGCACCTCACGCTCGACATTCTGTCTAAGCGCCTGTCGCCTGCCGTCAACCGCGCACTTGCGGTGGTGATTGCCCTGCTCACGATCACCATGTTCGTCATGATCGCCTACTTCGCCATGAAGCTCCTGCCCGCTGGCGACCGCCAACTGCTCGCAGGCATCGCGGGCGGTCTCGGCATTGCGGCGAAGGTGTCCTGGGTGTACCTCGCGGTACCCGTCGGGGCCGTGTTCTCGGTTCTTTTCACCGTTGAGCGCGCCGTCCTGATGCTGCGTGGAAAAGTCACCGTCCTCAACGCCGATGCCGACGTGCTATTCATCGAGCATTTGGATGACGAACTCAAGGCCCCCTCCGACGCTAGCCAGACTGAGAAGGGCAAATAATGGGATACGCACTGGGAATAGGTTTCGCCGTACTGGTTGTCATTGGAGTGCCGATCGGCATCTCCCTGGGCCTTGGCTCAATGCTCGGTCTACATTTTTTCAGCGATGCTCCGCTTGAGATCGCAGCCCAACGCCTGATCGCTGGCGTGCGCAGCTTCCCCCTCATGGCGATTCCGCTTTACATCCTTGCCGGGGCGTTGATGAACTCCAGCGGGATCACCCAGCGGCTTGTCGACTTCGCATACGCGATCGTCGGAAGCATGCGTGGCGGTCTCGCCCAGGTGACGATCATCACCACCGCCATCTTCGGCGGAATTTCGGGATCACAAGTGGCCGATACATCCAGTGTCGGAAAGCTCATGATTCCGCAGATGATCAAGCGCGGCTATGAGCCGCGCTACGCGGTGTCGTTGATGGCCACGGCAGGTGCCATGTTCGTTACCATTCCGCCGAGTATCAACCTCATCGTTTACGGGGTGCTGGCCGAAGCATCCATTTCTGACCTGTTCTTCTACGGCCTCATCATTGGACTTGCGTTCGTGGTCACGCTCCTGATCGTCGCCTATATCGGCGCGGTGTTGCGTAAGCAGCCTGCGGAGAAGCGGCTGAAGCTTCCGGAAATTTTCACTGCATTCCGTCGTGCGATTTGGTCGCTCCTCATCCCTGTGGTGGTTCTGGGAGGCATCCGAATCGGTGCGTTCACCCCCACTGAAGGTGGCGCGGTAGCCGTATTCTGCGCACTCATCGTCGGTTTCTTCATTCACCGGGAGCTGAACTTGAAGAAAATGGTGCACGGACTCGTCGAATCGGGCGTGCTGGTGGGCGTCATCATGCTGGTCATTGCCGCAGCCCAAATGTATTCGTGGGCGCTCATCAGCGGCCAGATCCCGCAGAATGTCACCCGATGGATGCTGGCAATAACCGATGACCCGCTGCTGATTCTCCTCTTGATCAACATACTGATCCTGATCGTTGGCACCGTAATGGAGGGCAACTCGGCGCTGATCGTCTTCGTGCCGATCCTGCTACCGGTGGCCACAGCTGTCGGCATTGATCCGGTCCACCTTGGCCTCATTCTCGTGCTCAACCTGGGCATCGGGCTGCTTACGCCGCCAGTTGGGCTTTGTCTCCTGGTGGCGTGCAAAATTGGAAAGATTAGTGTCGCGCAGGCAATCCCGGCCATGATTCCCTGGTTCGGCATTTGCCTGGCATTCCTCTTCGGCGTGACCTACCTGCCAGTACTTTTCGGCTGGTTCTAACGCTCCAAGACACCCCAGCCTGCGGCGCAAATGCTATAGTTGGCGAAGCATCCCGTGTTTCACGGGGTGACTACGCGTGCCCTCTGCGTTACACAACGCGGCATTGCATCCAATCAGTCCCATCACTCTTCGTAGCGTTGAGTTGGGCGGATGCGCGTCGGGCACCAGGATCTGCGTCAACCGGCGCGATAGAAAACTGAGATTGCACGGCGTCCTGCCTGAAAGCGGCCGTGCTGGATAAGGAGACGGCAATGGCCGTTGTAACCATTCGACAACTGCTCGACAGCGGTGTTCACTTCGGGCACCAGACACGTCGCTGGAACCCGAAGATGAAGCGCTTCATCCTGACGGAACGTTCGGGAAGCCACATCATCGACCTTCAGCAGTCATTGTCGTACATTGACAAGACCTACGACTACGTCAAGGAGACGGTTGCCCACGGCGGCACGATCCTCTTCGTCGGTACCAAAAAGCAGGCTCAGAACGCGATTGCCGAGCAGGCTCAACGCGTCGGCCAGCCTTACGTTAACCAGCGCTGGCTTGGTGGTCTGCTGACCAACTTCCAGACGGTCTCCAAGCGTCTGGCACGGATGAAGGAGCTCGAGGAGCTCGACTTCGACGACACGACGAAGGGCTTCACCAAAAAGGAACTCCTTATCAAGAAGCGCGAACTCACCAAGCTCCACAAGAGCCTTGGCGGTATCCGTAACCTGACGAAGACTCCTTCCGCCATCTGGATCGTCGACACCAAGAAGGAGCACCTCGCCATCGACGAGGCGCGCAAGCT
>JAODMI010000094.1 GCA_025464755.1 Homoserinimonas sp.
AGAAGGATTGCGCTGCAGGCCAGACACGGCCTGTTCTCGTGCCACAGTGCCACAGTGCACGACACAGTGCCACAAGAACAGTCGCGGCAGGCTCTTGGCTACGCAATCCCTGGCACAGACGGCGAGCGCCGCTTAGGCCAGCGTCAGAAACAGTTTCTCCAGCTCCTCCACGGTGATCGAGTCAGCCTTCTCACCAGACATGCTGGTGCACTCTTTCATCGCTGTAGCCACAATCATGAATCCGGCGCGGTCGAGCGCCTTAGAGACGGCCGCGAGCTGAATGACGACATCTCTACACTCAGCGCCGGACTCGACAGCGGCGATTACCGACGTGAGCTGACCCTGCGCGCGGCGCATCCGGTTGAGAATCTTTTTTTGGCTATCAACCGGCGACTCGGTCAAGGGTGTTTCGCGCGTGCTGGGTGATGACATGAGGTGTCCTTAGGCAGGTGAGATAGAGGGAACAGTACCGGCGGGCTCGTGCTCAGTCGATAACGTACCGGCCAGCCACGTTCTGTAGCCTCCATCGAGGTTACGCACGTCGTGTCCTAGCTGGCTAAGCAGCCTGGACGCCGTGTGACCCCGCTGCCCGACCTGGCAGTGCACGATGACCGGAGCATCAGGAAGTTCACCGGCGCGGTCACGGATCGCATCGAGCGGCAGGTTGAGGGCGCCCGGGATGGCGCCTCGAGCGAACTCTTCCGGGGAACGAACATCTACGAGCACTGCTCCGGCCGCGGTGGCGTCAGCCAATTCATGCCACTGGATGTTGCGGGCCGCTCCCGTCGCGAGATTGTCGGCCACATAGCCAGCCATGTTGACCGCATCCTTCGCAGAACCATACTGCGGGGCGTAGGCGAGTTCGAGGCGTGACAGCTGGGAGGCAGTCAAGCCACCAGCCATGGCGGTGGCGATGACGTCGATGCGTTTGTCGACCCCTGCCCCGCCCACGATCTGCGAACCGAGAATGGCATCCGTTTTCGCATCGATGAGCAACTTCATCGACATCTGCTCGGCCCCCGGATAATAGCCCGCGTGCGATGACGGATGCGTGTGAACCACCCGGTGCGGTCGGCCGGCATTCACCAGACGGGTCTCGCTCCAACCGACCATTGCAACGGTGAGGCCGAAGAGGCCCACAATAGCGGTGCCCAGAGCCGGGACACTGGGCTCGGCTATACCGGCGATAGCGTCGGCGGCCGTGCGGCCGTGTCGGTTCGCAAGCCCTGCCATCGTGACCAGGGTCGCAGCCGCATCGATGGCATCCACCTTCTCTACCGCGTCACCTACCGCGTAGATAGAGGGGTCACTCGTGCGCTGGAATTCGTCGACCGCAATGCCTCCCGCGGCGCCAACGGTGAGACCAGCGTTCCGCGCGAGATGTGTGTCGGGGCGAACGCCGCTGGCTTCGATAATAAGGTCGGTTGCGATGATGCTCCCGTCGTCGAGGTGCACCTGATTTTCGCGAACATCGCTCACCGTGGCGTTGACGCGCACGTCGACCCCGTGATCGACAAGCGCATCGAGAACCGGTCGCGCCATTTCCGGGTCCAGAGGAGACAACGGCCGCGGGCCGCGCTGAACGAGGGTGACGGCCACCCCACGGGCAACAAGATTTTCGACCGCCTCGAGCCCGATAAAGCCTGCTCCGACGACGACCGCTCGAGCACCGGTGCCGGCTGCATCGAGAATTGCGGTGATCGCATCAACGTCGTCGATTGTGCGGAGGGTGTGCACCGGAACACCGTGACCGGGGAGCACGCCGCGCGCTGTGGCGCCGGCCGCCAGGATCAGGATGTCGTAGCTCTCGGACCGGGTTACGCCATCGAGGACGCGAGTAACCTGCACGGTCTTCGACTCACGATCGATCTGGGTGACCTCCTGGTTCACGCGCACATCGAGGCGGAATCGTGATGCAAGTGATTGCGGCGTTTGCAAAAGTAGGCTGTCACGATTCTCGATGAGCCCGCCCACGTAGTACGGCAGGCCGCAGTTTGCGAACGATACGTACGGTCCGCGTTCGATTACCACAATCTCAGCGGACTCATCCAGGCGGCGGAGGCGGGTAGCCGCAGACATGCCACCGGCGACGCCACCTATGACGACGATTTTCATGAAGTTCCTTAATCGGGCTCTCGTGTGGTCAGCGGCGGGAGAAGACGCGTGAAAAGAAACCGCCGGTCTTCGGCTCAGGGTCATGCCCTTGGCAGCGATCCGCGCGCGGCACACCACGCATTACGTCGTCCACATGCTCCCCACACCCGGCCCACGTCGTCTTTCCACAGGTTTTACAATTTACGGCTCGGCACATCTCAGTTTCTCCTTAGGTCGCTATACCCCTTGGGGTATCTATCACCACGCTACAATACCCACCGGGGTATCGCAAACCTTGCGCCAAACGCTCCGTACGATTAACGGCGGTTCCCCAGCAAGGCATCAATGCCCTTCCGCCGGCAAAATTTCGCTGCTCGTAGCCATCAGCGGAAAACTGATCTGCGGCGGGTGACCACAGGCCGGCGAAAGCCAGCTCCGACGTCGTGAAGCAGCCGCTCATTCAGAGCCTTTGATGACGTGCAGTTAGCGGGGGTTGCGCATTCAACCACACCCACACAGCCCAGCTACTCGTGGAGGCGAACCCGGCCGCAGAAGAGAGCGCCGCGGTGCACACTCCCCCCTACACAAGCGCTAGATGCAACGCAGTCATAGGTGGCGATCACTGTAGCGAGACCGCGGATTCGGGTACGATCCCGACATGGATTTCACTTTCGCCCTGACACCGGACCTCATCGTCGCTTTCTTCACCCTCTTTGTGCTGGAGATTGTGCTCGGCGTCGACAATGTGATTTTCATCTCGATTCTCGCGAGCAAGCTACCGGTGGAACAACAGGCCAAAGCGCGCAACCTGGGCCTGACCTTGGCGATGCTCACGCGTATCCTTCTGCTCTTCGGAGCCTCCTGGATTATCACCCTCACCGACGATGTCATCACCCTATTCGGAATGGGGTTCTCGGGCCGAGATCTCATCCTGATCGTTGGAGGACTCTTCCTCGTCTACAAAGCGGTCACCGAAATTCACGAGAAGTTGGAAGGTGCCGAATCCCACGGCAACGGCCGACTGAAATCGGCGACCTTTGGCGCGGTGATCGCGCAGATTCTGCTGCTCGACATCGTCTTCTCATTCGATTCGGTGATCACCGCCGTAGGCATGGTCGATAACCTGGTCGTGATTATCGCCGCAGTCGTTCTCTCGTTCGGGATCATGCTGTTCTCGGCACGGTACATTTTCGCCTTCGTCAACAAGCACCCGACAGTGAAAATGTTGGCCTTGGCGTTCCTCGTACTCATCGGCGTGTTCCTCATCGCCGATGGTTTCGACGTGCACGTGGACAAGGCGCTGATTTACGGGCCGATGGCGTTCGCCATCCTGGTTGAGGCCCTGAACCTTCTCTACCGTCACCGGCAGAACAAACGGGACGGAATCGAAATTGAACCCGTGCATCTGCGCCACGCTTACTCGAAAGCAGATGACACCGATGCCATTCGGGCAGCGACCTCGAAAGGCTCGGCGAGCGGCACCGTCAGCCTCGGCAGAGGGCCTGTCCATGGAGAGGTCGCCGACGGCGACAGCAACTCGGTCGCAAAGGGGCTTGGCTGACCTTTATCTGTCGGGCCGAGGTAGAAAGTATGCGAGCTACTCGAGGCGCCCAGCCGCAACAACTGTCACGCTGGGCATTCTCTAAGAAGTCATCTGTAGGCTTGCACCACTATGGATGACCCTCCCTCACATCAACCTTCGCCCCTACCGACGCCAACCATCGTTCTGGTTCCCGATCGGAAGGGGCTAGCGCATGTATGAGTGGTTGATGCTGGGCGTGGGATTAATTCTCACCGCAGGGACCGGCATGTTCGTAGCATCCGAGTTCGCCCTGGTGAACCTGGACCGGCATGACCTCGAGGCGCGCCAAGCGCGGGGCGAAAAACGTCTCGGGCCGACGATCAAAGCCCTTCGAATCACCTCGACGCACCTTTCCGGCGCACAACTGGGCATCACCCTCACCACCTTGCTCACGGGCTACACGTTCGAGCCGGCGATCAGTTCACTACTGCGCGGGCCCATGCTCAACGCGGGCGTTCCCGAAGCATTCGTCTCCGGCGTGGGGGCGGTGATCGGAATTCTGATAGCAACATTGTTCTCGATGGTCATCGGTGAGCTGGTGCCGAAGAACTTCGCTTTGGCAGTGCCGTTAGCGACAGCAAAAGTTGTCGTTCCTTTCCAAACACTGTTCACGACAGTGTTCAAACCTGTCATCCTGCTGTTCAATAACACCGCGAACGGGATCATCCGCTCCTTCGGCATCGAGCCGAAGGAGGAACTGTCTGGAGCCCGCAGTGCGGAGGAACTCAGCTCCCTCGTTCGACGCTCCGCACTCGAAGGATCGCTGGATCAAGACCATGCCGACCTGCTGCACCGCACTCTACGGTTTTCGAACCACTCTGCTGCGGACGTGATGACCCCACGGGTCCGCACGCAGTCGGTGCACGCAGACGCCACCGCCGAACAGATCATCCAACAAGCCACCGCAACGGGGTACTCCCGTTTCCCGGTGATCGGGCGAGACCCCGATGATGTCCTCGGAGTCCTTCACGTGAAGCATGCCTTCGCCATCGACCTCAACAAACGCAAAAGCATCCCTGCCGCCGACCTCATGATCGATGCCTTACACGTTCCCGAGTCAATGGGCGTTGACACTCTCCTGCGCAAACTACGCACCCAAAGGTTCCAAGTTGCGATAGTCAACGACGAGCACGGCGGAACCGCTGGGCTGGTGACCTTGGAAGATTTGGTCGAAGAAATTGTCGGCGAACTTGAAGACGAACATGATCGTGCCCGCACCGGCGTTGTTCGCACCGGCCGCTCGATCACCTTCGATGCTTCCCTCCGCCCCGACGAGCTGCTCGAAAAGGCCGGCGTAACAGTGCCCGAAGACGGTGAGTACGACACGGTCGCAGGGTTTGTCACCGACGAACTCGACCGCATCCCTGAGCTGGGGGACGAAGTTCGTATCGACGGCGGAACTCTCCGCGTGGAGCGTGTCGTCAGCAACCACGTCGAACGTCTACGGTTCACACCCGACGCCCTCACTGAGGCATCCCCTGACCGTGTTGTCGACAACTTGACGAAGGACCTGACCGATGAGTGAGTACCTACCTGGCATCATCTGGCTTGTCGTCCTCCTCATCGTGAACGCGTTCTTCGTCGGAGCCGAGTTCGCTGTCATCTCAGCCCGCCGCTCGCAGATCGAGCCCAAAGCCGACGCCGGCAGCAAAGCGGCAAAAACGACACTGTGGGCAATGGAACACGCGACCCTCATGCTTGCCACGAGCCAGCTTGGTATCACCGTGTGTTCCCTGGTGATTTTGAACGTCTCCGAGCCGGCAATTCACCACCTGTTAGAAATTCCACTCGGATTAACGTCGCTCTCCGCCGAGGCGATAGGCGTGATCGCGTTCATCATCGCGCTGCTGCTCGTCACGTTCCTGCATGTCGTCCTCGGTGAGATGGTCCCCAAGAACATTTCGTTTTCCGTGCCCACCCGGGCTGCGCTGATTCTGGCCCCGCCCCTTGTCGTCGTCTCGAAAGTATTCAATCCAGTGATCTGGACGCTGAACACGATCGCGAACGGGATTCTCCGTCTGTTCAAGGTGCAACCCAAAGACGAAGCCACCAGCGCGTTCACCTTGGATGAGGTGGCGAACATTGTGCAGCAGTCGACCCGCGAAGGGATGCTGAGTGACGCCTCCGGCACCCTCACTGCCGCGTTCGAATTCACCAGCAAACGCGTCGCGGATGTGGAGGTTCCCATCGGCGACATGGTGTTGCTGGCGAAGTCTGCCACTCCAGCCGATGTGCAGAAAGCGGTTAGCGCGCACGGATACTCCCGATACATCCTCATCGATGATGACGGAGCACCCAGCGGCTACCTCCACCTCAAAGATGTCATGGACCTCACCACACCCGGCGCGTTCACCGAACCGGTGCCCACAAAACGCATCCGTCGCCTGGCATCCGCGTTCCGCGACAGTGAGCTGGAAGACGCTCTGGCCACCATGCGTAAAACCGGCACCCATGTGGCGCGCGTTTTCGATAGCAACGGGAAAACAACCGGAGTGCTCTTCCTTGAAGACATCATCGAGGAACTCGTTGGAGAAGTCGCCGATGTCACCAACACAACGCACTAACTGAGGCGATGGCGAAGCGGTTGATTCACTGCGCCGGTGGCATCGGCCATTGGCGGCGAATGTGGCAGCTGCCTCGCTCAACCCGCGGAGACGCGTGAGCATCTCCCAAGGTGAGGCGAGGCGCGTCGCGACCCGCTGCGCTGGTCGGCAGCTCCACAGCTGGTCGTACCAGAGTGCGAGTCGGGCGGTGTTAGGGTTATCGCATCCACACGGGTGCCCCTGCAAGGGGCTGAGATCGGGCTGACGCGGCCTGCGACCGTAGAACCTGTCCGGGTTATGCCGGCGAAGGAAGTAGGACTTCACGATGG
>JAODMI010000095.1 GCA_025464755.1 Homoserinimonas sp.
TTGCCTGTCGGGGTGACCTTCGGGGTCGGACTGGGGTTGATGCTCGTCTTCGTCATCGCCGGACGAGTTCTGATGCGACCGTGGGGCATTTGGTTTGGCTGGGCATTGCAGGCGTTGCTTGTTGCAACCGGAATCATCCTGACCCCGATGTACATTGTCGGCGCTGGGTTTGCCGGCATCTGGGTTTACTGCTTCATCACCGGGCGCCGTATTGACAGTCAGAAAGCTGCAGTGCGGCGAGCCAGTTGAGCTACCGACACCGTAACTACCACCACAACCAAGGAGAGAAACCATGACCACCACAGTGGAAGAAACACTCGTCCTCATCAAACCGGATGGCGTCGCACGTAATCTCACCGGTGAGATCCTTCGCCGCATTGAAGCCAAGGGCTATCAACTGGTCGATCTTAAGTTGGTCACTGCAGAGCGTGAACTGCTCGCAAAGCACTACGAGGAGCACCTGGGCAAGCCCTTCTACGAACCGCTCGTTGAGTTTATGGAGTCGGGCCCCGTTGTCGCGGTGCGTGTGGCCGGTAACCGTGTTATTGAGGGGTTCCGCTCGCTGGCTGGCACCACGGATCCGACGACGGCAGCCCCGGGGACCATCAGAGGGGACCTAGGCCGCGACTGGGGTCTCAAGGTGCAGCAGAATCTGGTACACGGTTCAGATTCTGTCGAATCTGCCCAGCGTGAACTTGAGCTTTGGTTCAACTGACACCGTAAGTTGCCGCGCGGCTGAACCGCATTGTGCGCATACTAGGCGGAGCCGTGCTGTCGCTGGAGCTGAGCGAGCAGTTCTGGCGCACGGCTCTCCAGCAACGCCCCGCCCTGACGGATGCCGGCGAGCATGAAAAGTGCGCCAAGAGTCACGCCAACGATCAGTGCGGCGTAGCCCAGTTCTGGCAGCCCGACAACCGCACCCGCGACAACCAAGGCAAGCTCCGGAACGACGAGCACGGCAAGCACACCCCAGCTTGCGAAAGTCGTCAGCCCGGAGAGGAAGCCGCTGCCCGGCGGTGAGGCGAAAGGGCTGTCGCCAGCAGCTGGAACGGGAAAGACCAACTTCGCCGAGCTGACGCTAGAGACACCGAAGCCGGTGAACAAAATGCCGAGACTCAGGCCGAGGAGGCCCGGAAGCCAGCGCCAAGCATCGGCTACGCCGGCGGATGCGACGGTCAGCGCAATAACGACCGGCACGGAAAAGGATGCCACAGCAGCGACACGGCCCGCCCGATCAGCGGCCCCAGAGACGCCAGACGCAATGTGCGTCGCAAATGCGGTGTGGTCGTAAGAGATGTCGGCAATGATCGACAGTGACAGCAGGACAGCGACGAAGGGGCCGGTGGCGACGATGATTCCAGGCGCGCCAACCGTGCTGGAGAAGTAGAAGAACAGCACGGGCAGGAGCGGCACCACGATCAGCTGTCGCGTGTAGCGAGGGTCGCGTAGCCAGTAGGTGAGTGAGCGTGCCGCAATAGCGCCAGACGGGGAGGCCGGAAATAGGCGGAAGAACCCGAGTTTGCCCTGTGAGACGCCGCGGGAGGCTGTGTGCGCCGGCGTCGCAGACGCGACGACGAGCAAGTGCTTCCATGTCAAGGTGATAACCGCGAGGGTTACCACTGCGATCAGGACTTCAGCGCCGGCTCTGGCGAAATCGCCTCCGGCAACATCCGCCGGGACTGCCCAGATAGCTCCCAGGGGTGTCCACGAGAACATGTTCGCCAACCGGGTGAAGCCGTCTCCATTCGCGTACTGCAGCTCATTGCTCACGGAAGCGATAATCGGTACCAGCAGCATTAGCGGTACCAGAATGATGGTGCTGCTGACCTCTCGATAACGTCGTCTGCGCGCTAGTCCGGCGGTAAGAGCCGCAACCATGCGGGAACCGATGATGCAGGTGAGAGTTCCAGCGACGGCGCAGACGCCAGCAATGACAGCTATGAGCGGATGTCGCCACCATGACGCCATCGTGGCGACGGCGCCGAGCAGCGTCACACTCCCCGGTATTCCGATCAGGCCGCAGACTGTGAGACCGGTGAGCAGGTGAGGAAGGGGTATCGGGTAGGTCACTAATCGCGCCGGATCCAAAGTCTGGTCGGTACCCGCGGCAATGATGGGAATGAGTACCCACCCGAGCACTGTGGCGGAGCCACCAAGAACAACAACCGTTCTTGTGACGTCAATTGAGGCCCCGCTGAGAGCAACTAGGCCCACCACGGTTAGACCGAGTAAGCCCAGCCCGTAGAAGCCTCCCAGCGCAACGGCGACAAGCCGCCAGGGGTTTCGTAAGAGGGAGTTTTTGAGCAGGAGAAGACGCAGCTTCAGCAGATGCGTAACCATGCCGGGCCTACTCCCTGTCGCCGGCCGCCTACCAATCGCACGAACGCGTTCTCCAGCGTTGCGTCGCCTCTGACCTCGTCGATCGTGCCCGCAGCCAACACGCAACCGTCCATTATCACGGCAACGCGATCGCACATACGCTGCACGAGGTCCATCGAGTGGCTTGAAACGATCACGGTTCCACCGGACGCGACATATCCATGCAGGATGTCGCGGATATTGGCCGCCGATACCGGATCGACCGATTCGAAGGGCTCGTCAAGCACGAGGATACGGGGCGCGTGCACCAGCGCGCAGGCGAGGGCTACCTTCTTAGTCATTCCGGCTGAATAGTCAACGACCAGGGTTCCCGCTTCACGCTCAAGGTCGAGCAGATGAAGAAGGTCGCGCACTCGTTCGACTACGGTTGCGCGCGTCAGGCCGCTGAGCAACCCTGCGTATGTGATGACCTGCTCACCGGTAAGGCGGTCAAACAGCTTGATGCCGTCCGAGAGTACTCCGACGATCTTTTTAGCTTCGATCGGGCGTTCCCATACGTTGATGCCATGTATATGAACCGTGCCTGCGTCCGGACGAAGGAGGCCAGTCACCATCGACAAAGTGGTCGTCTTGCCGGCGCCGTTAGGCCCTACCAAGCCGTAAAGGGAACCGACGGGAATGTCGAGATTTATTCTATTGACTGCTGTCCTGTCGCCGAACCTCTTATGTAACCCCCGCACGGAAAGGGCAGATTGCGTGTCTGGGATGGGCACTCGGGGCCTGCTTTCGGGCTGATCGTTGCAGATTAGAGGTAAGCGAGGACGTCCAGGCGAAGTTGGGCCACAAGCGCGATAGTGATGTAACTCAACAGCGTGAGGCAGGGAGTCCACAAGTACAGCGAGGGGGCAACTTTCTGCACAGCGGTACCGACGCCCCATACGCCCTCCCTTGCGGCGTAAAACGTGAGGGCCCAAAACACCGGAATGGTGACCGCCCACGTGACCATGCACCATGGGCACAAAGTGCCGAGGATGAAGATGCTCTGCGTTATCAACCAGATGACAAACCCAACGGCGGCTGTCACGCCGCCAACGAGCACCACCCAAAACCACCGTGCAAAAGCCGCGCCGGCGAGAAGTGCAATGCCGACGAATGTGATGCAGGACCAACCGACCAGCCCGAGGAGCGGGTTGGGGAAGCCGAACACCGAGCCTTGCCACGATTCGAGGTTTGCCCCACACTGCACGAGCAAGCTGAAATTGCAGTCCAGAATCGGGGTCTGCTCCGTAAGCATCCGTACCTTACTGACGGTGAGGTCGAGTGCCGCCCACAATCCGGCACACCCAGCGAAGATCATTAACACCGCCAACCCGAAGGGGCGATCTGCGGGCAAAACAGTACCCGGGCGCGCACCAGCGAGTAAGGACACTCCTGCAGTTAGGGCGAGGGTGAAGAAGACAAACAGCAGCACAACCCATGGAACACCCCACAGCGACGCAGCACCCGGTGGGACTACCACACTGGGGCGTGCGAAGCTGTCCACGGACAGCGCGAATGCGCCCAGCAACCCCATGGCTGCGACCATGGTTACCGCCGTCGCAGAAGTCACTGATCC
>JAODMI010000099.1 GCA_025464755.1 Homoserinimonas sp.
GCGCAAAGGCGTCGACTCAGGGCTGGATAGCTGACACTGCAGACTCTGTATCGTAGATCGCGCTGAGCAGGTCGCCTGCCCAGGCGATCAGCGCCGCGTCATCCGCTCGTTCCCCATTCTTAACCGGAAGCGCTACCATCACCGATGCTGTTTGAGCGAAATACCGGGCACCGGGGTACATGCGTTGCAATCGCACCTGGATGGAGTCGGCGAGCGTCGTGCCGGCGATTCTCAGGTTCGACCCGACAGCAACGACCTCGGTGAGACCTGCCTGCTGCGCCAACCGCCGAAGGCGTGACACGGCAATCAAGTTGTGCACCTGCACAGGCGCGTCACCGTACCGGTCCGCAAGTTCCTCCAGAACGCTATCGAGCTGCTCTGGTGCCGCTGTCGGTGATGATGCTGTCGAGAGCTTCTGGTACGCCTCAAGGCGCAGCCGTTCACTTTCGACGTACTCTTCGGGAATGCGCGCGTCGACGGGGAGCTCCAACCGCAGCTCGGCCTGCCCCTCAGCGACCTCGCCGCGGAAAGTGCTCACCGCCTCGCCTATCATGCGCAGGTAGAGGTCGAAACCGACGCCGGCGATGTGGCCCGACTGCTCACCGCCTAGGAGGTTACCCGCTCCACGAATTTCGAGGTCTTTCAGGGCGACTTGCATTCCCGCACCGAGCTCATTGTTGGCGGCGATGGTGGCCAGCCGGTCATGAGCGACTTCACCGAGAGGCTTATCTGCGTCATACAAAAAGTACGCGTACGCCCTCTCCCGACCACGTCCCACGCGGCCCCGCAACTGGTGCAACTGACTCAAGCCATATTTGTCGGCGCGGTCAATGATGAGCGTGTTGGCGTTGGACACATCAAGGCCGGTCTCGATGATGGTGGTGCTCACCAGCACATCGAACTTGCGTTCCCAAAAGTCGACCATCACCTGCTCAAGCACACCTTCAGCTAGTTGTCCATGCGCAACCGCGATCCGTGCCTCTGGAACCAGCTCAGCGAGTTGCGCGGCGACTCGGTTGATACTGGAAACCCGGTTGTGTACAAAAAATATCTGCCCCTCGCGCAGCAGTTCGCGGCGAATCGCCGCACCAACCTGCTTGTCGTTGTACGGGCCGACAAAGGTGAGAATCGGATGCCTGTCTTCCGGCGGCGTCGCAAGAGTCGACATTTCGCGGATCCCCGTAACAGCCATCTCCAGTGTGCGAGGGATCGGGGTGGCGCTCATAGCCAGGATGTCGACGTTGGTTTTTAGTTTCTTCAGAGCATCCTTGTGCTCGACACCGAACCTTTGCTCCTCGTCGATGATGACAAGTCCGAGGTCTTTGATGACCACGTTTTTAGATAACAGGCGGTGGGTTCCGATCACAACATCGACCGTGCCATCCGCCAGTCCGGCCAAAATCTCCTTCGACTCCTTTTCGGTTTGGAACCGGCTGAGGCCGCGCAAATTGATGGGGAAACCGGCGAACCGCTCGGAGAACGTCTCCAGGTGCTGCTTAACAAGCAGGGTGGTCGGCACCAGCATGATGGCCTGTTTGCCGTCTTGCACCGCCTTGAACGCAGCCCGAACAGCAACCTCAGTTTTGCCGTATCCTACGTCGCCCGAGATGAGCCGATCCATCGGGATCGGCCGTTCCATATCAGCTTTGACCTCGTCGATGGTGGTCAATTGGTCGGGCGTTTCCGCGAAGGGGAAAGCCTCCTCTAGCTCGCGCTGCCATGGCGTGTCAGGGCCGAACGCGTGGCCCTTGCTGGCCATGCGCGCCGAGTACAGTTTCACCAGCTCCACAGCGATATCGCGAACGGCTTTGCGTGCCTTGCCTTTTGCAGCGGCCCAGTCGCTGCCGCCCATTTTGCTGAGCGCGGGAGCTTCCCCGCCAACATAACGCGAGATCAGGTCAAGCTGGTCCGTCGGAACATACAGCTTGTCGCCGGGGTATCCGCGCTTGGAGGGCGCGTACTCGATGAGAAGATACTCTCGATTGTTTTTCACCGGGTTGCGTCCGCCGCTGCTGACTTCCCGCTGCACGAGCTCAACAAATTTTCCTATGCCGTGCGTCTGGTGCACGATGAAATCGCCAGCCTTCAGCTGCAGCGGGTCAACGACATTCTTGCGCCGGCTTGCAAGTTTCTTGATCTGACGGGCCTCATAACCGACCGCTCGACCGTAGAACTCGTTTTCGCTAAGCACGGCCAGCTTCGTGTCCGACAGCTCGAACCCGGTCTCCACCGATCCTTTGAGGAGGTAGGCGACGCCAGCATCGGCCTCGTTAGGGAATTCGTCCACCATGCGGGCGGCGTAGCCATGTTCGCTGAGCGCTTCCGCGGCACGTTCCACTAAGCCATGGCCTTGAGCCACCACAGCAACAGTCCAGCCCTCTTTCAGCCGCGAGCCGACGAAGTCGATGGCCCCGTCGACTTGGCCGATGAAACTTGGCACCTGTTGGGCATCTACTCGAACGTAATCGTCTTCATCGCCCTCGGCTGCTCCGCTGTTGAAGCCGCTGAATGTCCACCAGACACGGTCGCCCGCGGCATCGCGGAAGTCGTTGAGGGTGAGAAAGTCTCCCGCATCCAGGTCGATGGGCGCCTCGGCCCCAGCGGTTGCCGCGTTCCACGCAGCACTGAGGAATTCGCGATTGGTTTCCACCAGGCTGACGGCTCGTGTGGACACCCGCTCCGGCGATAGCACCGCAATTGCAGCATCCGCCGGCAGGTAGTGCGTTAACGGAACGAGGCGATCAACGAGAGCTGGAGCCAGGGACTCCATGCCATCGACGGGGATGCCCTCGGCGATCTTCGCGAGCATTTGCGTCATGCTCGGAAACTCGTGCTGCATCTCACGGGCGCGCTGGCGTACTTGCGGGCTGAGGATCAGCTCGCGACATGCAGGCAGACGAGCCTCTGTCACCTCGGTAGGGAGGCTGCGCTGATCGGCGACCGAGAAGTCGCGCAGCGTTTCGAGCTCGTCGCCGAAGAATTCGGCTCTCACCGGATGCTCGGCCGTTGGCGGGAACACATCAAGAATGCCGCCGCGCACCGCGAATTCGCCGCGCCGCGTCACCATGTCGACGCGGGTGTAGGCAAGGTCGACAAGCTGGGCGGACAGCTCGCCGAGGTTGTAGCCGCGCGCGCTGACCCTAAGAATGATGGGCTCAAGGTCGGTGAGGTTATCGGCAAGAGGCTGCAGGGCGGCTCGAACGCTGGCGACGACGATTATCGGGTCCACCGGGCTGCCTGCAGCCTGCCGCTTCGACCAGTCCTCCAACTGGCGGAGCGCCTCGATGCGCTTGCCGACAGTTTCGGTACTCGGGCTCAGCCGTTCATGGGGAAGTGTCTCCCACGCCGGAAATTCGATGATTTCGGCTGCGGGGATGACGCTGGCGAGGGCATCCCGCAGCGATTCGGAGTCGCGCCCGGTCGCCACAATGGCGAGCAAGGCCTTCGACTGGCTACGACGCCCGAGCAGACTGGCCAGAAGGGGGGCGCGCAGGCCGTCGACGAGCGAGAAGTCGGCGCTTCGCTCGGAATGCTGCAGTGCATTCTCGAACGTTTGGGCGCGCGAAAGAGCCGAAATCAAACCTTCGAGTATCACCGCTCAAGTCTACGCACCGGTACGCGGGCGAGTGTCTACGTGGCGGTATGAAAGCGCAGTTGCGCTGCGGTGAGACCTTCGCGTGCGACCATTTCGACAGCGTCAGCGGCATCCGTCAGCAGGTTGGGCAGCAGTGCGCGCTCGGCTGAAGCGAAATCACGCAACACAAAGTCTGCCGCCGGCTGCCTGCCGGGCGGACGCCCGATACCCACGCGAACCCGGGTGAAATCGGCTGTGCCAATGGCGGCGATGATGTCGCGGAGGCCGTTGTGACCACCATGCCCACCACCCTGCTTAAGCTTGACAGTGTCGAACGGGATATCGAGCTCGTCGTGCACAACGATCAGCTTCGACGGATCAATCTTGTAAAAGCGCAACAGTGCCAAAACCGGTCCGCCAGAAAGATTCATGTAACTGTTTGGCTTGGCGAGCACCAGTCTGGGACCTTGCGCACCCGTTCGGCCCTCAGCGACCATGGCGTTCGTTTTGTGGCTTTTGAAATGGGCGGACGCTCGATCCGCAAGTTCTGCCAGCACCATCTGCCCGACGTTGTGCCGGTTGCTCGAGTAGTCGGGCCCGGGGTTACCGAGCCCGACTACGAGCCACTGATGCGGATCCAGCGGTGGCGACTTCGCGAAGAGGCCTATGACTTCGAACTACTTTTCGGTGGAGCCGGCAGCTTCAGGAGCTGCAGTCTCTTCGCCCAGGTCTTGATCGGTCGGCGCGCTGACAGCAAGTACCAGCGTCTCGGGGTCGACGATAAGGGTGACGCCTTCTGGCAGGGCGACGTCCTTGGCGTGGATGGTCGCTCCAGCCCCCAAACCCTCGATGCTGACCTCGAGGTTCTGCGGGATTGAGATGGCGGGCGCCTCGATGAGAAGCGTGTGGGCGTCCTGGTCGACGGACATGCCGGGTGCAGCTTCGCCGATGAGGTGAACGGGAACGTCAACCTGCACCTTTTCGCCCTTGCGGATGACGGCGAGGTCGATGTGCTCGATGATCTGGCGTACAGGATCCTTCTGAACGTCTTTCACGAGCGCAAGCTGGGCCGTGCCGTTGATGTCCAGGTCGATCATCGCGTTGGTCTTGCGCAGCAGGAGGGAAATCTCGTGACCGGGCAGCGTGAGGTGCTGCGGCTCGGTGCCGTGTCCATAAAGAACGGCGGGGATCTTGCCGACGGCACGCAACTTGCGGGCTGCACCCTTACCGAAGGACTCGCGTATTTCAGCGACGATGTGGTTGGTCGGTTCGGGCTTCTTAGGGGCCTTGGTCCGGATGATTTCAGACATTGTTTCTCCTCAGCGGGCTCGTGGCCCGGTAACTAATTTCAACTCGAACGCACCGGCAGTTCTTAGTGAACTGCAGCGTGAGGAAAGACCGAAGCCTGCTCACCGCGTCGATTACGGATGCATTTGCATCCCTCGCCGAAGTACAGTGGCCCACTCTACCAGCTATGCGCTGGCTCACTCGTTCCGCTCCTCAGCGTGCTTCCTCTCTTCAGTGTGTAGGTGCAGCGCCGTCGCTAGTGCATCGGTTATCTCCCTCGGAGATCGACTGATATCGACGATGATTCCGCTCTCATCGCGTTGCAACGGTTGGAGAATGTCGAATTGCGATTGCAGCAGCGCGGGAGGCATGTATTCGTGTTGGCGGGCGCTGATGCGTGCCGCAATCAGTTCCCTGGTGCCTTCCGGGTAAACCACAAAAAGGTCAGGCGCAAATTCGCGAAGAAGGTCGCGGTACCGCCGTTTGAGAGCCGAGCACGCCACAACAACGCCGCATTCGCGTTGTTCGGCGAGCACTCTTCCTACCTGCCGCAACCAAGGCGTCCGCTGCTCATCTGTGAGCGGTTGCCCGGCAGCCATTGCCGCAACGTTCTCCGCCGGATGCAAACTGTCTCCGTCGATGAAGGTGACATTCAGTCGTGCGGCGAGTTGACTGCCAATCGTAGACTTTCCGGCACCCTGCACACCCATAACAAGAACGGGAGGTAAGGAGGCGTTCCCGCTCATTATCGTGCCCCGAGGACTCGCCTGATTGTGTGTCGCATCACCCTCGCACCCTTCCGGAACAACGCCTCACTGCGCCTTAGCTATCGAGGCTATCGCCACCGGCTGGGGTCATCGCCGGCGCTGCGGAATCTACGACAAAGAAGTCGCGCGGCACGGGCATCCAGATGAGCAGCCAGATGACGATAGCGTTAGTAGGGAGACCGAAGCATAAGAGGAGATTCCGTGGCTGAACATGGCTCACAAGCACAGGCAAACATCGGCGTGGTCGGACTGGCGGTGATGGGCTCCAATCTCGCCCGTAACCTCGCCAGCCGCGAAGGCAACACGGTCGCGGTGTACAACCGCTCCGCAGAGCGCACCAACGTGCTCGTGTCCGAGCACCCGGAAGCCGGCTTCATATCCGCGGCCTCGATTCAGGAGTTTGCGCAATCGCTGCACAAGCCGCGAACCGCCATCATCATGGTGAAGGCCGGGCAGGCGACGGATGCCGTCATCGACCAACTCTGCGACGTCTTTGAAGCGGGTGACATCATCGTCGACGGCGGCAATGCGCTGTTCACTGACACCATCCGGCGGGAGAAAGCCGTGCGGGAGAAGGGCCTCAACTTTGTGGGCGCAGGAATTTCGGGCGGTGAAGAGGGAGCCCTTAACGGCCCCTCGATCATGCCCGGCGGCTCAGCGGAAGCGTACGAAACACTCGGCCCAATCCTTTCCTCCATCGCCGCTGTCGTAGATGGTGACCCCTGCGTCACCCACATCGGCACAGACGGTGCCGGCCACTTCGTCAAGATGATTCACAACGGTATCGAGTACGCCGACATGCAGTTGATCGCCGAAGCGTACGATCTTTTGCGGACCGCGGCCGGTATGTCCCCTGCCGAGATAGCGGACGTCTTCGCTGAATGGAACAAGGGGGAGCTGGAGAGCTATCTGATTGAAATCACCGCCGAAGTGCTGCGCCAGGTGGACGCCAAGACTGGCAAGCCATTCATCGACGTTGTGGTCGACCAGGCTGGCAGCAAGGGCACCGGCGTGTGGACTGTGCAGACCGCGCTTGACCTCGGCGTACCGGTTTCCGGCATTGCGGAGGCCGTTTTTGCCCGAGCAGTTTCGTCGAAGCCGGCGCAGCGCGCCGCGGCATCCGCCCTGCCTGGCCCGGCCAGCGAATGGTCAATTGATAATCTCGACACATTCGTTGAAGATGTGCGGCGGGCGCTTTACGCCTCCAAGATCGTTGCCTACTCGCAAGGGTTTGATGCGATTGTCGCCGGCGCGGAACAGTATGGCTGGGACATCAAAAAGGGCGAGGTTGCGAAGATCTGGCGTGGCGGATGCATCATCCGTGCAGCGTTCCTCAACCGGATCACCGAAGCGTACGCGGAGGATCCGTCACTGGTTGCGCTCATCACCGCTCCATACTTCACCGAAGCGGTGGCCGGTGCGCAGGCATCCTGGCGACGCGTCGTCGCAGAGTCCGCGCTTGCCGGAATTCCCGCTCCCGGATTCGCATCGGCATTGGCCTACTACGACTCATTGCGCGCTGAGCGGTTGCCAGCAGCGCTGGTTCAGGGGCAACGCGACTTCTTCGGCGCCCATACCTACAAGCGGGTCGACGCCGAGGGTACGTTCCACACCCTGTGGTCGGGTGACCGCAGCGAGGTCGAGGCGACCGACAGCCACTAAGTCGGCTGGTAACCGTCGCTACCTGGTGCTGCGGCTCCACGCCGGAGGAAACTCTTGTGGAGCCGCGGCACCCGCGCGTTGTTGACAGCCCCCCATGTCAGACTTGAACGGTGAGTAACGAGAATCCCGAACTGGCCGGCTATGAGCCCTACGCCGGAAAACCGCTGCGCAGCCGGCGGTTGATGTGGGTCATGCGCCTCATCGTCATCGTCGGCGTCGTCTCACTGGTGCTTCCGGGAATCTACACAACGGTCAGTGTAGGCGCGAGCAACGCCGAGCGCGCCTGCGCCTTTCGGGTAGCCCAGGCCGACCCATCCACAGCGGGCTCAGAGGCACGCTTCGAAGTTTTCGGACCTGGCGGGCTGGGTTACGAATGCTACCTACTCGACCCCTTCAACGGCGACCAGCACGTGTACTCGTTGGGCCTGATTCCGGTCGCGCCTCGGGGTGACACCGTTCCCGCAAGTAACCTGTAAAGCCCCCTCAACACGGGCGCTGCACACTCCCCCAGGTGCTGTTACGCCTTACTGCAGTCCTTTGAGATCACAGTTGCCGAGAGCCCTACAGTCCGGAGCGCAACCAGTACATGGACCGTTTAAGCGGCGCCATCAAACATCGACGTGACCGAACCGTCGCTGAATACCTGGTGGATGGCGTTGGCGATCAACGGTGCAATGGGAAGCACAGTGAGAGTCTCAAAGCGCTTGTCCTCAGAAATGGGAAGTGTGTCGGTAACGACGACCTCGTCGATGAACTCGCTCTGCAGCACCGTCGTCGCGGGGTCGGAGAAGATCGCGTGTGTCGCTGCAACGACGACGCTGGTGGCACCGGCGTTCTTGAGCGCCTCAGCCGCCTTGGCGATGGTACGGCCGGGGTCGATCATGTCATCAACCAAGAGGCAGGTGCGACCGGCAACTGGTCCGACAATTTCGTGCACCGAAACCTGGTTGGGAACCAGCGGATCGCGCCGTTTGTGAATGATCGCCAACGGCGCTCCGAGCTTGTCGCTCCAGATGTCCGCTACGCGAACACGGCCCATGTCTGGGGAGACCACCGTGAGGGTTGACGGGTCTAGCTTCTCCTTGAAGTACTTCAGGAGGACAGGCATCGCGAATAGGTGGTCGACGGGGCCATCAAAGAAACCTTGAATTTGAGCCGCATGCAGGTCGACGCTCATAATGCGATCCGCGCCAGCCGCCTTGAACAAGTCAGCAACCAGACGAGCCGAAATTGGTTCGCGCCCGCGACCCTTCTTGTCTTGCCTGGCGTAGGGATAGAACGGCGCGACGACTGTGATGCGCTTGGCCGATGCGCGCTTGAGAGCGTCAACCATGATCAGCTGCTCCATAAGCCACTCGTTGATCGGTGCAGTGTGGGATTGAATGACGAAGGCGTCACAACCGCGAACGCTTTCTTCATAGCGCGCGTAGATTTCACCGTTCGCGAACGTACGCGTGTCAGAGATGACGATCTCAGTCTCGAGTGCGGTGGCGATGTCCGCCGCCAACTGTGGATGAGCTCGACCGGTGACGAGCACGAGCCTCTTTTGTCCGTTGACGGTGATTTCGGACAAGAATGGCTCGCTCTCTGCCGGTTACCCGACATTTCTCCTGCGGTTTTTAGTGGTCGCGGTTATCGTCGGATGCCGCAGCTGCAGCGTCCGCAGCTTTGGTTCCCGATCGGTTGGCTGCAACCCAGCCATCCATGTTTCGCTGTGGAGCCACGTTGATAGCGAGGGCACCGGCGGGGACGTCTTTGCGGACGACCGTTCCGGCTCCCGTGTAGGCTCCGTCACCGATTCTAACGGGCGCGACGAAGACGTTGTGCGATCCGGTTCGCACGTGCGACCCGATGATGGTGCGGTGTTTGTTGACTCCGTCGTAGTTTGCCGTGATCGTTCCTGCGCCAACGTTCGACCCTTCGCCGACCTCAGTGTCGCCAATGTAGCTCAAATGCGGCACTTTGCTCCCTACACCGATACGCACGTTCTTCGTCTCCACGAAGGTGCCGATCTTGCCATCTTGGGCGAGGTAGGTTCCCGGACGAAGGTAGGCGAACGGACCAACGGATGCACCGGCACCGATAACGGCCAGGGTTGCGTCAGTACGCTTGACAGTGGCATTTTCCCCGACCTCGCAGTCGAGCAGGGTCGTGTCTGGACCGATTATGGCGCCGCGTGAGATGACGGTGGCTCCTCGCACTTGGGTGCCGGGAAGCAGCTCAACATCCGGGGCGAGCTGCGCTTTGATGTCAATCCAGGTGTTTCCTGGGTCGTGGATTGTGACCCCGGCAAGCTGCCAGCCGCGCACGATCCGAGCGTTGAGTTCGCGAGCCGCGGCTCCCAGCTGCACCCGATCGTTGATGCCGGCGACCAGCCAGTGGTCGGAGACGGGTACCGCCTCGATGCTGCCACCAGCCGCGCGAATGCCGGCCGCGGCATCCGTCAGATACTTTTCTTGTTGGGCATTGTCAGTTCCGATCGCCGCGAGCGCGGTGCGCAGCGAATCCGCATTGAAGACGTAGACGCCGGCGTTGATCTCATCGACGCGCAGTTGCTCGGAGGTTGCATCTTTGTGCTCGACGATGGCTTCGAACGATCCGTCAGGTGATCGCACAATTCGGCCGAACCCGGTCGGGTTCTCAAGACGTGCGCTCAGGATGGTGAGCGCATTCCTAGCGTGCTGATGGGCGGAGATGAGTGAGCGCAGGGTCGCCGCGTCAAGGAGCGGAACGTCGGCGCTGAGCACGACGACCTGGCCGGTAAAACCTTCCGGAAGGCTGCCGAGGGCCACTTCCACTGCTCGGCCGGTTCCAGGGACCTCGTCCTGATCAACGATGATCGCGTGCGGGGACTGCTCGCTGATTGCCGCCGCGACCGCCTCACGCTCGTGACGCACGACCGCGAGGATGTGTGCCGCGCCGAGCTCGTCCGCTGTTGCCAGGACGTGACCGACGAGGGGAACTCCAGCGAGCGCATGCAAAACTTTCGCCTTAGTCGAACGCATTCGCGTTCCCTGGCCTGCGGCGAGGATGATGACGGCGAGACCGGAATCAGTTGTGTCGTCTGCGTCAGTGATGTGGCCTGAATCGGTCATATGATTTAGCTCCTCCGCTACCGGGCCGCCGTGGGCGATTGGGCTCCCCTCGCGGAACACCAGAATCGCTCGCACAATTTGTTAGCTCCGCCTCCAGGACTCGAACCTAGACCTAACAGTTCCAAAGACTGCCGTGCTGCCATTACACCAAGGCGGAACGCGCTCGCACGAATACGGCACGGTATAAGTCTGCCAGAACATCGTGCGCAGTTTTGCCGCCGCCGCGCATGTCGGCAACTACCACCGGCACCGCTGACGACGGGGATAATGGGGGCATGGCCGCACACGACGAAGTCGACCGCATCGTCGATGCGTGGGAACGTGAGCGCCCGGATCTCGACTTCGCGCCGCTGCAGGTACTCAGCCGCGTCGGCAGGCTGGCCCGACATCTTGACCGAGCCCGTCGTACCGCTTTCGCGGCATCCGCGCTTGAATCGTGGGAGTTCGACGTGCTGTCGGCCCTTCGCCGAGCAGGCACGCCGTACCAGCTCAGTCCTAAGTCGCTGCTACAGCAGACGTTGGTGTCATCGGGAACCATGACAAACCGGATCGACCGGTTGGTCGAGCGGGGCCTAGTTGAAAGACGCACCGACCCGAACGACGGTCGCGGAATTTTGGTCACGATGACCCCAGCCGGGCAATTTCGCGTCGATGCCGCCATCAGCAGGCTGCTTGGTGCTGAGGCGGAGCTGCTCGAAAACCTGTCTGTGGCCAATCAGCAGCGTCTGGCCGAACTCTTGCGGAAGCTTAGCCTCGACTTCGACTGAGCACGGTGGAGCTTCCGATCTCCCCAGGTTGGATCACCGAATGGCACGCAGCGAGACAACTCGATCAGCTACGAGGTCACCGCGGTTATCGCGACGCACACTCTATGCAGGTCCGCGCGTACGGGCGGGCTTCCAGCCGCGGCTCGGCTATGGGGCGGCCGCAGTTTTCGCACGTCCCGTAGGTGCCCGCATCAAGTTTCGCCAGCGCTGCTGCGATGTCGGCCAGTCGCGCGGTTGACTGCTTCAGCAGGGCATCCGTCTGCGACCGTTCGAAGGCGAGCGTCGACCCCTCCGGATCATGCTCGTCGTCGTTGTTGGAGTCCTGCCTGGCGTGCACGAGCAGATCGATGTCTTGCCCCAGGTTTGCCATCAGGGCGATGGTTTCCTGCTCCTCGGCGAGGAGCAGGTCGCGGAAACGCGATGCGGTCACTTGCCGAGCGCCTCACTAAGTTCCAGCCAGCGCAGTTCGAGCTCCTCCATGGAGGCTTCTAGCGTGCTGATCTCGACGGACAGCTTGCCAAGGCCCTCGTAGTCGTTCTGATCGTGTTCAGCCATTTGTCCGTGGATCTCGGAAATCTTGGTGGTGGCCTTTTCCAGCTTGCGACTTACGGAACCCAGTTCCTTCTCGGCGTTGCGTAGCTCAGCACCGCTGAGCCCCTTCGATGCGGTCGCTGTAGCCGTCGCCGGAGCATCGCCGGAGGTGATTCCGGCCCGAAGTTTCAGGTACTGATCGACGCCCCCTGGGAGATGCCGCATCCGCTTGTCAAGAATGCCGTACTGGTTGTCTGTGACCCGCTCCAGCAAGTACCGGTCGTGGCTGACGACGATAAGAGTTCCGGGCCAGGAGTCCAGCAGGTCTTCGATGGCGGCGAGGATGTCAGTATCCAGGTCGTTCGTCGGCTCGTCGAGGATCAACACATTGGGTTCACCGAGCAAGATCAGCAGCAGTTGCAGCCGGCGCTTCTGTCCACCGCTGAGGTCTTTAACCTGGGTGCTGAGCTGGGCGCTCATAAATCCCATCCGTTCAAGCAGTTGACCCGGGGTCAACTCCTTGCCGCCTGTCACATACGAGCTCTTCTGCCGCGCGATGACGTCCATCACACGGTCGTCGAGAATGTCGGCAAGTTCACCAAGTTGTTGGCTCAAAATGGCGACACGGATAGTCTTCCCCCGCTTCACCCGACCAACAGTCGGTTGCTGCGTGCCTGCGATAAGGGATAGCAGGGTGCTCTTGCCCGCGCCATTCACGCCCAGGATGCCGGTGCGCTCACCGGGCGCGATGCGCCACTCAATGTCTTTGAGCACCTCTTTGTCGCCATAAGAAACACCGACCTCGAGCAGGTCGACGACGTCCTTGCCTAGTCGCGCGGTCGCGAGCTGGCTGAGCGCGACGGTGTCACGGGGTGGCGGTTCATTTGCGATGAGCTCGTACGCGGCATCCATGCGGAATTTTGGCTTCGCGGTACGAGCCGGAGCCCCTCGACGAAGCCAGGCCAGCTCCTTCTTCATGAGGTTTTGGCGCTTACCTTCCATGACGGAGGCCATCCGGTCACGTTCGACGCGCTGCAGAATGTAGGCCGCGTAGCCACCCTCAAACGGCTCGATCAGCTGGTCGTGCACTTCCCAGGTGGCCGTGCACACCTCGTCGAGGAACCACCTGTCGTGAGTGACGACAATGAGGCCACCCTGATTGGCCGGCCACCGTTTCTTGAGGTGCTGGGCGAGCCAGGCAATGCCTTCAACATCGAGGTGGTTGGTTGGTTCGTCGAGGAAGACGATGTCCCAGTCCCCCACCAATAGTTTGGCAAGCCCGACGCGACGTCGCTGGCCGCCGGAAAGTTCACCCAGGGTCGCGCCCCATGGGATTCCCCCGAGCAGACCGTCGATGACGTCGCGGATACGCGGGTCGCCAGCCCACTCATAATCTTCTTTGCCCCCGACGATGCAGTGACTGACTACCAGGGTGTCATCCAGCTCATCGCCCTGGTCAAGCATGCCGAGGGTGATGCCGTTGCGGCGCGTCACTCTGCCACCGTCAGGTTCGATGCGCCCAGAGAGCAGGCGCAAAAGGGTGGATTTTCCGTCACCGTTGCGGCCGACGACGCCGATGCGGTCGCCCTCGTCTACTCCGATCGTGAGCTTGTCGAAGATGATGCGAGTCGGGTATTCGAGGTGCAGGGCTTCAGCCCCGAGTAGATGTGCCATTGACCCTGACTTTACCGGTCGCGCCTGGGCACTCGCCGCTGATCGTGGTGCGGGCAGGTCGTAACGAGACGCAATAAGAATCGACTGTTGAGCCAAGTCGCTAAAGAATCATGGATGACAGCATCCACCCACCACGGGAAGTCGCACACATGGCACAGTTTCGTATCGTCGGAGTAAGCGGCAGCCTCTCCAGTCCTTCCCGCACGGCAGCTCTCGTTCGCGAGGTCTCATCGCAACTTGCTGCGGGACTCGATGCGGAGGTCGAAATCATCGACCTTGCGACGCTCGCCCCTGATCTGGCTGGCGGCATCCGTCGCGCGGAACTAGGTGCAGCAGCGCAGGAGGCTCTGCTGGCTGTGGAGAGCGCAGATGTTCTGGTTGTGGGGTCACCCGCATACCGCGCCGCGTACACGGGGCTGTTCAAACATTTCTTCGACTTCGTCGGCCAGTACGATCTCGTCGACACACCGGTCGTCCTTACGGCAACTGGTGGCAGCGACCGGCATGCCCTGCTTGTGGAGCACCAGCTTCGCCCGCTGTTCGGTTTCTTCCAGTCGCTCACTTTGCCAATGGCCGTCTACGCCAACGAGAGTGATTTCGTCGCCGGCGAGGTTGCATCCATCGAGTTGGAGGAGCGGATAGCTCTGACGGTGAGGCGCTCGTTGCCAGTTATTTCATCCCACCTGAATCGAGCCGGAGTGCTCTCCTGAGGACGACGACGGGCAGGGGCGAGGGGCTGATCTCCTCCGCGCAAGGTTGTGGCGGTATGGAATTCACCGAGTGTCCTGTTCGGCCGCAGCGGAGGGAGTAACCTTTCGCAGACCGCACTTGTCTGAGTGGTTAAGCGCCGCTGGATGATGGTGCAGTGCCACCCTGGATGGCCTCGCTGCGCTCGCTGAGGGTGGTCGAGCGGGCTGTCACCGATACTCGCGCGGCCGCCGAGCACAAGTTCGTGCGGTGTAGCGCCATGGCGCCGGTCGTTTCAGCCCACCGGCGCGGAGCTCACCTTGCCGTTCGCCTGGCGCAGCTGAGACTTAGGGAGCGTGCCGTTGAGGTAGAAATCCCCGATCGCCTGCTCGCGATAGATCGCGGGGTTGTGCGACGCGATGGTGCGGGCATTGCGCCAAAAGCGGTCCAGCTGGCGATCCACAGCGGTGGCGGAAGCCCCGCCCACTTCGAAGAGCAGCGTTGTTGCCTGCAGCACCAGGTCTATGACAACCTGCTGCGCCTCGAAAACAGCGACAAGCGCGGTGTAGTAACGCGCCTCGTCTGTTTCGTCGAAGCGTCGATAGGTGTCGGCGTCCTCCACTCGGCGCACGGCCTCAAGCGTGGCCGCATCGACGGCGAAGCTGAGGCTGGCGAGGCGCCCGACGACGCGCTGCACGAGAGGTTCGTCGCGGGGCAGTGAATTGCCCGGAATGCCAAAGGTACGAGTTCGCGGCCGCACATACTCCACGGCTTCGCGCAACACCGATCGCCCGATTCCGGCCAGCGACGCCAGCAGGATGCACTGATACAGGCCGGTGGTGTGGGCCAGCGGCCTCACGCTGTCACTCTCATCCCACGGCAAGATGTGAACGGGATCAATCTCGACATCCTCGTAGATGGTCGTGCCGCTGCCGGTGAGTCGCTGCCCAAAGCCGTCCCAGTCGTCAATGCGGGTTACCCCTGGCCCCTGGGCAGGCACGGCAAGCGCTACCAGAGTGTCACCGTATCGGGCGCCCGACCAAATCCAGTCCGCGAATAGGGTTCCGGTGCTGTAATACTTGCGGCCGTTCAGCAGGAACCGGCCATCCCGATTTTCAAGGGTTGTGGCCGGCGTGGACGAACCGGAGCGCTCAGCCTGGGCATTGCCGAACAGAATTTCTCCGGCAGCTATCCGCCGCAGCCAGTTGCTGCGGGCAGGCGAATCGGGGAGTGCTCGCTGCGTTTCTACGAAAGCGATATGCCCGCGCAATAGCTGCGGCAAGTTTGAGTCCGCCGCCCCCAGTTCGATGAGAAGTCGAAACAAATCGTCCAAGGTGACGCCACGACCACCAAACTCACGCGGAACCCGCAACCCGCCGAACCCTGCCCGCTTCAACCACTCAACTTCTTCGTGTGGAAGGATGCGCTGGTCTTCACGCATTACGGCATTCGCAGCGATGCGGGCAATGATCGGCCGGAAGTCGGCGGCGATCTCGTCATAGATCACGACACGCGCTCCGTGCCCTCTAAGGTCGTGTTGGTTGCGTCGGTCGGGTGCAGGTTGGCGCCACCTCGATAGCGGGCGCCATGGTGTTCCTCGAAGAGGCGAGCGTTGCCGGCTCCGAACAGACGCTCCCGGAAGGTCGACTCCTCATACGCAGTGCGGTAAAGTCCGCGGCTCTGCAGCTGCGGCACGACGTACTCGATGAAGTCCTCCGCTGTACCAGGGGTGAGGAACTGACGCAGGTTGAATCCGTCGAGCCCCGTGTCGGCGACCCACCCCTCGATGGCATCGGCCACCTGTGTCGGCGACCCCGCGACGTAGAACGGTCCGCGGTCGAATCTGGTCACCTCTTGCAGCGCCTGCCCGACAGTGGTCGTCTCGGTGTAACCGCGCCGACCGGACTGGGCGTTGTCACGCCCCGCTTTCGCCTCGCTGCGCAAGATTTCTGAGATGACCGCATCTTTCGGATAGCGAGCAAGATCGATGCCACCGCCGCCAGCATGAGCGAGGTACCCCTCGGCGCTCGACAATTCTTTGTAGCTTGCAGCCTTACGCTCGGCATCGTCGCTATCCTTACCGACGATGATGACCGCGCTGGCGTAGGTCTTGATGTGGCTGGCGTCCCTTCCGAGCAGCTCAGCCTGACGACGGATGTCCGACACATTTTCGCGATACACGTCCCGGTCACGACCGCCGACGAAGACTCCCTCCGCGTGCTTGGCTGCGAACGCCCTACCGCGGTCGGAACTCCCGGCTTGGAAGATGACGGGAGTGCGCTGCAGGGAGGGTTCGGACAGGTGCGGTCCGGCTACAGAGAAGTGCTGGCCCACGTGATCGATGGCACGCACCTTAGCAGGGTCGGTGTACACCTTGTTCTGTCGGTCGCGCACCACGGCATCATCATCCCAGGAGCCTTCCCACAGTTTGTAGAGCACGTCGAGGTACTCATCGGCAATCTCATAACGGTCATTGTGCCCAACCTCGTCGGCCAAGCCGAAGTTGCGGGCGGCATTCGGCAGATAAGACGTAACCACGTTCCACCCGAAACGACCTTTGGTCAGGTGGTCCAGGGTGCTGGCCCGACGGGCGAAAGCAAACGGCGGCTCATACGTGGTCGAGAAGGTTGCGGCGAAGGCCAGATGCTTTGTCACCGCAGCCATCGCGGGGATGACAAGCAGCGGGTCGTTATTGGGAATCTGCACCGCCTCGCGAAGGGCCGTCTCCGGGCCGTCACGGTAACCGTCGTAAGCGCCGATCACATCCGCCAAGAAGATGGAGTCGAAAAGCCCTTCTTCGAGCAGCTTCGCCTGCTCGATCCAGAAGTCGAGGTCGTTAAACCGGTGCCGGTTGTTGGCCGGGTGCACCCAAAGGCCGTGGGAAATGTGTCCAACGCAGTTCATCTCGAACAGGTTGAAGCCGATCTGCTTGCTCATAGTTACTGAGCGTGCCCCGTTCGAGCACGGGAAATCAATTGTTACGTCATGCAAGGTCACGCGCCGAAACACAACTAGGACGCCGCGGTGCCACTGGCTAGGTTCGGTCACAGCCACCCGGCGTCCCCCAGCATCCGCCCAACACGAAAGCGTGAAAATCATGGCACTAACCAGTCCGCCCGCAGACCCGCCAGTTCTCCCGGAACGCCCGAAGCGGAAGATCACCGGCCCGATCATCGCCATCGCAGTTGCCGCGGTCGCTGTGATCATTGCGGCAATAGCACTCGTTCCCACCTGGGTGGGTTC
>JAODMI010000118.1 GCA_025464755.1 Homoserinimonas sp.
TGCCATTGTCATCTACAAACTGAGCAACAAGTACCGTCTGTACCCGAAAATCCGTGAACGCGACGTGCACACACGCCCCACGCCGCGGCTCGGTGGCGTCGCAATGTTCCTCGGCATCCTTGTGGCATTCGCTGTGGCATCACAGCTGGATCGGTTCCATGTGATCTTCGCTAATCCGGGTCCTGTGCTGGCGATCCTCGGTGCAGCGGCGATGATCGTGATGATCGGGGTCGCAGACGATATTTGGGACCTTGACTGGGTGACCAAGTTGACCGGCCAAATGCTGGCTGCCGGGCTCCTGGTCTGGCAGGGTGTGCAGTTGGTGACCATACCCATCGGGGGAGTCACCATTGTGCCGCCGGTTATCGGGCTGATCGTCACTGTGGTAGCGGTGTGCCTGGTTATGAACGCCGTGAACTTTATCGACGGCCTCGATGGCCTAGTCGCCGGCGTCGCCATTATCAGCAACGGCGTGTTCTTCATCTACAGCTACATCCTCACCAACGGCATCGGTGAATCCGAATACTTCAATCTCGCTTCCCTCATCACCGCTGTGCTCATCGGCGCTTGCGTGGGATTTCTCCCGCTGAACTGGCACCCCGCAAAACTTTTCATGGGTGATGCTGGCGCCTTGCTCGTCGGCCTGCTGATGGCTGCATCCGCCATCTCGGTCACCGGTGCGATCAACCCCGGAGCACTGACGTCGAGTCGTCAACTGCTTCCCGCCTTCATTCCCATCCTGCTTCCGTTCGCCGTGCTGCTGGTGCCGCTGCTCGACTTCGCCCTGGCGGTAAGTAGGCGACTTCGTGCCGGAAAGTCCCCGTTCTCCGCTGACCGACTGCACCTCCACCATCGGTTGCTCGACATGGGCCATTCGCACTTTCATGCCGTCCTCATCTTCTACGCCTGGACGACCGTGGTATCGATCGGATGCCTGCTATTCATGCTCGTACCGTGGGGCTGGGCACTCACCTTCGTGGCAATCGGCTTCCTCGTCAGCGCATGGTTCACCCTTGCCCCCCTGACAATGCGCAAGCTGAGAGAGGCGACAGTGCAGCTCGCGCCGGCCGGAGCAGACGGCGCAGGCGAGGACGCAAGATTTGACCCACTAGATGCAGCATCCGTCGACACCGGCGCCGTGCGACTACAGGCTGAACGAGCCGAAAGAGAGAACATATGAGCATCGTCCCCGTAATGAAACGTGTGCTGCTGTACGGCGGCGTTCTGGCGCTTGCCATTGGTGTTGTCGGCTCCGTGGTGGGATATTTGGTTGCTGACGGATCCGGGGTTATTAGTGCTCTGCTGGGAACCGCCATGGCGGTCGTTTTTCTGGCGATCACAGCCATCAGCATCCTGATCGCTAGCAAATACAACATGGCCGCCTTTTTCGGCATCGTCATGGGCGCGTGGCTTCTTAAGTTCATTGTGTTTCTGGTGCTGGTGCTCATGCTCAAAGACCAGCCGTGGGTGCATCCGCAGGTCATGTTCCTCAGCATCGTCGCCGGTGTTATCGGCACGCTCGTCGTCGATGTGGTCGTCATTGCCAAGTCGCGGATGCCCTACGTCAGTGATATCGAGCTGCCCGGGGACGGCAAAGACGAGAAAGCATCACGCTGAGCGTCCTTGGGCCCCAGGATCTCTTGATAGAGTTTCTAAAGAACACCCCCACCTTTCATAGCCGCGTAAGTTCGCGCCCGGATTCTGGAGAGAGAGCTGCTAGTTAACGCTCTGACATCGCTGCTTCCCCTCGCCGCTGCCGGTGATGAGGGAGGCTTCCACGGCCCATCCATCATGGAGTTCTTCCCGGACATAGTGCTGTTCGCAGACACTCCGTTTGCCATGAACCGCATCATGATGATCAGGGTCTTCATGACCCTCGTTATCGTGCTTATTTTCTGGTTGGGAACGCGCAACCTCAAGCTGATCCCGAACCGCCGTCAAGGCATGATCGAGTACGGTCTCGACTTCGTGCGCGTCGGTATCGCTGAAGATCTGCTCGGCAAGAAAGATGGCCGTCGGTTCCTGCCAATCCTGACCACGTTCTTCTTCATGGTCCTGGCCATGAACATCACCGGTATCGTTCCGGGATTCAACATCGCCGGTACCTCCGTAATCGGCGTGCCGCTGGTCCTTGCTGCCGTCGCCTACGTCACCTGGATCTACGCGGGACTCAAGAAGCACCCGGGCAAGTTTCTGCGCAACGCGCTTTTCCCGCCCGGAGTTCCGCCGATCCTCTACATCATCGTGACTCCCATCGAAGTCATCTCGACGTTCATCGTCCGGCCTGTGACGCACACGCTTCGACTCATGATGAACATGGTCGTGGGACACCTTCTGCTCGTGCTGTTCTTCGCGGCCACGCACTTCTTCTTCTTTGAGGCTGGCGGATTGTTCAGTCTGTTCGGAGTTGGGACGCTTGCCTTCGGACTCGCTTTCTCGTTCTTCGAGATTCTGGTCGCAATTTTGCAGGCGTATGTCTTCACCATCTTGACCGCTGTTTATCTCCAGCTCGCGCTGGCTGACGAACACTAAGCACTAAGGGATCGGGCGACCGCCCGCTCTCACATCACGGAAGGAAACACAACGTGGACGTAACAACCGTTGCTGAACTCACTGGCAACATTGCGACCGTAGGCTACGGCCTCGCCGCGATCGGCCCGGCTATCGGCGTAGGAATCGTCGTTGGCAAGACCATCGAGTCCGTTGCTCGCCAGCCCGAACTGCAGGGTCGCCTCCAGGTGCTCATGTACATCGGTATCGCCTTCACCGAGGCGCTCGCGTTCATCGGTATCGCAACGTACTTCATCTTCACCAACTAAGGAACGTCGATGCTTCACGCACTGGTTCTGACAGCGGCTGAGGGGGATGCCCCCAACCCGTTGATCCCGGCTGACTACGACATCATTTGGTCGCTGGTCTGCTTCGTCATCATCCTGTGGGTCTTTTGGAAGCTTGTTCTTCCCAAGGTGACCACGATGCTGGACGAGCGCACCGAGGTCATCGAAGGCGGCATCAAGCGCGCCGAGAACGCCCAGGCGGAAGCCGCAGTCCAGCTGGAGAAGTACAACGCGTTGCTCAAGGAGGCCCGCTCTGAAGCAGGCAAAATCCGCGAGCAGGCACGCATCGACGGCACAAAGATTCTGAACGAGCTGAAGGAATCCGCTTCTGCGGAAGCCGCTCGCATCACGGCGAACGCGGCAGCGCAGATTGAGGCTGAGCGCCAAAGTGCACTCGTATCGCTGCGTGCTGAAGTCGGATCGCTCGCCCTGGATCTCGCTGCCGGCGTCATCGGCCAGAGTCTTTCCGATGACGAGAAAGCGGCCCGCCTTGTCGACAGCTTCATCGCCGACCTTGAGGCCGCCGATGCGTCAGCCGTTCAGAACGAAGCGAGCAAGTAGCAATGGGTGCCACCACCAGGGAATCACTGGCCACATCAAAGGCTGCACTCGCCACACTCGGTGAGGTCAGTTTGGAGATGGCCGAAGAGCTGTTTGCCGCCGGCCGGATCATAGGCGAGTCGGCGCAGTTGCGTTCGTTGCTGAGTGAGCCCGCCGGTGATGGCGCCAACAAAGTGGCAATACTCACAGCCGTATTCGGTTCAAAGCTCAGCGAACAAGTTCTCGGCCTGCTTGCAGTGGTAGTTGCCGGCCGATGGTCCAAAGATAATGACCTCCTTGCGGGCATTGAAGAGCTCGGTCTCAGGGCGGCCGCGTCGTCAGTGACCGGATCGTCGGTCGACGTTGAGGGTGAGCTTTACGCCTTCGGCAAGGCGGTCAGTTCAAACGCGCAACTGGAACTAGCCATCAGCAGCAAGCTCGGCACCGGGACCTCGAAGGTTGCCCTGGTTGACGCCTTGCTCATCGGCAAGGTATCCCCGCAGACGCTCGCCATTGTGCGACACCTTGTGCAGCAGCCGCGAGGGCGTCGCATCAATGGACTGGTGTCCGGCGCAGCATCCGTTGTCGCGGATCAGGCCGGATATGTTATCGCAACCATCTCCTCGGCGAAGCCGCTCGCTCCGGCGCAGCTGCTCCGGCTGAAAACCGGTCTGGCGGGCTCCTATGGCCGTCAGGTCAAGGTTAATGAGGTCATCGACTCCGCCCTCATCGGAGGCGTTCGCGTTCAGATCGGTGACGACATCATCGACGGAAGCGTCGCAACCCGACTCAACGAACTCAGACTTCAACTCGCTGGCTAACAGCGCAACAGCCACGGTGCCGCAGGGCGCCGCGAAGACAAGGAAACGCACATGGCAGACGTAACGATCAGCCCGGATGAAATCCGCGACGCACTGAAGGACTTCGTTCAGTCCTACGACCCCACCAAGGCCTCGAAGACCGAAGTCGGCTACGTCGTTGACGCCGCTGACGGTATCGCGCACGTCGAGGGACTCCCCGGAGTCATGGCCAACGAACTCATCAAGTTCGCCGACGGAACCCTGGGCCTGGCTCTCAGCCTTGACGAAAACGAAATCGGCGTCGTCGTGCTCGGCGAGTTCAGCGGTATCGAAGCTGGCCAGGAAGTTACCCGTACGGGCGACGTTCTTTCGGTGCCTGTCGGTGACGCATACCTCGGTCGCGTGGTCGACCCGCTCGGCACCCCAATCGACGGCCTCGGTGAGATCAAGGCGGAAACCCGCCGAGCGCTCGAACTGCAGGCTCCCGGCGTTATGCAGCGTAAGTCGGTTCACGAACCGATGCAGACCGGAATCAAGGCAATCGATGCCATGATCCCGATTGGCCGCGGGCAGCGCCAGTTGCTCATCGGTGACCGCCAGACCGGTAAGACCGCCATCGCGATCGACACGATCATCAACCAGAAAGCCAACTGGGAGTCGGGTGACGTAAACAAGCAGGTTCGCTGCATTTACGTCGCCATCGGCCAGAAGGGCTCGACCATTGCTTCGGTGAAGGGCGCCCTTGAGGCTGCCGGCGCCATGGAGTACACGACAATCGTTGCGTCTCCGGCATCTGACCCTGCCGGGTTTAAGTACCTCGCCCCGTATACCGGATCTGCCATCGGCCAGCACTGGATGTATGGCGGTAAGCATGTCCTCATCGTCTTCGATGACTTGTCGAAGCAGGCCGAGGCCTACCGAGCTGTGTCGCTTTTGCTGCGTCGCCCGCCGGGACGTGAAGCGTACCCGGGTGACGTTTTCTACCTGCACTCCCGTCTTCTGGAACGTTGCGCGAAGCTTTCCGATGAGTTGGGTGCCGGTTCAATGACCGGTCTTCCGCTTATCGAAACGAAGGCGAACGACGTTTCGGCGTACATCCCGACCAACGTGATTTCCATCACTGACGGCCAGATCTTCCTACAGTCTGACTTGTTCAACGCCAACCAGCGTCCCGCGGTTGACGTCGGTATTTCGGTCTCGCGTGTTGGTGGCGACGCTCAGGTGAAGTCGATCAAGAAGGTTTCGGGAACGCTGAAGCTGGAGTTGGCCCAGTACCGCTCGCTGCAGGCTTTCGCGCTGTTTGCGTCCGACTTGGATGCTGCTAGCCGGCGTCAACTCGCCCGTGGTGAGCGGCTCACGGAGCTGCTGCGTCAACCGCAGTACTCGCCGTACCCTGTCGAAGACCAAGTTGTGTCGATCTGGGCTGGTACGAACGGCAAGCTCGACGAGGTTCCGGTAGAGGACGTCCTGCGTTTTGAGCGCGAACTTCTCGACTACCTCGGCCGCAACACCCAGGTTTTGAGCACCCTTCGTGAGAAGAATGTTCTCGACGACGACACCGTTGCTGCAATGGACGCCGCTATCGACAAGTTCAAGCTCGAGTTCCAGACGGGTGAGGGTAAGCCGCTCATCTCCGCTGGTCACGAAGAGTTCGAAGAACTGGGCGAGGCCGACGTCAATCAGGAAAAGATCGTCAAGCAGAAGCG
>JAODMI010000127.1 GCA_025464755.1 Homoserinimonas sp.
ACTCGTACTCGATGTCGATGCCGCTCTCTTGTTCCCAGGCGGCCCAGGACTCTTTGAGCAGGTCAGCCTCAGTGTCGGCGATGGTGCCATAGATAGTGACTACTCCGTCGGCGTCGCCGAAGTCGCCGGGTCCGGAACTTGCGCCTCCGCCGTCACCGGCCGTACTGCATCCCGTGAGCGCAAGGCCGGCCACGGCCAAAATGGCAACTGGTGCTGTGATTTTGCGGTGCAGGTTGATATTCATTTCTTCCTCCTCTTCGAGGTCATCCCGCGTGCTGTGCTGCGCGGGTTTTCTTAGTGCAGGTAGTGAAAAGCTAACGTTACCGCTGCATTGGTGCAAGCATTTACGCAACACGCAACCCCCTATTCGCGGGTAGACATCTTTGGCAAACGTCAACTATCCTCATGTTTCAAACGGCCATATTTCGCCGAAGCCCGACACCCGATGGGCCAACGCTTACCCGGTATGGCGTAGGGACACTTTGTGTATACCTATTCAGGCGCTTCCGAATTGCTCGTGAACGCCGTGGAGGAAAGCGTGAGGGCGGCTGCATATCCAGCGGCGCTTCGTGCTTTGGCTGATACCTGGCCACGTATCTCGACAATTTTCGGTGATCGCCTGCGTTCCCTTATCGCAAGCGTCCCCGAGGGCGAGTGGAACGATGATCCCTGGATCATTGCCGCCCTCGGGGCTAGCTACCGGTCGGTCGGCTCCCCGAGCCGTTCCGCGGCGTTGCCCTATTTTGAGACAGCAGAAAAATTGGCGAGCGAGGATGCGTCATCCGCTCAACGGCTCCCCGCTATCAAGCTCCATCATGCGGCTGCCTTGCGGTCGCTGGGCCGCTGGGAGAGCGCCCTCGACAAGGCGGAGTCGGCATGGTCTCTCCTCGAGGCGCAGCTGCATTTACCGAACAGCGAACGCGTTGGGCTGCAGGCGCAAGCAGCCCTGCAACTCGGCCTGACCAAGCTTCACCTGGGTGACTATGAGTCGGCAAGCGTGCACTTACGCCTGGCATCCGGTCTCGGGGAAGAGGCGCTGATTCGATCCGATCTCCTCGAGTGCCATGCCGCAATGAGTTTTGTGGCTTACCTCGACGGCGACTTCGAGCGGGCGGAGCGCTTCATGCGCAGGGCGCGCGTGGAGGCTGCGGACAGTGCGCTGCTGGCCAGTGGGTTTGGTGTCGCCGCGCTCATCACGGAAACCTTGATTGCGGTGCGCCGGATGCGAGTATCTGACGCTCTGGCGTTGGCGCCGCAACTACGCGAGGGCGCCCACCGAAGCGACTGGGAACCGCTGGCCCTCTACGCGGAAGCGTCCATCTCTATCGTGACCGGAAATTACATTGAAGGCCTGGAGCTACTCCGTCGCGCGAGGGCGTGCGTGCGCCAGTGGCAGTCCACCGCGGCGATCAAGTCACTGTTGGGCACCCTGCAGGGCAGGCTGCTCATGCACCTGGGCGAGTTCGATACCGCAATGGAGATTATCGAAACTATGGAACCAAGCCGAAACCATGAGACCTGCCCCGCACGTTTCGTGGCTGGCATCCGTTTTCGACAGGGCGATACTGCTGGATGCCTGGAGGCTTTGAGTGACTGTGAGACTCTGGGCGAGGACCACTCGAGCCGCACCCTCACTGACGTGCTGCTCTTGAGCGCGGCCGCCCACTACGAGCTCGGGCAGCTGTCGGCCGGCGACGTCGCCTTCGACCGAGTGCTCTACATCGGCAGCACCACCGGGATGCGACTGCCTTTCCTGTCTATCCCGCCAGTCACCATGAGACGGATGCTCGGGCGAGCCTCCGACCGTAACCAACCCCCTACGGTGCACGTACTGCTCGACGAACTGCGCAACGGCCCAGGAGGACAGCAGCATGGTGGATTTGAGCCACTCAGCCAGCGTGAACTGGACATCGCCCAGCACATGTTCCTCGACAAGACGGTGAGCCAGATCGCGGCCGAACTGTTTATTTCTGCCAACACGGTGAAGACACACTTGCGCAGCATCTACCGAAAACTCGACGCCTCGAACCGCAAAGAGGCTATTCGTCGGGTACAGGAACTGGGACTCGACTTAGAAATCACCCCTTTCTAACCCACCCTCATCCTTTACGTACCCCCCGAACGGGTGCTTTTGTGATGCATCAGCTCCCCGCTTGACCACGGCGGCATCCCTAGTCGCATCACCACCCGAACGACCCGAAAACCCGAAACTGCAACACAGAAACAGGACCGACCATGAAACCCGAATTCATGCGCCTTCGGCGTGCAATCGCAACGACATCAATTGCAATGGTGGCCACGACCGGCCTGGTGCTCTCCCCAGCGCTGGCGTCATGGGCGGACACCGACGTACCACTCGATGTGACGACATCCACCGTCACGGATGAGTCCGCCGTCGCAGAAACGACAGCCGATGCGGCAACGCTCGCCGCTGACGGGGTTACTCCCACGCAGACGCCTGTCATAGCGCCCACAGTGGCCGACGCTGTCGCAGAGGTGATTGAGCCGCTCGCTGTCGCGGTGGAGGTGAACCCGAACAGCGCTGCCGTGGCTCCTGAGGTTGCGCCGGACACTCAAGTCGCGGGCGAATACGACAGGAGCAGCGCCGTATACCTCTACCAGCAGGTGGTTGCAGACGTGAACCTCACCTACGCGAACTCCGGAGAGCAGAACCTCGTACTCACAGTCGACGGCTGGCTTTGGCTGGCGTCGGATGCCGGATACCGCGCCGCGCTCCGCGCCGCGCTTCCCGCCAACATTGACTTCTGCGAGCCATGGGCGGTGCAAGAAGACCAGATTCACGGCAGCCAGGATCTGTTCCCCGAAACCATTCGCTACGCGGAGGGAAGTGGGTTTGACGATATTTTGGAAGGATCGCAGCACAGCTGGCTGAACGAAGCC
>JAODMI010000144.1 GCA_025464755.1 Homoserinimonas sp.
AGCGCCTCTTGACGGGCAATAGCCTGGAAGACGGTCTCCAACCTTCGAGCTGCCCTTCTCTTCCCTGGCAGGTTGTGACGGCGATGCAATGCAGCTTCGCAGTCCTGCATAGTGAGCGCGTCGATGCCAAGGAGTCCCTGGACGAGGCAGATTTCCGCTGCGCCGAAGGCGGCGCTGAACCTCGACAAATCGGTGACCGTCCTCAGTGGTGAGGTGACCCGCAGGCCGGCGTAAATCACCACTTCGTCCTCGTCGATGGCCACCTCGCGTATGGAAGCCTGCCGCGGGTTCACCGCACGTGACCGGGCCCGATCGGACACGCAGAATTCGAAACGCAAAGGGGTCGCGTTCAGCAGGCCGTAAACCCACGCTGCCGTATGCTGCTCGGCAATGAGCCGTCGTGAGTACTGCGTCGACAACGCCAGCGCTCGATGCACACGAAGCTCGACCTGATCTATGGGACAGAAGCAGTCACCAACTCGAAAGACTTCGCCGTCCAGTCGTGCAGCCTGAAGCTCCGCCTCCGGAAGGTCGTTGCATGACAGCACGGGTGCCAGGAACTTGCTCATGAAGCCATGCTGGCCGGGCCACCGAGAAGGTGTGCTCAGCGCACGAGCATCTGTGTAATTCTCAATCTTGCCCTTGCTGTGAGCGAGACGCGCGGCAGACGCACCCTCATCATCTAGGAGCCGAGCGCCTCTAACCACACCTTACGAGCCGCGAGTGCCTCCGTAGCTTCGGCTATGCGCTTAGCATCGCCACTCGCTTTCGCTTCGTCTAGTTCGCGCTCGAGCTTGGCGATGGCGTCGTGGAGTTGACTGGCAAGGCCTTCAGAGCGTGCCTTCCGTTCCGGGTTGTTCTTCTGCCAGTGCTCTTCATCCAGCTTGCGGACAGCCGTTTCGACCTTGCGCAGACGATCTTCCACTGTCTTGACCTTTTCGCGGGGCACTTTGCCGATAGCGTCCCAGCGCTGCTGGATCGACGACAGATTGTTCTTCGCCTTGACGCGGTCCGTCTCGGTGAGCAGGGGCTCGGCTTCCTCAAGAAGGGCAAGTTTCTGTTCGAGGTTAGCGGTGAACTCTTCGTTGTCCTTGGCGTCGATCTCGGTCTTCGCTGCGTACAGTGCGTCGCCAGCCGCTTTGAACTTCGCCCAGAGGGCGTCATCAAATTTCTTACCAGCTCGCCCTGCGGCCTTCCAGTCGTCGAGCAAGGTGCGGTAGGTACCGATGCCTTCGATGCCTTTGGGGATCAACGCTTCAGCCTTCTCCACCAGCTCTTGTTTTTTGGAACGGGCATCTTTGTGCACGGAATCCAATTCGGCGAAGAACGCTTTCCGGTTGGTTTCAATCAAGGTTCGAGCGGCCCGGAAACGCTTCCACAGTTCGTTGGTCTCCGCCTTGGGAAGGCGCGGACCGTCTTGCTGGTGTTTCTGCCAACGCGCAAAGATGTCGTCGAGCGTGGCGCTTGCCTGCTTCCACTGCACTTTGGCGGGGTCCTGGGCAGCAAGTTGCTCAGCTTCTGCCACAAGCGCAGCGCGCTCGACAAGTGCAGCGTCGATGACAGCCTTGTTCTCGGCTACCTGCTTTTCTGTCAGCTCACCGACGGCCCCGCCGAGTGCTTCAAGACGGGAGTGCAGCGATGCTAAATCTCCTACGGCGTTGGCCGTGGACACGGTCTTCATCAAGGCGGTAACAGTGCGAGAGATGTCAGATGTGGGCGTTCCGCGTTTGACGCGCTGTTCCAGCAGCGTTACCTGGCCGGCAAGGTCTGTGAACTTGCGTTCAAAATATGCCAGCGCCTCTGCGGGTGTGCCATCGGGGTACTGTCCGACCACGCGTTCGCTGTCGCCCTCACGGACGTAAACAGTTCCCGTCTCATCGACGCGTCCCCATGGTGCCTGATTGTTCGTAGTCAACGTCTCACCTTGCTGCTCGGGCCCGAACTCAAGAAATTGGCCGGGCACCAGCCTATTGCACGACGAGAGGCAAGCGGCTAGCAACGTGCGACCACTGGACTATTTGAGTGTGAAGGCAGTGATAGTGGTTGGGATGTGAGGGGGTCCATCATTTGCGCTCGCTCCGGCGGTGGCCACCCCTCCTGCCGCTATTTCCGCGACCAGCTCACCGAGGCCGTGAGTAACAGTGCCGACAACCGTGTAACCGCCGACACTGTCACCAGGGAGTTGCGTGTCCTGGTAGACCACAAAGAACTGGCGCCCGTTGCTATGAGCGTCATCACTCGCCCGCGCCATGGCAACAGTTCCCGCGCGGTAGGTTCCATCGGCAGGCGCGTTCTCGATAGGACCGAAGTGGTATGCGGGGTCTGTACTGCCGGTGCCGTCGACGGAACCGCATTGCAGCAGCCACGCACCTTCGTTGACCAGCCGGTGGCAGGTCTTATTGATGAAATAGCCGTTCTGGGATGCCTGCACCAGGCTTGCTACTGCTTGCGGGGCTGCGGCACCATCGAGCTCGATATCGAGGCGAATGTCGTTCAGGCCTATAGTCCCCGACCAGGTGCGGCCCTCTGCAAGCTCCGGGCTGGGCACATCCCCGACGTTTTGCCCCTCAGCGGGGGTCGTCGAGTTCTCGTCGAGTGCCGACTCATCCGGCGAGGCGACGGTCACTCCCGGTCCGGCGGTGAAGTAGAGCACCTGCGTCACGGTCGCCAGGACAAGGACAATGATCACCGCAATGATGGCAATGAGATTGTCCCGTTTGCGGCGACGGATCTTCAGGGCGTGCAGCGCTTGGCGGGCGTTGTAGCGACGCAGGCGATCGCGGGCGGCTCGCGCTTCGCGTTCTGCAGTCTTGCTCGTTGCCACGTGTCCTCCGTCGGTAGCTGGGATACCCTCAAGAACATTAGCCGAACGCGGTGATTCTGCGTGTCGTCGGTGGCCCGTAGCATTGCTTGCATGGTGGATGCCTCGGTTGGGTTGCGGTCTGGAGCGACCCCGCTCGCGGTGCGCATGCGGCCCCGCAGCCTTGACGAGGTAGCCGGCCAGCGTCATTTACTTACGCCGGGTTCACCTTTAGTCAGCCTTGCGTCTGACAAGACGGGCCAGCAAGGTTCCGTTTCCGTGATTCTCTGGGGGCCGCCTGGAACGGGCAAGACCACTCTGGCTCAGGCAATCGCGCATAGCTCCGGCCGCAAGTTCGTTGAGCTTTCCGCCGTCAACGCAGGTGTGAAAGACGTGCGCGAGGTAATGGAGGCGGCAATGGCCGCACGCGACCTCTATGGACTGTCTACAGTGCTGTTTCTTGACGAGATTCATCGGTTCACCAAAGCCCAGCAAGACGCGCTCCTGCCGGGTGTCGAGAACGGCTGGATAATCCTTGTCGCCGCAACGACCGAGAACCCGTCCTTTTCGGTAATCTCACCGCTACTATCACGCTCGCTCCTGCTCACTCTGGAGCAGCTGAGCGACGACGACCTGGGAATACTCATAGACAGGGCTGTCGTCGATCCCCGAGGCCTGGCAGACAGGGTGCACCTGCAGCCGGATGCCCGGGCCGACATCATCCGCCTTGCCTCAGGCGACGCCCGCCGCGCCCTTACCGCTCTCGAGGCGGCTGCTCAATCGGCAACATCGGTTGCAGGGGCTGCCGCACCGGGGGGCCCGAAGCCCGTCATCACCTCCGAGAGCGTCGCCCTCGCCGTTGACCGTGCCTTGCTGCGCTACGACCGGAACGGCGACGAGCACTACGACGTCATCAGTGCCTTCATCAAGTCCATTCGTGGTTCGGATGTGGACGCCGCCCTGCACTACCTTGCGCGCATGATCGAGGCCGGTGAGGATCCCCGTTTCATTGCCCGGCGAATCATTGTGAGCGCCTCAGAAGATATCGGCATGGCTGACCCTCAAGCGATGGTGATCGCCAACGCGGCGGCGCAATCCGTTCAGATGATCGGAATGCCTGAAGGCCGCATCCCTCTCGCCCAGGCCGTGGTCTACCTTGCGACTGCCCCAAAATCTAATGCAGCGTACGTGGCGATCAACGAAGCCATCGCCGACGTCAAAGCCGGAAACTTCGGCCGAGTGCCCAAGCCCTTGAGGGACGCACACTATGCCGGCGCTAAGAAACTCGGCCACGGCAAGAACTACATCTACACTCAGGACGCGGAACTGGGCGTTGCACAGCAACAGTATCTACCGAACGAATTACGGGACAAGCAGTATTATCGGCCCAAAGATCGCGGTCATGAGCGAGAGATCTCTATTCGCTGGGAAAAGCTCCGCCGAATCATCCGCGGCAAGTGATAGGATTCCTGTTGCCTCCAGTGGTATTTCGCGCACGGCTGCAGTGAAAACCGATGCTGGATGGGATGCGTCCTTTAGCCGGACGATCCTTCAGGCACCATCCCTCTTCTTATTTCCCTCATGAACGCAGTCTGCACTTCATGGGGACACCAGTTGAAGACCGATGATTTAGTACCGAAAGGAAACCGTGTCTACCCAGTCACGTACACGTAGCAAAACCCGCCTGTCGCGGGCGTTGGGCATCCCGCTCACCCCAAAGGCAGCAAAAGGATTCGAAAAGCGTCCTTACCCACCAGGAGAGCACGGCCGCACCAAGCGCAAGACCGACAGTGACTATGCTGTGCGTCTTCGCGAGAAGCAGCGCCTACGTGCCCAGTACGGTATCCGCGAAGCTCAGCTGAAGATTGTTTTCCAGGAAGCGCGCCGCGCAGAGGGCCTGACCGGTGAGAACCTGGTCGAGCTGCTCGAAATGCGGTTGGATGCTGTGCTAGTACGCGCGGCCATCGCCCGCACCACGGCTCAGGCTCGCCAGATGATCGTTCACCGCCACATCCTCGTAGATGGCCAGCGCGTTGACCGTCCGTCCTTCCGGGTGAAGCCGGGCCAGCTCGTTGGCGTCCACGCCAAGAGCGAGGGAATGGAACCATTCCAGGTTGCCGCAGCGGGTGGTCACGTTGACCTTCTGCCCAAGACGCCCGCGTACCTCGAGGTCGAACTCGACAAGCTGCAGGCCCGCCTTGTGCGTCGCCCGAAGCGCGCCGAAGTGCCCGTAACCTGTGAAGTTCAGCTGGTTGTTGAGTACTACGCAGCTCGCTAGCCTTCGCTTGGAAGCGCCTAGCATTCGCTAGATTAGGCGGGTCACCCTTTGGGTGGCCCGCCTTTTTGCCTTAGCAGCCGAGCACACCGCAACACGATGATGATCAGCGTCGGCTCATTGGGTTACTACAGGCAAGAAGTAAGCTCGTCACGTTACAAAATCTGTGTCTGCGCCGTCTTTGACACCCACTTGCTACACACAAGGGAGCCTTGTCCATGAAGAACCTACTGTGGTTTCTCGCCGGTATCGGTGCCGGATTCCTCGCCGCACACCAGGTCAATAAGACCCCGGAGGGTAAACGATTCTTCGCAAGCGTCGACACCGTTATGCGCGAATTTAGCGGTGCAGTGGTTGACGGTTACAAGGCTCGTGAGGCCGAACTTCGCGACACCGTTGTCGGGGCAGAGGCGCGCATTGCTGACCTGACGCGCCGCGACCAAGACTAGGCACCACCAACCATCCCGAACCGGCTCTCTGGCCGTTCACATCACAACAGGACCTCATGCAAACCGCTGAAATTCGACAACGCTGGCTCGACTACTTCGCTGGACGTGGCCACACCGTTGTGCCGTCGGCATCGCTGGTAAGCGACGACCCGACTTTACTGTTCACCGTCGCTGGAATGGTCCCCTTCATTCCGTACCTGACCGGACTCATCCCGGCGCCGTACCCGCGCGCTACCAGCGTGCAGAAGTGTATCCGCACCCTTGACATCGAAGAGGTCGGCAAGACCACGCGGCACGGCACATTTTTTCAGATGAACGGTAACTTCTCGTTCGGCGACTACTTCAAGGAGCAGGCGATCGCGTACGCCTGGGAGTTGTTGACATCCAGCGAGGCAGACGGAGGCTACGGCTTCGAAGAGAAAGACCTCTGGGTCACCGTCTATGAGGACGATGACGAGGCAATTTCCCTGTGGAAGAAGGTCGCAGGCCTTCCGGATGCCCGCATTCAGCGGCTCGGTAAGGCAGACAACTACTGGCACACCGGGCAGGCTGGCCCCGGCGGCCCGTGCTCGGAGATCTACTACGACCGCGGACCCCAATATGGCCCCGACGGCGGACCCGCGGTAGACGACACTCGGTATCTTGAAATTTGGAACCTGGTTTTCATGCAGTACCTGCTCGACGATGTGAAAAGCAAGACCGATTTTCGCATCGTTCGCGAACTCCCGCGCAAGAACATCGACACAGGCATGGGTTTGGAGCGAGTCGCGTTCATCAAACAGGGTGTCGACAACCTCTACGAGATCGACCAGGTTCGCCCAGTGCTCGACCGCGCAGCCGAAATCTCTGGACGCCGATACGGTGCAAACCACGAAGATGACGTGCGGATGCGAGTGGTCGCAGATCATGTTCGCTCCGCGTTGATGCTGATGGCCGATGGGGTGACGCCCTCGAACGAGGGCCGCGGATACATTCTGCGCCGGCTTTTGCGCCGTAGCGTGCGAGCGATGCGCCTGCTCGGAGTCGACGCTGCGACATTCACCGAACTGTTTCCGGCGTCGCGCGATGCCATGAAGAGCGCGTATCCCGAGGTCGAGCAAGGCTATGACCGTATCGGTCGTCTCGCGTACGCCGAGGAGGAGACGTTCCTCAGCACCTTGGCGACCGGCACCAGCATCCTGGACCTCGCGGTGGCAGACACACAGAAGTCCGGCGCTAAGCAGCTGCCCGGCAATACCGCTTTTCTGCTGCACGACACTTTTGGGTTTCCTATCGACCTCACCCTTGAAATGGCCGAAGAAGCCGGCCTCAGCGTCGACCGTGCGGCCTTCGACACGCTCATGCTGGAACAGCGAACCAAAGCGAAATCCGACGCGAAGTCCAAAAAAAGTCTGCTTGCAGACCTATCGGTGTACGGCGAGTTCCGTGCGCACGGCGAGACTATTTTCACCGGCTACGAGTTCCTTCAGACGGACACGAACATCCTCGGGCTGATCGTCGACGGTGTTTCCGTGTCACACGCTGTAGCTGGCGACATTGCCGAAGTAATCCTTGCCGAGACATCTCTTTACGCAGAATCGGGTGGCCAGGAAGCCGATGCAGGAAGCATTGTCGGAAGCGGGTTCAGCCTCGAGGTTATGGACGTCCAACGCCCAGTGAAGGGCCTGATCAGCCACCGCGTGCAGGTTCGTTCCGGTGAAGTCGGCGTCGGCGACCCGGCGAGGACAGTTGTTGATCCTGAATGGCGAAGGGGCGCAACACAGGCCCACTCCGCCACCCACGTCATCCACGCGGCGCTGCGCGAAGTCCTTGGGCCAGAGGCGCATCAGTCCGGTTCTTACAACAAGTCCGGCTTTATGCGCCTGGACTTCAGCTGGAACCAGGCTTTGTCTCTTGAGACGCGCACGGAGATTGAAGAGATAGCTAACACTGCCATCCGCCAAAACCTCGAGGTTGAGACTCGTGTCATGGCTTTAGATGACGCGAAGTCGCTCGGCGCCATGGCACTGTTCGGGGAGAAATATGGCGACAGTGTTCGGGTCGTCGACATTGGCGGCCCATGGTCGCGCGAGCTTTGCGCGGGCACGCATGTTGGGCGCAGCTCCGAAATTGGGTTAATCAACCTGGTCAGCGAATCGTCTGTCGGATCCGCCAACCGTCGCGTTGAAGCCCTGGTCGGCATGGATGCTTTCCGCGATCTTGCCACGGAGCGGGCGATCGTTTCGCAGCTGACGTCGAGCCTGAAGACACCACGGGATCGGCTGCCGGACCGGATTGCCGAACTGGTCGCCAGTCTCAAATCTGCGGAGAAGAGAATTGCCGACTTCGAGCAGGCTGCCCTGTCCCAGCGCATACCTGAGCTCGTTGCCTCCGCCGAACGGGTAGGCAATGTCATGTTGGCAGTCATCGATGTGGGGGTATTGAAGTCTGCAGACGAGCTGCGGAGCCTGGTAGTGGGCGTCCGAGGGCGACTGGGAGCCGACGCCGCAGTTGTGGCTCTGGCGGCTACCGTCGACGGGAAGCCGGCCGTCATTGTTGGCACCAATGATGCAGCGCGCGCGCAGGGGGCAAAGGCCGGCGTACTGGCACGGACGGCTGCTGGCGTTCTCGGCGGCGGCGGCGGCGGCAAAGACGACCTGGCCCAAGGTGGCGGGCCGAACGCCGATTCGCTTCCGGAAGCACTTGTGGCCATCCGCAACATGTTGACGGCGTAGTGCAGGTGCGACCGGGGGTGCGGCTTGGCGTAGACGTCGGCAAAGTACGCATTGGCGTCGCGCGGTGTGACCCGCACGCAATGATTGCCACGCCGGTCTCCACCGTCAACCGTGGCGACGGAGACCTGGCGGAGCTCTTGCGCATCGCATCGGACATCGACGCTTTGGAGATTGTGGTCGGTTTGCCGCTGGCGCTTTCCGGTGCTCATACTGCGTCTACGGATGATGCCGTCGCTTTCGCGACGCGGCTGGCATCGCGAACCACGACACCGGTACGGTTGGTTGACGAACGCTTATCGACGGTGTCTGCGCAGCAAGCCCTGCGCGCATCTGGACGCAACTCCAAATCGTCCCGCCAGGTGATCGACCAGGTTGCCGCCGTTATAATTTTGCAGCATGCCCTCGACTTCGAGCGCACCGGGGGGCAACCTCCCGGAGTGATCGCGGCCCCGGACGAAGGATCGTGAAAGTTTGGCTCAACACCCTGAGTGGGACGACATCTTCAACTCCCAGCCCGAGGATGCGGATGCGGCACCAGCGAATTCAGACGGGACCAGAATGGTGCCACGGACCCGACGGGATCTGAATAGTGCGCGGCCGTCGGGAGCAACACCCAAAAGCAAGCGCGGCTTCGTGTGGCTGGCTGTGGTCCTCGGACTGGTCATCGTCGTCGGGGGAGCCGCCGGTGTCGCCTGGCTCACCTTCGAAGATCAAATCCGTAAGGTCATGGGCTGGGAGGAGCCGAACGATTTCGTCGGCGAAGGGCACGGTGAAGTGATTGTGACCATCAACGCGGGCGATGGCGGCGATGCGATCGCTACAACTCTGGCAGAAGAGGGCGTGACCAAGACATGGGACGCGTTCTACCAGCTTCTACTCGCCCAGGAACCACAGGCGCAGTTCTTTCCCGGCCAGTACGCACTGAGGCAGGAGATGAGCGCCCAGGCCGCGTTCGATGCACTGCAAGACCCGGCAAACAAGGTCGAAATCTCCGTATTGTTCCAAGAGGGTAAGAGCGTCGACCAGGTCATAACCACGTTGAGCGAGGGCACCGGGATCGCCCTGGCCGACTTCGAGGCGGCAGCGGCTGACGCGGCAAGCTATGGTCTTCCGGCCGAAGCCCCGAGCCTTGAAGGTTACCTTTTTCCTGCCCGCTATACATTCGAGCCCGGGCTGGACGCTCGGACAGTGCTTCACAGGCTTGTGAATCGCACGTTTCAGTCGTTGGATGCGTTGGGGGTAGCCCCAGAAGAGCGGCATCGGGTGCTGACGATCGCGTCATTGATTCAACGTGAAGCAGGATCGAAAGAGGAAGACTTTTATAAGGTCTCACGCGTCATCCAGAACCGCCTGGACACTGGCATGCTTCTGCAATTCGACTCGACTGCGCATTATGGCTATGCGTGGAAGCACGGCGAGCGGCTCGATGGTTCGGTTTTCAGCACCACTGCCGAACTTGAGGACGATAATCCATACAACACCTATCGGCACACCGGACTGCCCCTTGGACCGATAGGCGCTGCTGGTGATTTGGCCATTAATGCTGCCTTGCATCCGGCAGACGGACCATGGCTATATTTTGTGACCGTCAACCTTGAGACCGGTGAGACCGCGTTCACATCCACAAATGCCGAACACAACGCGGCCGTGGAGCGATTGCGTGCCTGGTGCAAGGAAACGAACAGTCCAAACTGTGACTGAGCCGCTCCGCACCCGGCTTGGCGTGCTCGGCAGCCCAATAGTGCACTCCAAATCCCCGGCGCTACATCAGGCGGCCTTCAGGACGTTGGGGTTGCCGTGGACTTACGACGCATACGACATCACGGGCGAGACGCTGCCGCAGTTCATCAGCTCGCGATCGGATGACTGGCGTGGCCTGTCGCTGACAATGCCGCTTAAGCGGGCCATCATCCCGATGCTGCACAGCCTGGACCCGGTCGCCGAACTCACCGGCGCGGTCAACACCCTTCTCTTCTCTGGTACCAGACGGCTGGGCTTCAATACGGACGTCTATGGCATCACTCAGGGCTTCGAACGCCATGGTGTCACCGCACTCCGTGAGGTCATAGTGCTCGGCGGGGGGGCAACAGCAACTTCCGCGCTAGTCGCCGCCTCATTACTTGGTGCCGAGCATGTCGTGGTCTATGTGCGGTCGCCTGAGAAGACCGGAACGCTTGTTGATGTGGCGTCCCAGCTGGGGTTAGCGGTTGAGGTTCACGGTTTCTCAGATGTCAGCACGGTGACGGAGAGAGCGGATGCCGTGATCAGCAGCCTTCCCCCGCAAGCTATCGTGCCGGTAACCTTCACGAAAGAACTCCGTTCATCGGCCACCCTGTTCGACGTTGCGTATGACCCATGGCCAACCCCGCTGGCGGCGTCCTGGCAAGCCGTACAGGGACGCGTCGTCCCGGGTATCGACATGCTCGTGAATCAAGCGCTGGTGCAAGTTCGGGTTTTTCTTACAGGCGACCCCGTTGCCGAGCTCCCCGACGAGGCTGCTGTGCTTCGCGCCATGCGGGGCGCCATCGGATTGGACCGCTAACTGATCGCTCTCGGGGCATCGTGTGGATTAGGTCGCTCCAACGACGTGGGAGGATACATTACATGCTTCGTTGGTTGACTGCTGGAGAATCGCACGGCCCGGAACTTGTGGCCGTCCTTGAAGGGCTGCCCGCAGACGTGCCCGTGTCCCTCGATGACATTCGAGCAGACCTCGCTCGGCGAAAGCTCGGCTATGGGCGCGGCGCCCGGATGAAATTTGAAGAAGACGAGCTAACTCTCTCTGGCGGCGTGCGCTTCGGTTTGACGATGGGGAGCCCGGTCGCAGTGCGCATCGGCAACACCGAATGGCCGCGCTGGGTCGATGTCATGAGCGCTTCGCCCGTCGACCTTGATTCCCTGCCTAAGGGGCGCGGTGCCGCCCTCACCCGGCCTCGCCCAGGACACGCAGACCTGGTGGGCATGCAGAAGTACGACTTCGCCGAAGCGCGCAACGTGTTGGAGCGGGCCAGCGCACGAGAGACAGCGGCACGTGTCGCCCTCGGGGCGGTAGCGAAGAAGTTTCTTGGTGAGCTGGGTATTCGCCTAGTCAGCCATACGCTCTCCGTAGGTACAGTCCGTGCGCCGGAAGGAGCCCGACTGCCGATGCCAGAAGACGTCGCGCAATTGGATGCAAATCCGCTGCGCTGCTTTGATCCTGAGACCACCGAGGCGATGGTTGCTGAGGTGGACCGGGCCCATGATGACGGCGATACGCTCGGCGGCATCGTGGAGGTACTTGCCTACGGCGTTCCGCCAGGTCTTGGCTCTTACGTGCACTGGGATCGGCGACTCGACTCCCAGCTTGCCGCAGCACTGATGGGCGTTCAGGCCATCAAGGGCGTCGAGGTCGGCGACGGCTTTCTGACAACAACCCGCCGCGGTTCTGAAGCACATGATGAGCTCATGCAGACAGAACACGGGATCGGGCGCGCCAGCGATAAAGCTGGGGGAACCGAAGGGGGGATGAGCACGGGCACAGTCCTGCGAGTCCGTGCCGGAATGAAACCAATTGCGACCGTCCCACACGCTCTTCGTACGGTGGACATTGCCACCGGCAAAGCGGCCGATGCTCACCACCAGCGCTCCGACGTGTGTGCTGTACCAGCGGCCGGGGTTGTGGCCGAAGCCATGGTGGCACTCGTGCTGGCAAACTCAGTTCTCGAAAAGTTCGGGGGCGATTCCGTCTCTGAGACACGGCGCAACCTGGACGGATACCTGGCAGCCATTCCTGACCGGTTAACAACGACGTCATCCAGCTCACCGCTGTTATAGGTGCCGTAGTGAAAGCCTGTGTACCCCTGCTGGTGCTGATCGGCCCTCCCGGGGCGGGTAAAACGCGAATCGGCAAACGTGTGGCCAAGTTGCTCGAAGCAGAATTTATCGACACCGACCAACGCATCGTGGCCGAACACGGGGAAATTTCAGCGCTGTTCGCCAAGGACGGTGAAGCCTATTTTCGTCGGATCGAGCGCGCAGTAGTTGGGAGATCACTGGTCCCGGGCGCAGTTGTCTCGCTCGGGGGCGGCGCCATCCTCGACGAACAGACACAGCATGACCTAGAACCGCTGCGAGTGGCATTGCTCACCGTTAACGCCGACGCCATCGCTGATCGGATCACCGGCCAAAACCGGCCGCTCCTTAAGGACGGGGGAGTAGCAGCGTGGCAGGCCCTGGCCGATTCACGACGTGAAATCTACGAGCGACTGTCAACCAGAACCTGGGACACATCACGTCTTCCGGTTGAGCGGCTGGCTGCGGAAATGGCCGACTGGGTTCGCAGTGACGCTGCATCAGAACTGCAGCAACAAAATCACGCAGGGCATGAAAGAACAGGAAATAACTGATCGTGACGATGACAACTATCACCGTGAGCGGCACAGACCCGTATGACGTTCTTGTGGGACGCGACATCTTGGAGTCCCTACCCGACCTGATCGGTGCCGACGCACGCAAAGTCCTGATTGTGCACCCGCCCACCCTTGCGGCACGGGCCGCGCAGCTGCGCGAGAGCTTGGAGGGCCGCTATGAGGCTATCCTGGCCGAAATACCCGACGCGGAAGCCGGCAAGCGAGTGGAGGTAGCAGCCTTCTGCTGGCAGGTCATGGGCCAGTCGGACTTCACGCGTTCAGACGTGGTGGTCGGCTTCGGCGGCGGGTCGGTCACCGATTTAGCAGGTTTTGTGGCGGCCACCTGGCTGCGCGGCATCCGGCTCGTGCAAATACCAACCACGCTCCTCGGCATGGTCGACGCTGCTATCGGCGGGAAGACCGGAATCAACACAGCGGAGGGCAAAAACCTGGTTGGTGCGTTCCACGCACCCGCTGGGGTGCTCGTTGACCTAGCCACGCTGGAGGGCATCAGCCAGATGGAGACGCTGGCTGGCTTCGGTGAAGTGGTGAAGTATGGATTCATCGCCGAACCCGAAATTCTCGACATCATCGAACGAGACGTCAACCGGGCGACAGACTCCACCAGTGACGAGTTCCGCCGGCTGGTGGAACTGTCTATCGGCATCAAAGCCGCAGTCGTCGGAGAAGATTTCAAAGAAGCTGGTATGCGCG
>JAODMI010000189.1 GCA_025464755.1 Homoserinimonas sp.
ATGTTGACGCCGCGTTCGTCACAATCACATTCGCTCAGCCCGCCGGGCTGACCGGCGAAGAAGCCATCCAGGTCGAGGGGGAGGACAGCCCGTACTTCAATGTTCTGGCAACTACTCCAGAATTTGAAGACGACCCGCGTATCGCCGCGTTGCTCGAGCTGTTGCTGTCGAAGGAAACCAAGCAGTACATGAACGAGACTTGGGGTGGACTGGTCATCCCCGTGGCATAGTTCTTCTCTGCCGTAATCTTCGCCCGCGTTTGCTTTGTGCAGCCGCGGGCGAAGGTCATTTTCCCTGGCATCGGTTCGGAAGCGCCTGCGATCTGTAGTAATCTGTACAAGTTGCTTCGCGAGAAGCGGCATGGGTCCATGGCGCAGCCCGGTAGCGCACCTGCATGGCATGCAGGGGGTCAGGGGTTCGAATCCCCTTGGATCCACCAAAAGTCCGAGTCAGACGGCCATTCCAAAACCCGAACAAGGGATTTGGGATGGCCGTTCGACGGTTATTCGACACTTTCTGCTTCAGTACCCACTCTTTTCGAATGCCTTCGAGGTGTTCCTGGGCGGGTTCGGCATCATTTGACACGACCGCCTCGAATCGACGGCAAGAGCCTGCCGGGGCCCAAGTCGGCGGAGAAGCCCTCTGACCCGCGCTGATGCGGTCGTTGACAACCACGCTTCGGGGGGTGCGAGTGGGCTTGCTCAGAGCTGAGCGCATAGACTGCGGGGATGGTCGACTTTGTCGTCGCGGGGCTAAGCGCCAACTCCGTGCCGTATCTTCAGGCCCTGGACCAGCAGCGTGCCGTGCACGCCGCTGTCGTTTCAGGCCAGCGCAGCGATACCATCATTCTCCTCGAGCACCCTTCCGTGTACACGGCCGGTAGACGCACAGAGGAATATGAACGACCGGATGACGGCACTCCCGTCATCGACACCGATCGGGGTGGCAAGATCACCTGGCACGGCCCCGGGCAGTTGGTCGGGTATCCGATACTGCGGCTGCCTGAGCCTAATGACGTGGTCGAGTATGTGCGCCGACTCGAGGGCTTCCTGATCGAGGTGCTCGCCGAACTCGATGTGATTGGTCACCGGGTGCGAGGCCGTTCGGGGGTGTGGGTAAGCACGGCCGGGGTCGACGAGAAGATCGCGGCGATCGGCATCCGCGTTGCGGAAAATGTAACGATGCACGGTTTCGCCCTCAACTGCTCCAACGAGCTCGCCCCCTATGAGCGCATCGTCGCCTGCGGAATCCGCGACGCGGGAGTCACCTCGATCAGCAAGGTCCTCGGTCGGAGAGTGTCACCAGAGGACGTTGTGCCGATCGTGCGACGTCAGTTCGCCGCCATGTGGGCTCCGGTGGCCGTATGAGCGCCGAACCGCAGGGCCGAAAGATGTTGCGCCTCGAAGTTCGAAACGCCGAGACCCCGATCGAACGCAAGCCGGAGTGGATCAAAACCAAGGCCAGAATGGGCCCGCAATACCAGCAGCTGCAGCAGCTGGTGAAGAGCGAAAGCCTGCACACGGTATGCCAGGAGGCCGGCTGCCCCAACATCTTCGAATGTTGGGAAGACCGTGAGGCGACTTTCCTCATTGGAGGTGCTCAGTGCACCCGGCGTTGCGACTTCTGCCAGATCGATACCGGCAAACCCGCAGACTACGACACTGATGAACCCCGGCGAGTTGCCGAATCCGTAGTCGCGATGAACCTCCGGTATGCCACGGTCACCGGAGTCGCCCGCGACGACCTGCCCGATGAAGGTGCCTGGTTGCACGCTGAGACGGTGCGACAGATCCACCTCCAAGCCCCCGGCACAGGTGTGGAAATTCTTGCCACCGACTTTTCGGGCAACCCGGATCTGCTCGGCGAAGTCTTCTCCGCGCGCCCAGAGGTTTTTGCACACAATGTCGAGACTGTGCCACGAATCTTCAAGCGTATTCGCCCGGCGTTCACCTACGAGCGGTCATTGGGTGTTCTAACCCAAGCACGCAATGCCGGGATGATCACCAAGTCGAACCTGATCTTGGGTATGGGGGAGGAGCGAGCGGAGATCAGCCAGGCGCTTCAGGACTTACACGACGCCGGTACCGACATCATCACGGTGACCCAGTATCTGCGTCCAAGCCCTCGCCATCTGCCCGTCGCGCGATGGCTGCACCCGGAAGAGTTCCGCGAAATCAAAGAAGAAGCAGAAGAAATTGGTTTCCTCGGTGTTCTCGCCGGTCCACTGGTTCGGTCCTCGTACCGCGCGGGGCGGCTGTGGGCCCAGTCCATGCAAGCTAAGGGGTACAAAATCCCGGAGCACCTGCGGCCCCTCGCGGACGCAACGCTCGGCTTCACACAGGCTGTTTCCTGACCCACCGCGTCGTCACTCGTACAGGTTAGGGGATTAGGGTCCGGTCGCTCGATCAGCGGGATGTCGTGAAAGAGGTCGTCGCAGATCTGCTAAGGCCAGGGGAGCGTCACACCGCCAACCCACAGGCCCTCGCCTGGCTTCCGCTTGAGCTGCAATGGTCTTGGCGAAGGGTTTTTGCCATTCATCCACCGATCGGGCCGAGGTGCCCGTGGCCGGCTTTCGCCACGCCGTGCCATCATCTCGTAGGTCACCCGGCCGAACAGCAGGGCATCGGCGCGCTCCAGCTGAGCGGTCCAGGAGCGCATGACTCCCCGTCCCGGGGGCGTACTGCCCTGTGATGGCAGCGGCCGTCGAGCGTGACGGAAGCTCTTCGGCCCTATCGAAGGCAGGGCCGCAAAAGCTCTGACTCCGTTGCGGAACGCGCAAGCTTTGTTAACAGTTCGGCCTCCGCCTCACCGTGCGCACAATGACATAGCGACTTTCCGGGGGCTACAGTCGTTCGCACACCGAAGTACAGGCTGCATGCCGACGCCGACGCCCACCTCGAGCGGCAGGTAGCGAGAAAAGATAGAAGTATCCATGCCATCGATCTAGTTCGAAGCGGGGTGAATGCAGGAGATCCAGACGACCCGGCGTGACTAAACCGGGATTACGGACTGTGGCAGGAAGGCGACAAGGCTCCGTCAAACGTCCAGTCGGACTACATGCGGGCAGAGCACTGACCGGACAGCCGATGACCTCCGAGCCACCCCGGTTGCCTGTAAACACAACGGAACGCGAGGGTTTTCGGTGATATTCGGCAAAACCCGGGTTAGGGCTAGAACCTTACAGGGGGTC
>JAODMI010000008.1 GCA_025464755.1 Homoserinimonas sp.
CTCAACGAACGTCACTATGGCGCACTGCAAGGGCTGAACAAAGCCGATACTCTCGCCAAATACGGCGAGGAGCTCTTCATGACCTGGCGCCGCTCCTTTGACACCCCGCCGCCGCCCCTCGACGATGACAGCGAGTTCTCGCAGGCGGGCGATGTGCGTTATTCCGGGCTCGGCGGTGAGCTTCCCCGCACCGAATGCCTGAAAGATGTCATCGAACGGATGCTTCCTTACTGGGAGTCCGACATCAAGGGTGATCTTGCCGCGGGCAAGACCGTGCTGGTCACCGCGCATGGCAACTCGCTGCGGGCGTTGGTGAAACACCTCGACGGCATCTCGGATGACGAAATCGCCAGCCTCAACATCCCCACCGGCATCCCGCTCGTCTATGAGCTGGACGACAACTTCGTGCCAATCAAAGCTGCGGAATACCTTGATCCGGAGGCTGCGGCTGCCGGCGCGGCTGCGGTGGCTGCGCAGGGGAAGCAGTAGCCGGCACCGTGTCGAGGGTTGGGCCTTCGGCTGGTTCGGCAGGCTAAACACCGCACGGGTGTTCGCGTTCCGAGTGCTTCCGTTACGGGGGTGAGGGAGTAACCCCCGATTCGCGCCCACCGGCACCAGTCTGGAGTCGAGCAACCTGTGCTGCCAAATGATCCATTGATTGGTGCTGCCCCGGGATCCTCATCGGTTGGAGACGCCGTCGAGCTTCCCCGGGTTCGTCTCCTAAACTGTGGCAGCGTCGTGCCGAGTTTCGCCCCAATATTCGACGCGGTGTCGATCGCGACGTCGGCAGGTGTCGCTGATCCATGTGAAGAACATGACAGCGAACACATACCACTTGACGTCTGCGTTAGGTCAGGTGGTTGGGTTCGTCGGGGCAAGCGTCATCGTGGAAACTGCCTTTAACGTTTCGCATCCGATCGTTTCAGACACACGCGTGATACCTATGCGCGGCACAGCGGGCCGGCCGTGTGTGGTCGAGGAACACAAGGCGCGCACGGTCGTGGAATGTGGTCCTCACGACAGGAAAGACTTCTCTTATCCAACTTGCGACTTTTCGTGACTCTCGAATCTGATTCACGGATGTAGATTCGGCCGCTGTGAAATGAACTTCGACCGCTGCGTGCATGGTTGAAGCGAGTATCGAACTTTTTAACGTGGCGAGACGCGTGAACCCGCAGAGATATCAACCAGCCAAATGGCGAATGCAGGTAAGAAATCTGCTTGCTTGGAGAACCGTCGGTCACCGTGAGCAGACGCCGAATCGCAGCCCAAGCGCATGCGCTAAGCGCACCGGAACGGCATTTCCCCGCTGCTTTTCATTCTGCCCGTAGCTGCTTTCAAGAAGTACGTCGGTGGGAAGGTTTGGCGTGCTGCTGCTGCTTCGCGGAGCGTAAGTCCGCGATGTTTCGACGCTGCGGCCGAGTCAATTGGAGCTTTCGATGCGTCTGCGAGAAGACTGCCCTCTAAGTGAGCAGTGGCAGCGGCGTCTAGCTGAGCAGGAGGTACAGCAAATGTCCGACGTAAACGTGATGCTGGGTTTCTGCGGAAACCCGTTTGTAGATTGTTAGGATCGTGGTTTGCCTCGTTCGGGAAGTGTCTAATAAGAGGTGTGGAAGGCAAACGCGAGTCGATAGAAGCCGTTTCGCACGAAGCAACTGAGCCTATGAACCGCGGCGTGAAGCGAGGGCAGCTGCGTGTGCTCCTTGGTGCCGCCCCGGGTGTCGGAAAGACCTACGCCATGTTGGACGAAGGCAAGCGGCTGCTTGGTGAGGGCAAGGACGTCGTGGTGGGGTTCGTGGAGACCCACGGTCGCGCTACTGTTTCCGCGATGGCAGTGGGGCTAGAGGTCGTTCCGCGTGAGATTGTCATCCACCGCGGGATGGAGCTCACCGAGATGGACTTGCGTGCAACTCTCGCTCGACATCCAGAGATCGCTCTCGTGGATGACCTAGCCCACAGCAATGCTCCGGGCTCGACTTATGAGAAGCGATGGCAAGACGTCGATGTCCTGTTGGATGCCGGCATTGACGTCATCTCTACTGTCAACATCGAACACATCGAATCGCTGGGCGGTGTTGTTGAACAGATAACAGGAGTTCATCAACGCGAAACGATTCCTGACCGCGTGCTCCGTAACGCATACCAAACGGAAGTGGTCGACCTCGCACCGCAGGCGCTGAGAGAGCGTCTTGCCGCGGGTGTCGTGTACCCCGCCGAGCGAATCGATGCTGCTAGAGCGAACTACTTCAGAATCGGTAACCTCACTGCCCTGCGAGAACTTGCGCTTCTGTGGGTGGCGGACGATGTCGACAATGCATTGCAAAGTTACCGAGCTGAGCACGGGATCGACAGTCGTTGGGACGCCCGGGAGCGAGTGGTTGTGGCCCTTACCGGCGGAGCCGAAGGGGAGACACTGCTTCGTCGTGGCGCGAGAATCGCCGCACGATCAGCGGGCGGAGAACTGCTCGCGGTGCACGTCACACGTCCCGATGGCGTCCGTCATCCCCAGACCGAGGGGCTAGCCGAGCTGCGCGCTCTGACTGAAAAACTCGGTGGTGCATTTCATCAAGTAGTCGGTGCAGATGTCCCGCGGGCGCTGGTTGAATTTGCGCGGTCGGCGAATGCCACCCAGTTGGTGATTGGTGTCAGCCGGAGAAGCCGTCTCAGAGCGGCGCTTACCGGACCAGGTATCGGAGCAACGGTCATCCGCGAGTCGGGCGAAATCGACGTTCACATTGTCACCCATGACGCAGCCGGAGGCCGATTCGCTCTGCCCGGCCTTGGCGGAGCGCTCAGCCCCAAGCGACGCCTCGCTGGCTTCGCGTTGACTCTAATCGGATTGCCACTTCTTACGTGGGCCCTTGTGAACTTCAGAAGCGAGGAGTCCATCACCACTGAAGTCCTTTTCTTTCAGTTGTTGGTCGTTCTGGTTGCCATCGTCGGAGGGATCTGGCCGGCCATCTCCGCCGCGGTACTTTCTGGGCTCACTCTCGACTTTCTGTTCGTTGCTCCCGCTTTTAGCCTGAGCGTCTACGAGCCGCTCCATTTGCTGGCTTTGGGTCTTTACGTGCTGAACGCCGCCCTTGTCAGCTATGTAGTGGATCAATCAGCTCGCCGCTCTCGTGCGGCTGAACGTTCCGCCGCAGAATCCGAACTTCTCGCGACGGTCACCGGCAGCGTCGTACGCGGTAAAGGTGCCCTCCAAGCCCTCATCAGCCTCACAAGGGAGGCCTTCGGCCTGACCGGTGTTCGCCTGTTGGCTGGTGCGGAGGTGCTGAAAACCGATGGGGAGCCTGCGGGAAACAACAAGTCCACAACTGTGACCGTGGGCGACAGGGCGAATCTGGAGCTGCACGGTAGAGATTTGGATGGTTCAGAGCGTCGGCTACTCGCAGCCATCGTTGCGCAGATCGAAGCGGCACTCGAACACAGCGACCTTACTGACACGGCCCGAGAGCTCGAACCCCTTGCCGCGACTGACAGAGTGCGCAGTGCTCTGCTCTCAGCCGTTGGCCATGACCTTCGCAAACCACTTGCCGCGGCAACTGCTGCCGTAAGCGGTCTTCGATCAGCTGACGACACCTGGTCGGATGCCGACAAGGCAGAACTTCTCACAACTGCAGAAGAGAGCTTGCGTGCCCTAGCGGCGCTACTCACGAACTTGCTTGATGTGAGCCGGCTTGAGGCGGGCGTTCTCGGCGTATCGATCGAGCCGGTGGATACCGAGGACGCGATCACGCGCGCTTTGGATGAGCTCCACCTTGGCCCGGCCGAGGTGGAACTCGACCTTGACCCGACGCTCGCACCGGTGCTCGCAGATGACGGACTACTTGACCGGGTGGTGGTCAACCTGCTCGCGAACGCGGCGCGGTTCGCTCCTCCCGGCACCAGGGTGCGCATCTCCACAAGCGCCCTCGGCGAAACGGTGCAGATACGCGTTGTCGATCACGGCCCAGGTATACCCGCCGAGAGGATCGAGCAGGTCTTCCTGCCGTTCCAACGTCTGGGAGACACTGACAACCTGACCGGCCTCGGCCTTGGCCTTGCTCTGGCGAAGGGCTTCGCCGAAGGAATGGGTGGCGCCGTGGAGGCTGAAGAGACCCCTGGCGGGGGACTCACCATGGTGATCTCTCTCCAGGCGGCCGAGCGGGCGGAGGGCAAACAGTGAAAATTCTCATCGCCGATGACGATCCCCAACTGGTGCGCGCGCTTCGGATAACGCTGACTGCTCATTCCTACGAGATCGTCACCGCCACCAACGGAACCGAAGCGGTAAAGGCTGCAATAGACCACCGCCCAGACCTCTTTATGATCGACCTCGGCATGCCTGAGCTGGACGGCCTTAGTGTCATCGAAGCGGTCCGCGGTTGGTCGCACGCACCCATTCTGGTGCTCTCCGGACGGTCGGATGCCGCAGACAAAGTCGAAGCGCTCGATGCTGGTGCCGACGACTACGTAACCAAACCCTTCCCGGTGGACGAGTTGTTGGCAAGGATCCGCGCGCTTACACGGCGCGTTCCCGCCCAAGATTCCGAACCGACGGTGACTTTCGCCGACATCACCGTGGACCTCGCCGCGAAGAGCGTGAGGCGGACGAAGCTTGGTGGTTCCGAACTGGTCAGGCTCACGCCCACAGAGTGGCGCGTCCTGGAACTCCTCGTTCGCCACAGCGATCAACTCGTGACCCGCCAGACCATACTCAGACAAATCTGGGGTCGAGCACATGTGACCGACACCGGCTACCTGCGCCTGTACGTTGCGCAACTGCGCAAGAAACTGGAGCCGGAGCCCAGAGACCCGAAGTACATACTCACGGAAGCTGGAATGGGATATCGCTTTCACCCGGACACGACGCCGGTTATCGGTGGAACGGAGGCCGGTTGAAGATGCTCGCATGCGCGGCTCGGATGTTTCCCCCGGTAGCACCTAGCGGCCGCACCACTACCCCTCGGCCTTACCCGCGAGTTCTCGCGCTCAAGAAGTGAACCAGGAAATTACGTGAACCAGGCAGTGCAATTTGATATGCCAGAGAGCATTCCGGTCACTGCGACGACCGCTCACCGGCCAAACATCCTGAGTCGTTGGCTACTGAAAGATGCGGTCCAGCCCGCTGGACCGGAGAGTGCAGAAAACATGACACGCACCCACTCGTGGTGGAAGGTCATGTGCCTCACCGGAGTGGACTACTTCTCTTCGCTTTCCTATCTTCCTGGGATCGCAGCATTAGCAGCGGGTGCGTTGTCCCCGGTCGCCACGCTGCTGATCGTTGCTCTCACTCTGTGGGGAATGCTTCCCATGTACCGGCGCGTGGCGAAGGAAAGCCCGCGAGGCCAAGGTTCCGTCGCGATGTTGGAGCGGTTGTTGCCGTTCTGGCAGGGCAAAATTTTCGTGCTCATCCTCCTTGGCTTTGTAGTGACATCCTGGATCATCACCATCACACTTTCGGCGTCGGATGCGACGGTGCACCTTCTTGAAAATCCGCTGGTCCCCGACGCACTCCGCGGACAGAACGTCGTGATCACCGTGGTGCTTCTCCTCATCCTCGGAGGCGTTTTCCTCCTTGGCTTCACGGAGGCCGTTGCGGTGGCTATTCCACTCGTGATCGCATTCCTCGGGTTGAACGCCGTCATCATCAGTGTGAGTCTTGCCGCCATTATCAGCGAACCAGCACTTGCGGCCGATTGGATGTCCGCGCTGACCAATTCCAGGGGTGGGCTCGGTGACCTTCTGATCCCCGCACTTCTCGCCTTCCCGTTGCTGGTCCTCGGTCTTTCGGGCTTCGAAACCGGAGTGAGCATGATGCCTCTCGTCTATTCGACGGGGGCAAGCCCCGAGGAGCGACTCGCCTCTCGTATCCGCAACACGCGCAAGCTCCTGAGCGGGGCGGCGTTGATCATGAGCGTGTACTTGCTGACGAGCAGCTTCGTAACCACAATTCTGATTCCGCCCGAGGCGTTTGCCGCAGGTGGCGAAGCCAACGGACGAGCCCTCGCCTACCTCGCACACGAGATGCTGGGGCACGGCTTCGGTACCATTTATGACGTCAGCAGCATCCTCATCCTCTGGTTTGCGGGCGCCTCGGCTATGGCCGGACTCATCAACATCGTCCCTCGCTACCTTCCTTCATACGGGATGGCGCCGGAGTGGAGCCGAGCGGTGCGCCCGGTCGTCCTGGTCTACACCGCGATAAGCATTCTCATAACGATCGGATTCGGGGCGGACGTTAATGCCCAAGCGGGCGCGTATGCAACAGGAATTCTGGCGATGATGGTGTCCGGCGCGGTTGCCGTAACATTTTCTGCAATCCGCCGAAGGCGCAGGAGAAGCATCGTGGGGTACAGCGTCCTTACGGCGATCCTCCTATACGCCCTCGTCGAGAACATCCGTGAAAAGCCTGATGGCATCGCCATCTCAGCGTTGTTCATTCTCGGCATTGTCGCCGTCTCCCTCATCTCACGAGTGACGCGTACGACAGAGCTTCGAGCCGACCGCATTGAATTTGACCAGCGTGCGCGCCAATTCATTACCGACTCCCTCACTCACGACGGGCAACTTAACATCATCGCCCATCGCCGTCAGATCGGCGACGGAGATGAGTACGCGGCAAAGGAACGTGAGCAGCGCGGAATGAACCCCGTGCCGGGCGCAGCCGACGTGCTCTTTCTAGAAATCGACGTTGTCGACCCGTCAGAATTTCGGGAGACGCTGAAGGTTCGCGGTGTCGAGGTGGATGGCCACAGAGTCCTTCGCGTTAGCAGTCCGGCAGCACCAAACGCCATCGCGGCTGTTCTCATGGCGCTCCGAGATGCAACCGGCGTCCGCCCGCACGCCTACTTTGAGTGGTCGGAAGGAAATCCGCTGTCCCATTTGTTCCGATACTTGCTGCTGGGACGGGGTGATACGCCACCAGTGGTCAGGGAAATACTCCGCGAAAGGGAAGCAGACCCCACCCGCCGACCGGGCATCCATGTTGGAGGTTGAGCGACGCAGGCGCGAACACCGCGGCGGCGGAACGCGATTGGCGTCCTGCGCACAGAGAATGGCGGTGCACTATGCCGCCTACTGAGCGCGAACACCCCACTGCGATTGGTCGGCCCGGTTTACACCCCGCCCAAGCTGTCGTCGTTGGTTTCGCCGGTGCTGTCATCGTCGGCACCCTCTTGTTATTGCTCCCCATCTCCAAAGGGGGTCCCGGCGGTGCCTCCTTGATGGAAGCCCTGTTCACCGCAACCTCGGCAGTTTGTGTAACAGGTCTGACTGTCGTGGACACGGAGTTGTTCTGGTCGCCGTTCGGACGCGTCGTCATCGTGGTCCTCATCCAAATAGGCGGCTTGGGAATCATGCTCTTCGCCTCCCTCATCGGGCTGAGCATCGCCCGAAAGCTTTCGGTGCGCTCACGGATGACCGCGGCGGCCGAAGCTAAGGCCGTCGGGTTCAGCGACATGAAAGCCCTCGTTCTCGGAATCGTGCGCATCACCTTGACAGTCGAAGCGACCGTCTCCGTGTTACTTACCGTCCGGTTCTGGCTCGGGTATGGGCATCCCATTGGGGATGCCGCCTGGTATGGCCTGTTTCATTCCGTCTCGGCGTTCAATAACGCCGGCTTTTCAACGTTCAGCGACAATCTCATGGAATTCGCAACCGACCCGTGGATCTGCCTCCCACTCGCGGCGGCGATCATCCTCGGCGGTCTCGGCTTCCCCGTGATCATGCAGTTACGACGCGAGTTCCGCACGCCGCTGCACTGGTCAATGAACACCAAGCTTGTCCTATGGGGCACCGTGGTGCTCGTCGTAGGAGGAACCATCTACACGTGCGTCCTGGAATGGTCCAATCTAGGAACGTTCGGAACGATGCAGCCAGCGGAACGAATCCTCGCCGGCTTCTTTCACTCCGTTCAGACGCGCACCGCAGGCTTCAACAGTGTTGACATTGGCCAAATGCATCCGGGAACTTGGCTCGGCAGCGACGTTCTGATGTTCATCGGCGGCGGGCCGGCCGGCACAGCCGGCGGCATCAAGCTAACGACATTTCTGGTGTTGTTCTTCATCATGTACACCGAGCTCCGGGGCGAAGGCGCGGTCAACATCTTTGGCAAGCGGCTCTCCCGGGCAGTGCACCGCCAAGCCATCACCATCGTGCTGCTCGCGGTGGCCGCAGTCAGCGCAGCGACGGCAGCCATCATGATCATCACTGGCCTCGACCTCGACAAAGTGCTCTTCGAAGTGGTGTCCGCGTTCGCAACGGTTGGACTATCAACAGGCATAACTGCTGACCTACCTCTCTCCGCACAAGCGATCCTTGTCGCACTCATGTTCATCGGCCGCCTCGGACCGCTCACTCTAGGTAGCGCCATCGCGCTTCGGCAGCGCAAAATTCTCTACGAGTTCCCCAAGGAAAGGCCAGTCATTGGTTAGGTCACTGCTCACATCGCCGAAACGCGGCTCGCGTATTGCCGAGGCGGACTCCGTCGTTGTCATCGGTTTGGGGCGCTTCGGCACCTCGCTCGCCCTGGAGCTGATGTCCGCAGGCACCGAGGTGCTCGGCATCGACTCCGATGAAGAAATCGTGCAGTCGCTCAACGGTCGTCTGACACAGGTCGTTCGCTCGGACTCGACGAATGAGGAGGCCCTGCGCCAGTTGGCAGTGCACGAGTTCGACCGCGCCGTCGTAGCCATCGGAACCGACATTCAGGCCAGCATCCTGACGACGTCGCTACTCATGCGCTTCGAGATTCCCGCCATCTGGGCCAAAGCTGTCAGCGACGCCCACGGGCAAATCTTTGAACAACTCGGCGTGCAACACGTTATCTATCCGGAAAAGGACATGGGCCGCCGCGTCGCTCACCTCGTACGGGGTGCCGCGTTGGACTACATCGAGATCGATCGGGATTTCGCGATCCTCAAAATGAGCCCGAACAGCCTTGTGCTCGGCGTCCCGCTCGGCGAAAGCCACATTCGTTCTCGGCTCGGAGTCACCGTGCTCGCCTACAAACGTGAGGGCACCGGATGGAAGAATGCAGATCTCAGTACTGTGCTTCACGAGGGCGACACCATGCTGGTCTCCGGACCCATCGCCAAAGCAGAGGCCTTCGGCCAACTGCGCTAGATGGACGATGGCCTCGCCGCAGGCAGATTCGAGCGCCCGGTCAGGCTCCTGTGCCGGCACGGCACGTGTCACAAAGGTAATGGTTCCCTGCGGAAGATGGTCGCGAGCGACGACCCGCCTATCCCCAAATCTGCCCGTGTGGCGCGACACGATACCGCTCATCAACACCGGATTCGGTGAATCAACCTCGATGCAGCTCACATCACGAGCAAGGGAATCTCACACAGTACCGGGTGCGGATCTCGGCGGACTTGTTCAGCCGAAAGGTGACGTTAGTAGTCCGTCGACACCCAGTCGCCGGTGCCCAGGTACTGCACCTTCTTGGCGATCGAGACCGCATGGTCTGCAAAGCGCTCATGGTAGCGGGAGGCCAGTGTGGAATCCACTGTGTCTTCAGCCCCGCCCTTCCAGCTGTCGCCGAGTACCTTGTTGAAAACGCTGAGGTGCAGGGCATCGATCTTGTCGTCCTCGCTGCGGATTTCCTCAGCCAGACGAACATCCTCTGTCCGCAGTAGCTCAGTCAGCTTGCGTGCAACGATGACGTCAAGCTGGCCCATCTCCACGAACGTCGCCCGCAAGCTCTTAGGTACAACCTTCTCCGGGAACCGGTATCGAGCCAGCTGAGCGATGTGCTCGCTCATATCTCCCATGCGCTCGAGTGACGCTGAGATGCGGAGGGCGCTGACGACGATGCGCAGATCGCGCGCGACCGGCTGCTGGCGGGCCAGGATGTTGATGGCCAGTTCGTCGAGGCTGACGGCTAACGCGTCGATCTTGTCGTCGTCCGCGATCACGGTTTCGGCCAGGGTGACGTTCGACTCGTTAAAGGCTGTGGTGGCGTTTTCGATGGAAATGGCGACGAGCTCCGCGATTTCTACGAGGCGCTCCTGTACTTCCTGGAGTTCCTGCTGGAAAACTTCGCGCATTGCCGATCCCTCTCGTAGCTGGGGCACGTTTGGCACCCGCACAATCCCGGCCATACTGCCCGGCGAAGGTGAACGGCTGGTGATTGTCGTCTGAACACCTTCCAAAGTAGTCCCGTACGAGCCGTTCTGACAGTAGCCGGGCCGCAGATGTAACTAATCTAGGGTTATGGATCCCAGTTTGTTGGTGACCCTGTCTTTGACCTTCGGAGTTGCCGTTGGCGCCGGACTGGTCATCCTCGCTCATGCCGCAGCACGTCGGGGGCAGCGGGCAGTGCAGGTGGTACGTGGTGGCGTTCCCGACGGGGTCGACCAGGTTATCGACGCGCTTGAGTCCGCCGGGGTGGTGCTCGACCCGTCCAATAACGTTGTCAAAGCGTCGCCGGGTGCGATGGCTTTCGGCCTGGTGTGGAACCAGGCGCTGGTGCATCCGGAGCTCGTCAAACTTGTTGACCGGGTGCGTCGCACCGGAGACCCCATTGCCGAAGAGGTCGTTTTGTCGCGCGGGCCCTTTGGTGACGCCAACATCTACCTCTTTGTGCGCGTCGCCCGGCTCGGCTCCCGCTACACATTGCTCCTGGCGGAGGATCACACAGAGTCGTACCGCCTGGACGAGGTTCGCCGCGACTTCATCGCCAACATCAGTCACGAGTTGAAGACGCCAATTGGTGCCGTCAGCTTGCTGGCCGAGGCTATGCAGGCGGCATCCGATGAGCCAGAACAGGTGCGACGTTTCGCCAAGAGGCTCACCAAGGAGTCCGAACGTCTCACCCGCATCACGCAGGAAATCATTGAACTGTCTCGGCTGCAGGCGGCGGATGCCATCAGCAAACCCGAGGTTGTCGATATTGATCATGTGGTCGCAACGGCGATCGACCAGAACGGCGTCCTTGCCGACTCCAGCAAGGTCACCATCGCCAGTGGGGGCGACGCCGGAGCGCAGGTCTACGGTGACGAGCCGCTGCTGGTGGTAGCGCTGCACAACCTCATCTCCAACGCCATTCAGTACTCTCCCAAGGGTTCGCGGATTGGCATCGGAGTGAGCAACAACAATGGCATTGTCGAGATCGCTGTCACCGATCAGGGTGTCGGCATCCCGGAAGAAGACCTGGACCGCGTTTTTGAACGCTTTTACCGCATCGATGCTGCGCGCTCCCGCCACACCGGCGGCACCGGCCTCGGTCTGAGCATCGTCAAGCACGTCGTCCAAAACCATGGTGGCGACATCCGGGTCTGGTCGCAGCCGGGGAGCGGTTCAACGTTCACCGTCCGCCTTCCCGAAGCATCGCACGCCGCGGCAGCGAGCCTTAAGGAGACACCATGACCCGCATTCTCATTGTCGAAGACGAGCGTTCCCTGAGCGAGCCCCTGGCATTCCTTCTCGAGCGTGAAGGCTATGAGACGACGACGGCAGAGGATGGACCGGCCGCCATTGCCGAGTACGACCACAACGGCGCCGACCTTGTGCTGCTCGACCTGATGCTTCCGGGTCTCCCCGGGACGGAGGTTTGTCGCCACATTCGCACGCGTTCGCAGGTCCCCATCATCATGCTGACAGCCAAGGACAGTGAGGTGGACATCGTTGTCGGTCTCGAGCTGGGAGCAGACGACTATGTCACCAAGCCTTACTCGTCGCGGGAACTGCTGGCGCGCATCCGGGCCGTCATGCGGCGACGCATCGACGTAGATGTGGATGACACCACCCTTGAAGCCGGCGACGTCAGGATGGACGTTGAGCGCCACACCGTCGAGGTTGCCGGCGCTGAGGTCGCCATGCCGCTCAAAGAATTTGAGCTACTAGAAGTGCTGCTGCGCAATGCTGGCAGGGTGCTCACGCGCGGCCAGCTCATCGACCGAGTCTGGGGCGCCGACTACTTCGGTGACACCAAGACACTTGACGTGCACATTAAGCGCATCCGCTCCCGCATCGAGAAAACGCCGTCAGAGCCGGTGATGCTTGTGACAGTACGCGGGCTGGGATACCGCTTCGAGGCGTAGCCGCAGCGGGCGGCCCTTCGAGATGCGTCCCCGCGCTCGGGCTGCGGGGAAGGAGCTACCGCTCTCGTTTAGGGGGTCAGGTCTTCGTACTCGGCCAGTGTGCCGTCGAGAACGGGAACAAGAACCTGCTTGCCGGTGGTGTCGCCGTACTGCACGAAGATGGGGAAAAGGCCACCGATCTCCGCGTCGATGTCGGTGAGGGTCAGCTCGGTGCCGTCACGGCTGCCGAGGCTCTCCGTGTGGCCCGGCCCTACCGTGATCGTTTCGTCGATCTTCTCGCTGCCAGCCTCGTACTGCAGCGTCACACGCACGCGCTCGGCACTGGAGTTGAGGACGCTGGCGACGAGATTCGCTTCAGAGCCATTGTCTGTTATCAGCATCGCGTTGAGCACCTTGACATCACCAACTGTGGCGTTGGCGCCGTCGCTTGCGGTGTAGATGTCGGTGGTGGCCTGCGGCGCCATAAAGTTGCAGGCGCTCGTTCCCAGCAGCACGAGTGCCGCAATGGCGACGGATGCAACAGCGCGTGTTCTCACAAGACCCTCCAAGGCCAAAAACCCTACGGAAAACCCGTAGAAACCAGTGCGAGTTTAGCCTATTCAATGGGGTGCGGGCATGGGCGCCAGCCGCCCGCCGGGGTTGCCGCTGTGGTATTATAGTGGCCGAGGAACGGAGTCCGTACCCATGCTTTTCGAGGTTGGCGAAACTGTTGTCTACCCCCATCACGGCGCAGCAACGATCACTGAAGTAAAGACCAGAATCATCAAAGGTGAGCAGAAGCTCTACCTCAAATTGAATGTCACCCAGGGTGACCTCGTGATCGAAGTTCCCGCCGAGAATGTCGATTTAGTGGGCGTGCGTGACGTCATAGGTCAAGAGGGACTCGACAAAGTTTTCGATGTCCTCCGAGCACCGTTCACCGAGGAACCCACCAACTGGTCTCGCCGGTACAAGGCCAATCTTGAGAAACTCGCTTCGGGGGACGTGCTCAAGGTGTCCGAGGTTGTACGTGACCTCTGGCGGCGCGACCAAGACCGCGGCCTCTCCGCAGGCGAGAAGCGGATGCTGGTCAAGGCCCGCCAAATCTTGACCTCC
>JAODMI010000035.1 GCA_025464755.1 Homoserinimonas sp.
ACAGCCGACGCATTGGTTCGGATCGAAGGCGCCACACGAAGTGGGGCAGGATGGTGAACCCGCAGACGGCACCCCAAGCATTGTGAGCGCAACGACGCCTATTCTGGGGATGCTCGCCATGCAAGACACGATCGCCCTGATCGATGAAGTGGGTATCGATGCCATTCGCATGAAGTCGATAGCGCTTACCGAATTCGCCATTGACCTGGCCGACGAGCTGCTTCCCGATGCCCGATTGGCGTCACCTCGAAACTCTGCCGACCGTGGGTCTCATATCACGCTCGATATTGATGGCTCTCACGAGCTTGGTCCCAAGCTGTGGGCGCAGGGTGTCATTCCTGACTTTCGTGAACCGGGCGGCATCCGAATGGGCCTCTCGCCTCTGTCAACCAGCTTCGCCGAGGTGGAGGTTGGTTTGTGGGCCATGCGGTACCCGTCGGCTTGACGCATTCGACGGTTACTTTGCGGGGAAGCGACGTTAGCGACTGCTGATACGGGCGAACTTGCGCACGCACAGCGGAACGAAGATAGCCAGCAGTACGACGATGCCGATGAGGATTGTCAGGACGGGATTTTGTTGCGTCCAGGTGTCGGGTACGGGTGTACCCGGAGGCACGTTTCCGAAAAGCTCCCTTGCTGCCTGTACCAAAGCAGAGACAGGGTTATATTCGGCGAAAACCCGCAGCGGCGTTGGCAGGTTCTCGGTCGGCACGAATGCGTTGGAAATGAAGGTCAAAGGGAAAAGCACAAGAAATGACACGTTGTTGATTACCTCTGGGCTGCGCACGCTCATCCCGATGAACGCCATCACCCAAGAGAATGCATAGGCGAACAGCAGTAGCAACGCAACGGCGGCCAGTGCCTCAACAACGCTTGACCGTATGCGCCAGCCGACGGCCAGTCCGGTAAGGATCATCACGATCATGGAGAGGGCGTTAATCAGCAGGTCTCCATTGGTGCGCCCGATCAGGACCGCGGAAGGGCTCATTGGCAGGGTGCGGAAGCGGTCGATGATGCCTTCCTTGAGATCTTGCGCCATGGCCGAGCCGGAATAGGTTGAGCCGAACACAACGGTCTGCGCGAAGATGCCGGCCATGATGAACTCTTTATAGTCGCTGCCCGGGATGTCGATGCTGCCGGCATAGACGTAGCTGAAGAGCAACACGAACATGATCGGCTGCAGCGTAGTGAAGACCAAAATGTCTGGCACCCGCTTGATTTTGATCACATTGCGTCGCGTGGTCACCCATCCGTCAGACAACCAAGATGACGCGCCAGGTACATCGACGCTCATGACGCCGTCTCCACTTTCGCCGTTGGTGATGCCGAATGACCTGTGAGTCGAAGAAAAACGTCATCAAGGGTGGGGCGTTGCATTCCGGCATCATGCAGCCGGATGCCCTGCTCCTCCACCCGTGCCATAACCGATCGCAGGGCGGAGGGACCGTTGTCCACCGTGACCGAGAGGGTCCGTCGATCCGACGAGATTTCTGGGGCTGCCGAGCCGACGCTCCGTAAAATGGCGAGCGCCTGGTCACTGTCCGCGTCGCTTACAAGGCTTATCTCCACCCGCTGCCCGCCGATTGATGATTTCAACTCGTCGGAGGTTCCTTGTGCGATGACTTTTCCCTGATCGATCACGGCGATGTCATCAGCCAGCCGGTCTGCTTCCTCCAGATACTGCGTCGTCAACAAAACTGTCGTGCCCTGATCGACCAACCGAAGGATTATGTCCCACAGACCCAGCCGGCTGCGCGGGTCAAGGCCGGTGGTTGGCTCATCAAGAAACAGGACCTGCGGATTGATGACCAACGCCGCGGCGAGGTCGATGCGCCGGCGCATTCCACCGGAGAATCCTTTGACCGGCCGGTTCTGTGCTTCCGTGAGCTCGAAAAGGTCAATAAGTTCTTTAGCGCGAATCCGTGACGTTTTCGCTCCCAGGTGGTACAGGCGGCCAACCATGTCGAGGTTCTCAAACCCGGTGAGGTTCTCATCGACCGCTGCGTACTGCCCTGACACTCCGATTACTCGCCTAATCTGGTCACCCTGCCTTGCGACATCCATGCCGTTTATCGTGGCGGTTCCCGAATCGGGCTTAATCAAAGTTGTCAAGACTTTGACTGCCGTGGTCTTTCCCGCACCATTGGGCCCCAGCAATGCGGTGACAGTTGCCTGGGGCACAGACAAGCTCAAACCATCGAGCGCGCGAACCAGGGGTGCACCTCGGGGAACATAATGTTTGACAAGATTATGAGCTTCGATAAAAGCCATGCGCTGAACATAAACCAGGTAACCGACTTTGCAGAAGGGGCTAGTCAATACCACAGTGATCGCCGAGGAACCGCCTGCCGTTTCCCAAGCCCACTGCCTAGGATTCGAAATACGTAACTGTGAGGAGTCGGCGTGGCCACTTTTGGCATAGAAGAGGAATACGTCTTCCTCGACCGCGCAACTCTCGAACCACGTGAGGTGATGAACGAGGTCTATCGTGAGCTTGGTGTGACGCGTGGGGAGAGCCGCCATGTGCAGCGGGAGTTCCTTTTGAGCCAGCTGGAGCGGCCAACGCCCGTGTGCGCGACGGTTGTCGACGCGGTCGCCGATCTGCGGGGCTTCCGCCAGCGGCTGCGCGACGCCGCTGAAACGGTGGGAGTTCTCGCCGCCAGCGTTGGCACCCACCCACGCGCACTGCGACATGGGACAGTCACCAGCAAGCCGCGCTATCGGCGGGTCGCCGAAGAAAATCGCACTCTCGCGCTCGACCATTTCTACAACGGACTTCACGTCCACGTGCGCATTCCCGACAGGGAAGCTGGGGTGCGGGCGCTCAATCGGATGCGACGCTGGATGCCCCTGATTGTGGCTTTGTCAGTCAACTCGCCGTTCTGGCAGGGTTCAGATACAGGTTTCAGTAGCTGGCGCACCATCAACTTGCAGCGCTGGACCACCCACGGCACTCCGCCAGCATTTGTCGACGCCGTCGATTACGATCAGCGGATCGCCGGGCTGGTGGGGGTGGGGGGCACAATTGATAAGGCACTTGTCGCCTGGAACATCCGCCTGTCCGATAACTTCCCGACCATCGAGGTACGAGCGCCAGATGCGCAGTTGGAGGTCTGGCACACGGTGCTGATGGCGGCACTGGTTCGTGGGCTGGTCGTGACAGCGCTCGCGGGCGAACTGCTGCATCCCGAGTTGCAGCCAGAATTGATCGACTCAGCCGTGTGGCACGCGGCTCGAGACGGCATCACCGCATCGCTGCTCGATCCTTTGAGCGGTGAAATGGTGTCTGCACGGCAGGCTGTCGACACACTGCTTGGTTACATAGCAGGAGCGCTCGCAGCGGAAGGTGACGCGGGTCAGGTTGTTCAGTGGGTCGACCGACTTTTCGCCGAAGGGACCGGTGCGAGCCGTCAATGCGAGGCGTTCGCCGCCGGTGGGTTGCCGGCTTTGGCAGCCCTGTACCGCGAAACCTTCGTGCCCGCTTAGCTTCGCTGTGTGTTCGCCTCTACGATGGCGATTTCTTGTGTGGCGGTATCCGGCTCCCCGCCCTGCCCGTCGTACTCCAGACGCATGCGCACGCGCGATTCTCGGTAGTACCGCACGCGGAGGTTGCGGTGACGCACCAACCACACCAATGCGGCAAGGGCGGCAATGATGCCGGAGGCTGCCGCGACACCCAAAGACCAGCGCGGCCCGAAAAGGTTGGCAACCCATCCCACGACGGGGGCTCCAAGCGGAGTTCCGCCCGCGAAAATGGCCAGGTATAACGCCATGACGCGACCCCGCATGATGGGATCTGTCGTGGTCTGCACGTACGCGTTGGCGCTGGTCATCATGGTGAGAGATGTTGCTCCAACCAGCACCAGGGTGGCCCCGAAGGCCACCGAGCTGGGCATTAGAGCAGCAGCAATACAGCTGAGACCGAACAGGCCGCTGGCGAGGATGACGACGCGCAACCTCGGGCGTTCCCGCCGCGCAGCCAGGAGCGAACCGGCAACCGCCCCGACAGCCATGACAGAGGACAAGAGCCCGAATTCGCTCGCCCCTTCACCAAACTCCACTGTGGCCATGGTGGAGATGAAAATCGGGAAGTTGAACCCGAACGTTCCGACGAGGAAGACCATGACGAGGATGATGAGGATGTCCGGGCGTCGCCGAACATAGCGGAACCCCGACATCAGTTGACCGCGAGCACGGGAAGCTCGCGGTGTGGCGCGCAACTCGCTCGGACGCATGCCCCACAGTGCTCCGAGGACCGCCGCGAACGTGACGGCGTTCAGGATGAAAACCCATCCCGCGCCGACGATGGCGACCAGGATGCCCGCGACGGCTGGTCCCACGAGACGCGCACTGTGGAAGGACAGTGAGTTGAGGGCCACAGCGTTCGGCAAGTCCTTGTCGGTCACCAGCTCAGAGACGAAGGCCTGTCGGGCCGGAGCGTCGATCGCGGAAGCCACTCCGAGGGCAAGCGCAAATGCGTAAACCTGCCATAACTCCGCTACGCCTAGTACAACGATTAGCCCGAGCCCCAGCCCCAGAAGCGCCATGCTGAGCTGCGTCATCATGAGCAGGCGTCGCCGGTTGAAACGGTCGGCGAGCAACCCGGCATAGGGGGAGAGCACCAGCTGGGGTCCGAACTGCAACGCCATGGTGATGCCGAGTGCTGCGGCATCATGGTCGGTCAACTCGGTCAGGACGATCCAGTCCTGAGCGGTGCGCTGCATCCAGGCGCCAATATTGGAGACCAGGGCTCCGGCAAACCAGAGCCGGTAGTTGAACCCGCGAAGGGAGCGGAACATTACTTTCATGCGTCGGCCAGCTCCCGTAAAACGTCGGAGGCAGCGGCGAGTACCTTCCGCTGCTCGTTGGTCAGCCCGGCGATGCGCTGGGCGAACCAGGCGTCGCGTCGCCGCCGTGTCGCCGCCACCAAATCGTCGCCTGCAGGCGTGACCGCGATCATCACCTTTCGGCCGTCATCCAGCGACGCGGCACGTTCGATCAGGCCCGCCGTCTCGAGGGCGTTGACGGTGCGGCTCATTGACGGCGGGGTGACTCTCTCGTGTTCGCTGAGATCACGTAGAGTCATCGGCCCCTTCTTCCAAAGGCCAAAGAGTGCGGAAAGCTGTGCTTCGCTAAGGTCGCTCTCGGCTCGCTGGGCTCGTGTTCTTCGGGCGAGCCGCATGATGGTAAGTCGCAGTTCTGGGCCGAGGTCATGTTCCATAGGCTTCGAGCCTAACAAGTTAGCTTGGCTAACTAAACACCTGTATTCTGATTGCCCCGACAAGACGCGAGCGCGGCAATACACTGGGCACGGACCGACAATTGCCCCTCAGGGAGACACAGTGATTCGATTCACGGCAGCACGACAAGACCACACTTTCACCGATGCCTTTGGTGTCGTAATTCACTACTACCAGTGGAAGGTCGGCAAGCCGAAAGGCATCGTGCAACTGTCGCACGGTCTGGGGGAGCACGCTGGACGCTACGAGACGGTGGCTCAGGAGCTGGTAGGCGCCGGCTATAGCGTATATGCCAACGACCACCGAGGTCATGGCCAAACCGGGTTGCAGCAGTGGGGCGGTGATGCCTCCAAGCTTGGGCGGCTTGGCCCAGGCGGGATACGGGGCACGGTGGCAGCCGCGCAGGAGCTGAGCCGCATTATCCGGTCTGAGAATCAAGATGTTCCCGTGGCCTTGCTGGGTCACAGTTGGGGCTCCATAATCGCCCAGAAAATTATCAATACGCATGCCAACGATTACGACGCCGTCGTGCTGACAGGAACGGCCTATCGCACCCTCCGTCACATGAACGGCGGTCAGCTGAACGCGAAGCACAAGCATCTGGGCACGACGGGCTACGAATGGCTGAGCCGTGATGTCGCCGTGTCGCAAGCATTCCACGACGATCCGCTCGCCTTCACGGCAGCAGCGATGAAACTTTTCGGGCTGCCGGACAGCCTGAGACTGCTCGGCAAGCCCGCCAAGCGCTTCGCCAAAGACCTGCCGATTCTCATTCAAATCGGAAGCGACGACCCCTTCGGCGGCACGCGCAGCGCTGAACTGCTGGCCGAAAGCTACCTTAAGCGATCGAGGCTCAGCGATGTCGAACTCATCGTCTACACGGATGCTCGTCATGAAGTTCTCAACGAGACGAACCGTGAAGAAGTGGTCGCTGACACGATCAGCTGGCTCGACAAGCGGTTCGACGCCCGCTCCTCCTGACCGTCACGTCATAGGGCCGTTGCCGTACCGTCCAGCGGGCGCTTAGCTAGGTATGCACACCTTGGCTGCAGTGCACAGGATGGAGGAGGGGTCATGAATGCAGGCATCCCAACGCTGCCCGCACTGGACAGCTCCTTCGCCTTCCTGAGCGAGGGGTATATGTTCGGCACTCGGCGCTTCGCTCGGACCGAATCGGACGCCTTCAGCACGCGCATCATGGGGCGGCCGGTAACACTAATGCACGGGTTGGATGCCGCCCACCTGTTCTACGAAGGCGGCCGGTTCCGCCGAGAACGCACCATGCCGGAGGCGGTGCTGCACCTGCCGCAAGAGGAAGGAAGCGTGCAGAGCCTGACAGGTCAGGCTCACCTGCACCGCGAGTTGATCTTCGCGCGAATGCTGTCAGATAAGCAACAGTTGCAGAGGCTGCGGCACATATTCGCGGAGGAGTGGTTTAGCGCTGTCAGTACCTGGCCGCAGCGGGTCGTGTTGCATGACGTGCTGAAGCCGGTTATCACCCGCGCGGTCCTGCGCTGGGTGGGAATCGATCCCCAGTCCGTAGACGTGTCGGCCCGCGCCAGTGGACTGGGCGCAATGATCGAAAACGCCGGCAAGTTAGGGGCGCCCGCATGGAAGGCCCGCATCCTTCGGCAGCGAACCGAAAGCTGGGCTCGCAGTGTCATAGGCGATATCCGCTCGGGCAATATGCGGCCCGACGATAAGTCGATGATCATGCAGCTCGCCAGTCACACCAATGACAACGGGCACCGGCTCGAGGAGAACATCGCCGCCGGTGAACTAGTGAACCTGCTGCGCCCGACCCTTGCCGTCGGCCGGTTGATCGTGTTTATCGCCCACGCACTGGAGCGGCATCCGCGCTGGAAAAAGGTGTTTGCAACCGGACATGATCACCAACTTGAGAACTTCGTGAACGAAGTAAGACGCTTCTACCCGTTCATTCCTGTTATTGACGGGCGGGTGCGACACAGCTTTGAGTGGCGGGGGAAGTCATTTGGTACGGATGACTGGGTCATGCTCGACCTGTACGCCACCCACCATGATGCGCGGCTATGGAAGGAACCCAACCGCTTCCATCCGGAGCGTTTCACCGACTGGGATGGCGACCAGAGCACACTCATTACGCAGGGTGCCGGCGATGTGCCCGGAGGACAGCGAATCCCGGGAGAGCAGGCCACCATCGACTTGATGAAGGAGGCGGTGATCCTGCTGGCCGAACGAACGACGTACGCCGTGCCGCAGCAGGATCTGCGCATCAGCCTGCGACGCTTCCCGGCGCTTCCGAAAAGTGGCTTCGCTCTGGAAAACGCTGAGCGGCGGTAACCACACTGCTGCGTCCGATGCCGGTCCCTGCGGCTCAAGGTGGCGCGGTGCAGCCACTGCGCGGCGGGCAGCCCGCAGGCCGGGCAATTAGGCTTGCCCTAGGTCACGAGCGAGGAGTAACGGATGCACGGTGAGTACAAGGTTCCCGGCGGCAAGCTCGTGGTGGTCGACCTCGACATCGTAGACGGCAAAATTGCAGGCTTCAGGCTTGCCGGTGACTTCTTTCTCGAGCCCGATTCCGCTCTCGACAACATCGACGCCGCCGTCAACGGGCTCCCAGAAGACAGCGATGCCACGCACATCGCGGCTGCCATCCGTAACGCCCTCCCCGAAGGCGCATTGCTCCTCGGATTTTCGCCGGAAGGCGTCGCCACGGCCATTCGCCGCTCCCTGGCGCGCGCAACCTCTTGGAACGACTATGACTGGCAACTGATCCACGGAAAGGCCTATCCACCTGTCTTGCAGATGGCCATCGATCAGGTGCTCTCCGAGGAGGTGGGTGCCGGTCGCCGCAAGCCGACGCTACGTATCTGGGAGTGGAACCAGCCAGGTGTCGTCATCGGCAGCTTCCAATCGCTGAAAAACGAAGTTGACATGCACAATGCCGACAAACTTGGCTTCCAGGTGGTCCGCCGCATCAGTGGCGGCGGTGCAATGTTTATGGACGCTGACTCCGTCATCACCTATTCCATCTACGCGCCCGCTGAGCTGGTGCAGGGGATGACATTCGCCGACTCCTACGCATTCCTCGACGAGTGGGTCATCACCGCCCTCAAGTCAACGGGCATTGAGGCGTTCTACCAGCCGCTCAACGACATCACGAGCCCGTCCGGCAAAATCGGTGGTGCCGCCCAGAAACGTCTCGGCACCGGTGCTGTACTGCATCACGTCACGATGAGCTATGACATGGACGGCGACAAAATGGTGCAAGTGTTGCGCATCGGCCGCGAGAAGATGAGCGATAAGGGAACCAAGAGCGCAGCCAAGCGCGTGGACCCACTACGCCGCCAGAGCGGGCTGAGCCGTGCGGAGATCATTGACCGGATGATCGCCACCTTCACCGGACTATACGGAGCCAGTCGTGATGACATCACCGATGATGAGTTGGCCAAGGCAAAGCAACTGGTTGAAGAAAAGTTCGCCACAGAGGCGTGGCTGCACCGAGTTCCCTAGCCCTCAGCATTTAACCGCGCGTTTCTAGTTCCTGGTATTCCGGGTTCGTATTCATAAATTCTCGAACGAACGGGCAGTCGGCGACCACCCTCGCATCCGTTTCCGTGCGCAGGCCGTCCAAGATTTGACGCACCATGTTCTCGCCCAGACCATCGCCTCGACGGTCGGGGGTTATCTCCGTGTGGGTGAGGTAGATGGCGTCACCACGGCGCACATAGTCTGTCAAGCCGACATCCTCTCCATTCACAGTGAAGACATAGCGACTTTGTTGTGGCAAGTGTGTGAGGACGTTCGACATAGACAACAGGGTATGACCGACGGCTGTGAGAGTGACCGAAGGCTATGCATGTCAGGCCGCGATGGCGAGGAGGAGAAAGAGAGGCCGGCAGGAATGGGAGGATGGGGGAATGCCAACTTCATGGTCGCCAACAGGGCCCAACCGGGTTATCACCGGCGACAATCTCGGGATTGTTGCGCAGCTGCCCGACGGAGCGTTCACGCTCGTGTACCTGGACCCGCCATTCAATACCGGCCGTAGTCAGAAGCGTCAGGCTACGGTCAGCGTTCGCAGCGCAACCGGAACCATCACCGGGTTCAAAGGGCAGCAGTATGAGCGCATCCGGGGCGACCTGATGAGCTACGACGATCGCTTCGAGGACTACTGGTCTTTTTTGGAACCCCGCCTTGCCGAGGCGTGGCGTCTCCTCGCCGACGACGGAACGCTTTACCTGCACTTGGACTACCGCGAAGCCCACTACGCCAAAGTGTTGCTGGACGCACTGTTCGGTCGTGAAAGCTTTCTCAACGAAATCATTTGGGCCTACGATTACGGGGCCAAATCGAAAAACCGGTGGCCGACGAAGCATGACACGATCCTGGTTTACGTGAAGAATCCGGCGGGCTACTATTTCAACTCGGAGGCGGTCGACCGTGAACCGTACATGGCTCCGGGACTTGTGACTGCAGAAAAAGCGGCTCGCGGCAAGTTGCCGACGGATGTCTGGTGGCACACCATCGTGTCGCCCACCGGTAAGGAAAAAACCGGTTACCCGACCCAAAAGCCTGAAGGAGTGCTGCGTCGCATCGTGCAGGCTTCGAGCCGCGAAGGTGACTGGGTTCTCGACTTCTTCGCTGGCAGCGGGACGACGGGAGCCGTCGCTGCGGCGCTCGGACGCCGCTTCGTGCTGGTCGACCAGAGTGCTGAGTCGATTGCGGTGATCGGCGCGCGTTTGGCGAAGGCCGAGGTTGTCTTTCAGTAGCAGCGGGCTGCAGCGGATGGCTGAAGCCGCACCACTGCGCACCACCGCCGCGGCATCAGACCCAGCCACTTCTAGACTTGACTATCGTGAGTGAACAGGCGCCACACCCACGCCCATCTGCGAGCGTACGACGTCGTCGCCGAGCGGTGCTGTGGTGCGCGATTGGCGCGGTAACCGTCATCACCCTGCTTGCCGCCGGCATTCACTTGAACCGATTTCCGGTCAGCAGCGTGACCGAGCCGCGACCGGCGACGTCCCCCACCGACGACGTTTTAGCCCCGTGGCCGTCCCCTGAGCCCCGGCCTGATCCACAGGCCGCTCCAGCGCCCCCCGTTCCAAGCTTCGATAAGGGTGCGCGCTCGATCGATGATCCGATGAGCATCTGGGTGGTCGCCGATAAGTTACGGCCGCTGAATCCGCCGACATTCGTTCCCACCGACCTGGTCATCGCAAAGGTGCCGTACTCGGCAAACGCGACATTGCGCACCGAGGCGGCCACGGCAATGGAAACCATGTTCGCCGCAGCCAAGGCCGAAGGCGCTGGCGGGATGATGCTGCAAAACGCGTATCGCTCCTACGACGCTCAGAAAAGCCTCTACGCCGGGCATGTGAGTCGGCTCGGGCAAGCGCAGGCGGACATTGCTAGCGCGCGCGCTGGACACAGCGAACACCAGACTGGACTGTCGGCAGACATCATGCCCGACAGTCAAGCCTGCGGCGTTCAAGAGTGCTTCGCCACCACTGCGCAGGGTAGCTGGTTGGCGGCGAACGCGTGGCGGTATGGTTACCACCTTCGTTACCCCGACGGCAAAACATCCATCACCGGCTTCGCCTTCGAGCCGTGGCACTACCGCTACATCGGCGTAGATCTTGCGACGCAAATGCACAACCTCGGCATCATCACGCTCGAAGAATTTTTTGGTCTGCCGCCCGCGCCAACCTACGAGGGCTGAGGCGAGGCCTCCCTTGCGCGATCATCACGGCGAAGGTTCAGCTGAACGAAACCTCGCGACCGCCTACACCGCACCGAGAGCCGCGTCGACAATGTCACGCGCCTCAGCCTGCACCTGCGCCAGGTGATCCGGTCCAAGAAACGACTCGGCGTAAATTTTGTACACGTCCTCCGTGCCGCTCGGCCGGGCCGCGAACCAAGCGTTTTCGGTGACCACTTTCACGCCGCCGACGGCTGCACCATTGCCGGGTGCCTCGCTCAGCTTGGCGAGTATCGGTTCGCCGGCCAGCGTGTGCGCTGCTATCGCATCCCCATTCAGTTTCCCCAGCGCCGTTTTCTGAGTTTTAGATGCTGCGGCGTCGACCCGCGCGTACGCCGGGGAGCCGAACTTCGAAGCCAACTCCGCGTACAGCTGCGACGGCGTTTTACCGGTGACTGCCAGAATTTCACTGGCCAGGAGCGCCAGCAGGATGCCGTCTTTGTCGGTAGTCCACACCGTGCCGTCTTTGCGCAGAAAGCTCGCCCCTGCGCTTTCCTCGCCGCCGAAGGCGACCGACCCGTCGACGAGTCCGGGAACGAACCATTTGAACCCGACCGGAACTTCCCACAGCGTTCGACCGAGCGAGGTCGCCACCCGGTCGATCATGCTTGAAGAGACGAGTGTCTTGCCGACTGCGGCATCCGCTCGCCAGTTCGGCCGGTGCGTGTACAGGTACTGCACCGCGACGGCCAGATAGTGGTTCGGGTTCATCAGCCCGGCATCGGGGGTGACAATGCCGTGGCGGTCGGCGTCGGCGTCGTTGCCGGTGAGAATGTCGAAGTTGTCTTTGTAAGCCAGGACGGATGCCATGGCTGAAGCAGACGAGGGATCCATGCGGATCTTCTCATCCCAGTCGAGAGTCATGAACGCCCAGGTGGGATCGACTTCAGGGTTCACCACCGTGAGGTCGAGCTCGTAGCGGTCGGCAATCGCTTTCCAATAACTCACGCTGGCTCCGCCCAGCGGGTCCGCCCCAATCCGCACGCCGGCACGCTTGATGGCCTCGATATCGATGATGTTCTCAAGGTCGTCAACATAGTTCGAGCGAAAATCGTAGGTCCCCACACTGCCCGGCTCGGCCCGCAGCACGGCACGGCTGCCATCCGCAATGAGCTCGTTGGCGCGGTTCGCGATCCAGCTCGTCGCCTCAGAATCCGCTGGCCCGCCATGAGGCGGGTTGTACTTGAAACCTCCGTCGCGGGGAGGATTGTGGCTGGGCGTAATGATGATGCCGTCGGCGAGCCCGGGTCCGGAGGGCTTATGCGCCGTCGCCCCCGAAGTGTTGTGGGTGAGAATGGCGTGGCTGAGTGCGGGTGTCGGCACGAAATCCCCGAACGTGTCCACGCGCACATCCACACCGTTGGCCGCAAGCACCTGCAGGGCTGTCTTCTCGGCCGGGTGGGAGAGAGCATGCGTATCGCGCCCCATGAACAGCGGTCCGGTCACATTCTGGCCGCGACGGTAGTCGACGATCGCCTGCGTAATGGCGGCGATATGCGTTTCGTTGAAGGCGGCGTCAAGGGACGATCCGCGGTGCCCGGACGTGCCGAACATCACCCGCTGTTCCGCTACGGTCACATCTGGCACCAGACGGTAATACGCGTCGATGAGCTCCTTCACATCGATGAGGTCTGATTCCTGAGCATGGGTGCCGGCGCGAGCGTTCATCCTCCTACTCTGGCGCACAAATAGACTCAACTCCATGCTTGAGACGAATGCGAACGAGACCTACAGCTATCTGGGCCCAGCCGGCACCTTTACCGAAGCGGCGCTCGCGCAGGTCCCCGACGCTGTCGGAAAGCTCTGGCGTCCGGTCAACAATGTGGGTGAAGCGTTGGACGATGTGACGTCCGGGCGCAGCGTGGCAGCAATGATCGCCATCGAGAACTCGATTGAAGGTGGCGTGAGCGCGACCCAAGACGCATTGGCCAGCATCCCGAACCTGCGTATTGTCGGCGAGTATCTCGTCAATGTGAACTTCGTGCTGGTTGCTCGACCAGGCACGACCTTGGCAGATGTTCGGATCGTCAACGCTCATCCGGTCGCCTACGCGCAATGTCATCTCTGGTTGGATAAAGCGCTGCCAACCCATGGGCACATTCCTGCAACCTCCAACGTGGCCGCCGCCGCGTCGCTGTTAGATTCTGACCACGCCGATGCCGCCATCGCGCCGCCCGGAATCACCACCCACCACGCGCTCGATGTACTGGCAGAGAATATCGGTGACAACGCACACGCCGTTACCCGTTTCGTGCTGGTCAGCAGCCTCGCCCCGACGCCTCCAGCCACAGGATCCGACAAGACCAGCATCATCGCGGAGCTTCCCGACAACCGGGCTGGCCGTCTGCTCGACATGCTGGAGCAGTTTGCAACACGGGGCGTGAACATGAGCCTGATTGAGTCCCGCCCCGTCGGCGACGCCCTGGGACGCTACCGCTTCATCATCGACCTCGACGGGCACATCCTCGATGAGCGTGTCGCCGATGCGCTGCTGGGGCTCAAGCGATTCAGCCCCAATGTGATCTTCCTGGGCTCCTACCCGCGTGCCGACCGCCTGCGTGTGGAAGTCACGCCCCGCTACGGTGACGAGGCGTTCATTGAGGCACGTGACTGGCTCCGCGGTTTGATCGCCGGCACACCGAAAAATTAGGACGCTACCAAACCAACACTGTTTGCGGCCATATTCCGTGGGGGCCATATAACGAGGGTGTCCTCGCGGACTGGGTCTGCTGTACGGGGAACTGTGCACCGTCCGGGCTGAGTCGGCGCATGCGGCAGGACTAGTCTTCGTCGGGAACGCGGATGGTGAGTCCCAAAGGTTCAACCCAAGCCCGCAAGGCGACCGCCTTGCCGAATGGGTCGCCATCTAGCTCATACTCCTCCGGGCGGCTGAGCCTGGCGGTGAACTTGGCACCCTTCATGTACCGCAGCGTTCGCACCTCTTTGGTGAGGCTCATGAGCTTGCGTCCGGCGCTGCTGCGACGCAGCACACCGTTCTCCCAAACGATCTTGACCCAAATCTGGATCCAGCCGAACAAACCTTCGGGGCGAAGTGCGACAAGGTCGAAAACACCGTCGTCGACGGCAGCTTCTGGCAGCAGAAGGATGTTGCCGGGCAGCGATCCGCAATTGCCCAGAAGGACTGTGTGCGCGGTCATCACTCGCACCGGGGAGCCGTCGACGCTGTAGCGCAGACGCAACCGGTTATTGCCGCGCAGAGACCGGGCGATGGCGTCGACATAAGCCAGCCAGCCCACCTTCTCCTTAAGTTCAGGCTTAGTGTTCTTGATCATCCTGGCGTCGAGTCCGACGCCGGCCATGACAAGGAAAACGTTGCGGTCGCGCGAGCCGTCGGCGCGCTCAGCTTCGACGACCCCCAAATCGATGGGGCGGTCCTTGCCCATAAACGCGGAGTTTACGGAGTGCTCAAGGTCGTCGAGGGTGAGGTCCAGGTTGCGGGCGAGAAGGTTTCCCGTGCCGGAAGGCAGCAGCGCCAGCGCCACATCCGACTTATGCAAGCCTTCGGCAACGCACCGCACGGTGCCGTCACCCCCCGCCGCCATCACCATGTCTGCCCCCTGCTTGAGGGCTTCCTTCGTCTGGCCGATGCCCGGGTCTTGCTCTGTGGTCTCGAACCAGAGCGTCTCGGCCCAGCCAGCCTTTGCTGCTGCGTCCTCGACAACCCTGCGTAGGGCATCCACGTCGACCTTTATCGGGTTGTACACCACGGCGGCTTGTCTATGGGGATTCGTCACGCATCAACGCTACGACATGTACCCGCCTGCGCACAGGTGCCCACGCAATGGCCATGTGGGGCTTGCCGAATACACTGGATCCGTGATTGATCCGCAGCTGCTCCGTGAGAATCCCGAAGCCATCAGAACATCTCAACGAGCCCGTGGAGCTTCTGCCGACCTTGTGGATGCGGCACTGGGCGCAGATATCCGTCGCCGTTCAGCGATCTCAGAGTCGGAGGCGTTGCGCGCAACCCAGAAATCGCTCGGCAAGAAAGTTGCCCAAGCTCAAGGCGACGACAAGGCTGCACTGCTTGCACAGGCGCAAGAACTTGCCGGTCGCGTGAAGCAGCTTGCGCAGGAGGCGACAGATGCCGAAGCTGAGTTCACCCTCATCGTGGGCAGCCTCGCAAACCCCATCATTGAAGGGGTTCCAGCGGGCGGGGAAGAGAACTTTGTGACGCTGAGGGAGGTTGGCAGCAAAGCGACCTTCGACTTCGAACCGCGCGACCATGTTGAACTCGGCGAGATGCTGAAGGCCATCGATGTCACTCGCGGAGTCAAGGTTTCTGGCAGCCGGTTCTACTTCCTCACCGGAATAGGGGCACGCCTCGAACTGGCGCTGATGAACATGGCGCTCGACAAGGCGCTGGCCGAAGGTTTCACCCCGCTGATCACCCCCACGCTGGTTCGTCCGGAGATTATGCGGGGAACAGGGTTCCTCGGTGAGCACGCCGATGAGGTTTACTATCTGCCGGCCGACGACCTTTACCTCACGGGAACAAGTGAGGTTGCACTCGCCGGGTTCCACTCGGATGAAATTCTTGATGTCGCCGCGGGCCCAATGCGTTACGCCGGGTGGTCCACCTGCTACCGCCGGGAAGCGGGCTCCGCAGGAAAGGATAACCGGGGCATCCTGCGTGTTCACCAGTTCAACAAGCTTGAGATGTTCACGTACGTCTTACCGGAGGAGGCCGAAGCCGAGCATGACCGCCTCGTTGCGTGGCAGGAAGCCATGCTACAGGCGTGTGAACTTAGTTACCGCGTGATCGACGTGGCTGCCGGGGACCTGGGCTCGAGCGCGGCTCGCAAGTACGACATCGAGGCCTGGGTGCCAACACAAGGCGCCTATCGCGAGCTCACGAGCACGAGTAACTGCACCACGTATCAGGCGCGGCGCCTGGACATCCGCTACCGCACCGAATCCGGCAAGACAGCCCCAGTCGCGACCCTCAACGGAACACTGGCGACCACGCGGTGGCTTGTCGCGATTCTCGAGACGCACCAGCAAGAGGATGGCTCTGTTCGGGTGCCAGTTGCCCTCCGTCCGTACCTCGGTGGCCTTGAAGTGATCGAACCGGTACGTCGATGACTGAGGCGCGTGAAACCGGCGACACGATGACCCAGTCGAACGCTGATGACCGGTTGCTCATCGCCCTCGACGTCGACGGCACCATCCTCCTTGAGGACGGGACGATGACCGAGGCGGTGTTCAGCGAAGTGGTGCGGCTTCGAGATCTTGGCCATGAGGTCATGATTGCGACTGGTCGGTCGGTGTCCATGACTCTTCCAGTGGTCGAGCGACTCGGCATTGCGCCCGAGTACTTGGTGTGCTCGAACGGAGCCGTGACCATGCGTCGAGATCCAGATGCTCCGCTGGGATACACCCGTGCGCACGTGGAAACGTTCGACCCGACATCCGCATTGAACACAATCTTCGACAGCTTAGGGGACGCCAATTATGCCGTCGAGGATGACGCAGGCATCTATTGGTTCAAGGGGGAGTTTCCGGCGTCAACGCTGGGTGCCGAGAGCCGGCGAGTCGAGTTCGAAGAACTGCACAAACATGAGGCGACACGCGTGGTCGTCATTTCGCCGGAACACGCCCTCGACGACTTCCTCACGATCGTGGAGCACATGGGCCTGCACAAGGTCAGCTACAACATTGGCTGGACGGCGTGGCTTGACATCGCCCCCGATGGTGTCAATAAGGCGACAGGCATGGAACGCGTGCGGCAGTGGCTCGGCGTGCCGTCATCGCGTGTGGTGGCGGTCGGCGACGGTCGTAATGACATTGAAATGCTCGAGTGGGCGTCGAGGGAGGGCCGTGGCGTCGCAATGGGTCAGGCTCCAGAAGAAGTGAAGAGCGCCGCGAATGGCATCACCGGATCCGACCGCGAGGACGGGCTGGCAAAACTGCTCAGCACGCTCTGAAGCGACGCATTCAGACTTCACGTCTCGGTATCCGTTACACTCAGGCCTTGGGTTTACCCAGGAGGGCTGTCCGAGCGGCCGATGGAGCCAGTCTTGAAAACTGGTGGGCAGAAATGTCTCGTGGGTTCGAATCCCACGCCCTCCGCATCTCATCGCATCTCACCGCAATTCGTGCGGAACAGGCTCCAAACGTCAGCAGGGAAGGGGGTCTCGCGTGGGCGAAACCCGCCAGCGGGCTCAAGGGGCCGCGACCGTCTCGGGTATCGCCCGCCACGGTCGCCTGAAGAGGCATAACCCGTTCTTCTCGATCATCAAGATGATCGCATCGGCAATGGCTGTCGTATTAGTGAGCGGTGCCTGTGTTGCTGCCATCACGATTTCCCAGTTCGAGCAGAGCATTGACACCGTGCAATTAGTTGGCGCAATCGAGGGCCCCCCGCCCGCCCTCTCCTCCTTTGAAGGTTGCTTCTACATTTTGGTGGTGGGAAGCGACCGGTGCGAATCTGATGATGGATGCGCCGGGCGAGGCAGCGCGAACCTGAACGACGTCAACATTCTTCTTCACGTCTCAGAAGATCAGAGCAACATCGTTGCCGTCAGCTTTCCGCGCGACCTGGTCGTACCGATCCCGTCGTGCCCCAAAGAAAATGGCAAAGGCAACAACTCGGCCATGTCTGCACGACCCATCAACGAGGCGCTGTACTACGGCGGGCTGCCCTGCGTTGCCTTGACCGTGGAGAAGCTCACCGGTCTGAAGATTCCGTTCGCCGGACTGATCACCTTCAATGGTGTCGTTAACATGTCGACCGCCATCGGCGGAGTCACCGTCTGCACTACCGGCCCGGTCATCGATAAATACGCTGGCATCAACCTTCCTTCTGCCGGCGAGCACGAACTCGCCGGGGCATCTGCCCTCGCCTTCCTGCGCAGTCGTCACGGTGTCGGCGACGGCAGCGACCTTGGACGCATCAGCTCACAGCAGGTCTTCATGTCGTCCCTGGTGCGCAAACTGACTTCGGAGGGGGCGCTCAACGATCCTGTCGCACTCTTTGGTTTGGCCCAGGTGGCAACGCAGTCGATGCAGCTGTCTGAAAGCCTCAAGAACGTCACCACCTTGGTCTCGATGGCGTCTGTGTTGAAGGACATCGACCTGAACAAGATCACCTTTGTGCAGTACCCGGGAACGACGGGTCAGGATGGCGTGTACGCAGGCAAGGTTGCGCCGATCAAGGCGACAGCTGAGGCCCTCTTTGCGAAGATCCGCTCCGATGAGCTATTCACCCTGCAGGCCGGCAATACCGGCCGCGGCTCTGTGCTGAGCCCTGACGTCACGGCAGCACCGGAGGAGCCCGCAACGCCCGGCGCCTCAGCCGCGCCGCAGGCACCGGTAACGCCGGGTGCTGAGGAAACACCGGCTGTCACAGAGGCTGAGCTTCTCTCCGGAGTGCTCGGTCAGACGGCGGCGGATCACACCTGTTCGAAGGCGAACAACTAGCCGAAACCCGTCAGGAATCGGCGGTAGGGAATCCTGCCGGTATGATTGCAAGCGAGCAACTGGGAGACGTCGCATAGTTCGGCCTAGTGCACCACCCTGCTAAGGTGGAGAGGGGTTTAAACTCCTCCGTGGGTTCAAATCCCACCGTCTCCGCACAATCGAGAAATCGGACTGTCCCAACGCTGGTATAGTCTTCAAGTTGGCTTTTTTAGCCACACGCGCCCGTAGCTCAGCGGATAGAGCAATTGACTACGGATCAATAGGCCGGGGGTTCAAATCCCTCCGGGCGCACCAGTGAAAGCCCCGCAACTGCGGGGCTTTCGCCGTTTCTGCGGTTCGCCGCTGTCGGGCCTTTCAGGTTTATGCCGGTGATGGCCTCCATGCTTGCCGCCCGGTGGCAGACATCGCGCGGGTGCTTTTGTAGTGCTTTTCCTCCCCCGAGCATCGCTTTCATGGCCGGGATTTCACCCCACAGATTCGTTTCAAGCCAGAAAGAGGAACAGGTTCGCCTGGGGGTCAACCTGCGCCGCTCGATAGTGGAGCTGGCCTGCAGAAATTGCAGCAGGCGTGGCTGAAGGTTCTGCTAGTTGCGAGGCAGTAGAAAAGGCGGGTGCCGTCCTGGTGGGTCAGGCCAATCCGGCCAGCTGGCCAGACCGAGGCAGCATGGCTGTACAACGCCGCCGCCATCTTCACCGTCTGACAGCATCAGGAACACGCCGACAGAAACCTACAACCAGAAGTCGGGGTCAGGGATGCAGCGGAGCATTGTGTTGCTCTCATCGTGGTCTCACGTGGGCGGGGATAGCGTCAACGATTATGACTGCAGCAGCTATCAGAACCTGGGACCTCTGCCGTTCTTACGGGACGTACCAGGCTCTCACCAAACTTTCGCTCGAGGTCCCTCGAGGGGAGGTGTTCGGGCTTCTAGGGCACAATGGTGCCGGCAAGACGACAACCGTCAATCTGCTCACCACCCTTCTGGAACCGACTTCCGGCCGGGCTGAGATCGGTGGCCGGAACACGGTCAACGATGCTGCTAGCGTGCGACGGTCAATCGGGTATCTCCCTGAGAACGTGCAGTTTTACGACAGCCTGACCCTGATGGAGAACCTGCGGTTTTTTGGTCGTCTGTCTGGAATTCGTAAGCCGGATGCGCGCATTGCGGACGTGCTACGGTTCCTGGACTTCACCGGCCACGAGAACCAGAGACTTGGCACGTTCAGCAAGGGCATGCGTCAACGCGTCGGGATCGCCCAGGCCATCTTGCACGATCCGTCGGTGCTGTTTCTCGATGAGCCGACCTCCGGCCTTGACCCCGAGGGTGTCAGAATACTCCGCGAGACCATCGTTCGGCTCAACCAGGAGTACGGGATGACGGTCTTCATGAACACTCACCTCCTCACGGAGGTGACGAAAACCTGCACAAGCATTGGCATACTCAACCACGGTCACCTCGTGCACCATGACACCCTCGTCAACACCCTTGCCTCGTTTCCCGAGGAGGAGTCACTCGAAGCCATCTATTTCCAACTTGATCCTGCTGTGGCCCCATGAGCGTCTTCATAACGAGCGCACATCATGAAACGCTGAGCGTCTGTCGCGCGCGTATTGCGCATTTGCTTCTCTTCGTCTTTATCGGCATGGTCTCGCTGTCCTCGATCATCGGATGGGTCACGAATATCACCGTCACGGGCGTCTACGAGAAAATTCTTGCCAACGGGTTGACCGTGGCACCGAACCCGTTCAGTGCAGTACCGGAGTTGTACTACGCCAGGAACGCGGTGATCTACGTGGTGCTCATCGGCACACTCATGGCCATTGTGCTCGGGGTGCAGGCAACACTCCGTGATCGAAAGTCAGCGACCGCTGGTCTCATTCTCAGCCGCCCGGTGGCTGTGTCCGCCAGGGTTGGGGGGCAACTTGCCGGTCTCGGAGTTGTCATCTTTGCGGTACTGGCGATCAGTATGGCCATAAGTTGGGCCGGGATCAGTATCATCACCGGTGCCCCGCTAGGTTCCGATTCGACGTTTCGGCTACTCGGGTTCGCCGGTTGCGCGTGGATGCTCCTCATGGTCTTCGCCATTATCGGGATGATCGCAGGCATTACCAGCAAACGTGAAACTACCGCTCTGCTTGTCCCGTTTGCGTTGTGGAGCGGGCTAGCGTTCGTCATCCCGCAACTTGGGACAGCCGCCAGGCCGGTCGCATTGTTGAATCCTGTTCCGATGCCCGAACAGACCGGTGGCTACTTCGACGTCCTCTCGGCGATAACCGGGCCACTGTCGATCACAGAGCATTTCAAGCGCGCCGGAAGCATCCTGCTCCGGGATAGCAACGTGTCGGGCAGCGCCGGCAGTAGCGTAGCGATTCTGCTCGGTTTTCTCGTTATCGCCGTCGTCGTAGTGGTGCTCGTCCCGCGGCAGAAACTGAGGCAGACACTCAATGATTGACTTAATAACAGTCGCAGGAAAGGAACTCCTCGACCTCCGTCGGGACCGGTTATTCGCTCTCCTCATTTCGTTCCTCACCGCGGTGACACTCATCTCTGTGACTGTCGGTGCGGCGGACTTCCGAAACCAACTCGACGCCTACAACCTCTATGTAGCCAATCTCACGACCAGCGGCAGCGGGGTCGTACCGGCTGCTCCTCACCTTTTTCCTCTTCAGCTGTTGCGCAGCGGAATTGAGTATCTGGAAATTCTCGGGGCACTGTTCGCCATCGTGCTCGGGTACGGCGCAATCGCGAAAGAGAAGCATCGCGGCATGCTGCAACTGTTTCTCACGCGCCCCGTCAACCGGTTTGCTTTCGCCCTCGGAAAAGTCGCCGGGCTCTCGATGATCTGGTGGGTCGTCGTGGTGCTTCTCATGGGAGTGTCGACGATATCCGTTGTAACGATCGGCGGCGGGGCGGTCACGGGAACAGACCTGGGGCGTCTGGGATTCGTCACAGTGTTCATATGGATGTATCTGGTCTTCTGGAGCGCTGTCGCCGTCGCCTTAACGTCCCTGAGTGCTAGCCACAGCACCGCACTTATCGTCGCGCTCGTGATCTGGTTAGGGTTCGTGCTCGTGATCCCGCAAATCGGCGACACAATGGACCCAGACAACCAGGTACCTGGTGGCCTCTTCGCTGCGCTGAACATCCAAAAACCGGATGAGATGGCGGTCCTCGCGCACTTCTCAAAATTCGACAGCATCCGAAACGTGCTTGAAGTGTCCTCGGTCACCAAGCACTTCGAGCGACTGTCATTTGCGCTGCTCGGCATCAAGGACCAATACAACCAGCAGCCAATACCGGTGGTGCTGACAGCGATGCTGCCATACGCCATCACTCTCACGGCGGCGACCGTCGTCGCCGTTGTTTTTGCCGGCGCCGCAAGCACTCGCCGAACACTGCAAAGGAAGCAATCATGAACAGAAAAGTTCTAACCCTGGGCACCGCATTGGTGCTCCTCGTCGCAACCCTCGCCGGTTGCGCCGCACCCGGCGCATCGAACCCGCCAGCTTCACTTTCAACTTCGGGCAGCGCGCCGGGCGCTGGATCAGTGCTGCCGATCGCCGCCGATCCCATCGTCAATGCGAGCACGACGGCGGGCCTCACCATCACTTCGGCAGCCGTCGAAGACAACGTCGATCCGGTGACCAACAAGGCGCTCAGTGACCGGCTTCAGATCACTCTCGGCAACTCAACCGCAGCACCGCTGTCGCAGGTCGAGATCTATTATGAGATGACCGATGTGACCACGAAGCAGAGCGAGGGGTATCACATGAACCTCGCCGGTGTCACGGTTCCCGCAAAGGGAGAAGCGACCGTGTTCTTTGACAACGAGGCCGCCACCGGTCACTTCCCGGAAAACGAGTTCAGCCTCTACCGCAGCTCGACCAATCAGGTGGACTTCACGATCGAAGCCAGTGCCGTCGGCGTAGCGATTGCGACCGGAGCGGCCACCAAAGGGGCGGGCACCGGTGAGCAAGCCGACTGACTCCCGCCCGAGCTGGTTGAGGGGTACTGGGTGAAAATTTTGGTGGTGGAGGATGATGCCCGCATTGCTGACGTCATCCGCCGCACTCTGACCGAAAGCGGGTACGCCGTTGATGTGGCCGGGACGGCGCCAAAGGGGGTGGAAGCGTTCGAGATCGACACTTACGACCTCGTGCTACTTGACTTGATGCTGCCTGGACTGCCCGGCGGCGGAATGGAAGTCTGTCACCGCATTCGGGAAATTAACAGCGATGTGCCCGTGCTCATGCTCACCGCGCTGGACTCGATCAGATCGAGAGTGCAGGGGCTCGACGCCGGCGCGGATGACTACCTTGTCAAACCATTCCACCTCGTCGAGTTACTCGCGCGAGTGCGTGCCCTGCTCAGGCGCTCTCCTCGCGCCCAGCCGCCCACGCTCGTCGCCCAAGGAGTGACTCTGATCCCGTCAACGCAAACCGCGCTGCGCGCCGGAAGAACAATCGATCTCACGCCGAAAGAGTTTGCCGTGCTGGAATACTTGATGCGCAATGCCGGCACAATCATCAGCTCAACGGAACTGATCGACCATGCCTGGGACAGCAATTACGAAGGATTCAGCAACGTCGTGCAGACCTACATTCGCTACCTCCGCCAGAAACTAAGCGTGCCAGGGGAGACGGACATCATTCAAACACGCCGAGGAGCAGGCTACCTGATTGCCGCGGACCAGTGATCTTTCGGCAGGCCACGATCCGACTGACGGTCGCCTACACGGTTATCCAGCTGGGACTGTTTGCGGCGTTCGCAATCGGAATCTACATCTTCGTGACAGGAACGTTCGACTTCGATGCGGCCGAACACGACGGGGAAGGAGCAGTAATCGCAGCGGAGCAAGGATTTGAACTCCTGCGCACAGGGCTCATCATTTTCTACGCCTGCCTGCTCGTTGTGGTCCCTCTCTCCAGCTGGCTGATGGCGCGCGCTGCGTTGAAGCCCATCAAAGCCAGCTATGAACGGCAACAACAGTTCGTTGACGGTGCCTCCCACGAAATGCGGACCCCTCTCAGCGTGATCCAAGGTGAGCTCGAGCTGGCATTGGCCCGCTCACGCACGACGACCGAATACCAGGCCGCCATCACCGCCTCCCTGGAGGCGGTGAACGGGCTGACCCGGCTCGCTGATGACCTTCTCAAGCTCTCGCGAACGACGAAAGAGGACCTCGCCGCCGACTTTACCCTCGTTGATGTTAATGGCGCCGTGCTTGGAGTCGTGGCCCACGCCACTGGTGATCGAACAGCGGGTTCCGTCGTCGGAGTGCACCTTGGCCCGCCGTGTCAGGTATGGGGATCTGGCGAACTCATCTCGCGCGCGATCGGAAACGTGGTGGACAATGCGCTCAAATTCAGCGATCCGTCCGGCGTTATCGACGTGACTACGGCAGTGGCGGGGGAGATGTCCGTCATCCAGGTTCGCGACGACGGATCGGGAATGACCGCCGACCAGGTTTCGCATGCGTTCGAACGGTTCTGGCGCGCCGACGACGCGAGGTCGACCCCTGGCCATGGCCTTGGCCTTGCCCTCGTCAAGCAGATCGTTGATGCACACGGCGGATCGGTCACGGTCAACTCTCAATACGGGCAGGGCACCACAGTGACGTTACGGCTTCCGCTCGGCTCACCGTAAAATCGCAATCTCGAGCTCTCTCATGCTCATCTCACCCCTGTCTTCGTAACCTTCAATCACGGTCAGCTATTCAGGTGACCGGCAAGGAATAAGCAAACCCGTAACCGCCGCTGTGGTGGTAGACGATATGAAGAAGGAGCAATGGTCATGAAACTTCCGATCAAGCGGACACTCACCGCAGGGATCCTCATCGGCGGGCTCGCCCTCGGCGGCGCCGGGGTCGCAATGGCTTCCACCGGCTCACCTGCCGATCCGGGTGGTGCCAACTCGACCGCGTCGGATTCCGGCACACAGGAGCAGGAGCCGAGCTATGTCGGCAGCGTCTCTGCCCCGCAGGATGCCGAAATCGAGGATGCGGAAACCGAAGGGGCGGAAACCGAAGGCAAGGACGACGAGGCGTCTGAAGGTGATGAGTCGAAGAGCCTCCAGTCCTTGGCGACCGCCACCCCGGAGCAGGCCACAGCTTCAGCCCTTGCGGTAGTTCCCGGAACTGCAGGGGCAGTGGAGCTCGACAACGAGAACGGCTACGTCGTTTACAGCGTCGAAGTGACCGCAGCGGATGGCAGCTCGGTCGACGTGAAGGTCGACGCAGGCAACGGAGACGTCTTGGCTGAGGAAGCTGACGACGATACGGAAACCAGCGACGACTAATACGGCGCCATCCCACCGACCGGTGGCGGAGCGCACCCCGGTGCTTCCGTCACCGGTCACACCGCCTCTGACCGCGTTTCCTAGCTGCCCTCACTCGACACGCGCGTGATCGGGTGGAGAGATGGCTCGAGGGTCTCGACCGCGAAGCTGCCCTGGCGGATTGCAGCGTGGGCGAGCATGCCACGCTCCTATCTTCCCTGGTCCATGGCCTGAGCCTGCAGGTTGTGACTCCCGAGGGAGCATGACCGTTCATATGACTCGACGCGTCCTTGGCATCACCATCGGTCGTGCCACTACGCTGGCTGGCTGGCATGCATGCGGACACCAGCTGAAAAATGATTGGTGACTCGAGCGCCGGCGCAGACCACCGCGCACGGGCTAAAGCTCAGACGTGGGTGCGCCCTGGCGCAGCTTGTCGCAAAGCCGGGTGAGCTGTTCGAGTTCGTCCCTGTCGAGAACACCGCCCACGCGCGCCGCGATGGACTTGCTGTGCGCTCGAGCGATGCGCCGGAACATGTCAAAGCCCGCGTCTGTCAGCTCAACAATAATTCCCCGGCCGTCTCCCGGATCGCTCAGTTTGGCGAGGAGCCCGCGAGCCACAAGGCGATCCACCAGGCGACTGACGCTCGGTTGCTTGAGCAGAACGTGCTCGTTGAGGTTTCGAATGCGTAGCCGTCGGTCAGGCTGTCGGGAAAGATTGAACAAAACGTCGTATTCGTTCAGCGAGATTTCGTCGGCAGGGAATTCCTCGTGCAGTTGCCTCATCACGGTCACTTGAGCGCGAAACAGCGCCTCCCATGCGGTTACGGCAACAGTTTTTGTACTCATGGCTCCTCCGCGTCCACTCTAGGGAATGGGAGCTCTACTTCGCAGAAGGGAACTTAACAGATCGAGGGCCCGTCGCAGAGGCTAGCGGCGGGCCCTCTCCCTTGCACCAAGAGTGTCCTGCAATCACATTCTGCAGTCGTTGCCACAGCAAACAACTTCTGCACTTCGCACTCTATAACGGTTAGGTAACGTGGCGCTAGGTGGCCCGCACCTTTTTTGAGAAATTCCTTGCGTATACGTGTAGGACCGGCGATGGCTGCGAACCCTTGAGCAGAAGTGCGCGATGGGCGCCGTTATGGTCACCGTAAGGGGCGCGCCGCGTGGCTACGAGTGACCCAGGCTCGCCCTGCCTGTCGGGCGCCACGACGCGCCATCGCATCCGGGTTGCCGAACAGGCTGCGACCTCACCGGACTGACGGAAACAGGGCGGCCTTACTCAACGCTCGTTCCGCTGGGCTGGTCCCGGTTCGCCCGCTGCACCGACTGTGCGTGTGCGCCGTGCGCCTCCCGGAGAAGGTCGAGGAGTTCTGCTTCGTTCAAAGCCTTTTGCCGGTACTTAGGCTCGAGGCGTCGCAAAGACTCCTCTTCCTGAAGGAGGGCATTATACACGCGCAGCCGCTCGGCGTGGTCCTCCGTGTAACCGAGGTCCAGATACTGCGTTGCGTGGCGTCGTGCATTGGCGATCGTTGTTTGCGCGCGGCCCGCCTTGCTAAACAGCGACGCGAGCACGGTGATGACGAGGGCGCCAATAATGACGGTGAGCGAAAGGCTGGTGCTGATTTCATATACCGGGACTGGCTCGCCGCCATTGACGAATGGCAGGTTGTTTTCGTGCAGGGCATGCAGTATCAGTTTCACGCCAATGAACGCGAGAATTGTGGCCAGGCCGTACGAGAGGTAGATGAGGCGGTCCAGCAAGCCGTCGAGGAGAAAGTACAGCTGCCGTAGACCCAGCAGCGAGAACGCAGTTGCGGTGAATACGATGAAGACGTTCTGCGTCAGTCCGAAAATCGCGGGAATTGAATCGAGCGCGAACAGCAAGTCGGTGCCCGCAATCGCGACCATGACAAGAAGCATCGGAGTTAGGGCGCGTTTACCGTTGTAGACGGTGAATAGTTTGTCCCCGTCGTAGTCAGGGCTCGTGTGGAAGAGTTTCCGTGCGATCCGCACCATGAAGTTGTCGGCGGTTTTCGAATCCGAACTCTCTGGCTTGAGCATGCTGCCAGCGGTTACCAGAAGGATGAGTCCGAAGAAGTAGAACACCCACGCGAAGGAATTGATGAGCGCTGCGCCCAGAAAAATAAATCCGGTGCGGGCGATGAGGGAGAAGGTTATCCCGAACAGCAGCACCTTCTGCTGGTCTTCGCGGGGAACGCGAAAACTGGTCATGATGATGAGGAAGACGAAGAGATTGTCGACCGACAGCG
>JAODMI010000067.1 GCA_025464755.1 Homoserinimonas sp.
CAGATTCCACGCACGTGGCCTAGGTGATCGCGCATGATTTTTGCGGCCAATTCGTCTTGCCCGCGTTCCATAGCGTCCAGAAGCAACGCATGCTCTTTAGTCGACTCGACAAACGGCTTCGTTCCAGCAATCCGGTCTAGCCCTGGAAGACGGCTTTGATCCCGTAGGGAGCTGACGATTTCCACAAGGGTCGGATTGTTCAGGCCTTCGATGAGGCCGAGGTGAAATGCCCGGTCCGTCTCAACGAATGCTTCCCATTCCCCGGCCAAGGCGTGGGCCTCGTTGGAGCGGCATAGCTGGTGAAGGCGCGCGGTGTCGGTCAGAAGACCGCGTTGCGTGACTTCCTTGACTGCCGCAACTTCTAGCATCGATCGAACTTGAACGATGTTGTCCAGCTCTTCGGCCGTCGGCGTTCTTACAAAAAAGCCACGGTTGCGACGTATTTCGATTAAACCTTCGTTGGCTAGCTGGCGGAGCGCCTCTCGAACCGGGGTGATGGATACTTTCAGCTCTTCGGCGACCGCTCCAATGGAATGGAGCACTTCAGGTTCCATTCGGCCCGACACGATACGGGCACGGATGATACGCCTGGCCTGTTCCCGCAGGCTTCGGTTGTTTATTCCTTGCTCTGCGTCATCAAGCCAACTTGCTATGTTCGGCACGATTTACCTCCTCACCGCAACTTCGAGTCACCCGAGCTTAGAGCGCTGGAAGTCGCCGCTCTCTGCTGAACGGCGTGGGCAAATTCCTATGGCTTGAGAGTAAGGTATCACACCCTACTTGTGCTAGCGTCGTGACCGAACAGGGTCGTTCCCTGCAATACAGGCATCCTCACATGACATTTTCGAAGGGAAGCACCATGAATGCAGGGCGAAATTCCGCTGTCGTCGACTCCTCACCGAGGAGTGTCGAAAGACGGTCACGAAAGGCCGTGGTTGCCGGCACACTCGGTCATGTCTTGGAGTGGTTTGATTTCGGCGTTTACGCCTATGTCGCCGTCATTTTGGCGCAAAACTTCTTTCCATCAGATGATCCCACCGCCTCTCTCCTAGCCTCGTTCGCCGCCTTCGGCGTGGGCTTCGCCGCACGCCCCCTGGGCGGTTACTTCTTTGGACGCATGGGAGACAAGCGCGGACGCCGCGCAGTGCTCCTTGCGACACTCTTACTGATGGCCGTGGCCACGCTCGGTATTGCCGCCACCCCCGACTACCAGAGCATCGGTATCGCGGCACCAGCTTTACTGGTCTTCTTCCGGCTGCTTCAAGGATTCTCCGCTGGCGGAGAGACAACAACTGCGGCCGCCTTCCTGGTGGAATGGGCTCCCCCCAAGAAGCGGGGGCTTTTTGGAAGCTTCATGCAAATCGGTAGCGCAGCGGGGCTGCTCCTCGGAACACTCGTTGTCGCACTGGTGACCATGATTGTCGGCGCAGAGGGAATGTCGGATTGGGGATGGAGAATACCCTTCATCATCGGAGGAATCCTGGCTCCAATCGCATTCATCATCCGACGTGCTACTGACGAAACTCCCATGTTCACCGCCGCGGTCCGCACGACGCAGCAAGAAACACCCGTGCCCGGCAAGGGAGCCGAAGAACCTCGCTTGAGCTCCTTTCGTCGCGTCCTGCGCGCGTTCCTGTTCACCATGTTCTGGTCAGTCGCTTTCTACTTCTTTCTCACGTACATGCCCACGTTCCTGCAGCGGGAATTCGAAGTCACCGCGGGCGATTCACTGTGGATCAATACGATTGCGATGCTGTTCTATATCTGCATCATTCCGATCGCTGGTGCGTTGTCCGACCGCTTCGGTCGCAAACCGCTCCTGATTTCCAGTTGCGTGGGCTTCATCGTCCTGCCATGGCCGCTGTTCTCCTTCCTCACCGGCGGAGCCGGTTTTGGTGCCGTCCTGGTCGTCGTAATGGTGGTCGGCCTGTTGCTCGCGCTCTACACCGGGCCGGCTGCGGCGACGCTTGCCGAGTTCTTCCCCACGGCGACGCGCTCCAGCGGCATGGCAATCGGGTACAGCTTGTCGACGGTCGTGTTCGGAGGGTTCACTCCATACATCGCAACTTGGCTGATCGACGCGACAGGAAACTCATTAGCTCCGGTCTTCTACGTTGGCATCGTCGCCGTGCTTGCCGTGATTTTCCTTGCCACTCAGAAGGAAAAGGCGAAACTGGAGATGGAGTGACTACGCCACCGATGATCCTCGATGCAAAACTGATACCCGTCTGGGAGCGTTCGGTCTTCCAGAGCCTGAACGCCCGCGGCATCACCGCGGTCAGCATCGTGTGTTCCATTTGGGAGGGCCCGCAGGATTCGTGGAAGAAGCTGGAGACCCTCAAAAAGTTCGTCGCCGCAAACCATGACATCCTCTACCCAGTCGATAACATCGCTGACATTGACAATGCAGCCCACCAAGGCAAAACGGGGATCATATTCAGCTGGCAGAACAGCAGCGGTTTCGGTGATGATCTTGCTTCCGTTGCCAAATTCGCTGCTGCCGGCCTTCGGATAGCTCAACCGACTTTCATTGCGAGGAACTCCGCGGGGTCCGGCTGCAATGAAGCCGAAGATTACGGGATCACTGACTACGGCCGAAGGCTGGTTTGTGCGCTCAATGAAGCGGGCATCGCTATTGACCTTGCCCATGTGGGAACGCAGACAGCACGTGATGTTGCCCACAGCAGCACACAGCCGGTGTTCTATTCGCAGTCAAGCCCTCGAGCTCTCAACGACTCCGCACGAAACAAGTCGGACGAGGACATGAGAATGGTGGCGGAGAGCGGAGGAGTTGTATGTCTCACCACGCTGCGGCAATACCTGCCCAGAGGGACGGAATCCACTGTGCAGGACATGGCGGAAACAATCCGTTATGCCATGCGGGTCGTCGGCGAAGACAGTGTTGCTCTGGGCTCTGATTTGACCCCCGGACAGCCACCTCAGTTTTTCGACTACATCTCCCATGACGGCGGGTCGGGCCGCAGGTTGATGAACTATAGCCAGCCCCCTACTCTGCCCGGCTTCGAAGACTTCGACGGATACGAGAGACTGCAACGGGCTCTCGCCACCTCAGGGGTTGGCGGTGCGGCCATCGACAAGTTCATGGGCAGCAACTTGAGGCGATACTTTGCCAGCGTTTGGAAGGTTACCCCCACCGCGCCCGCCGACGATGAATAAAGGTGCCCGTGAATAAAGATGATCTGGGCGAGGCGCGACACTCGGACGTTCTCGTCGTAGGCGCGGGAATCGTAGGATCTGCGATTGCCCGCACGCTCGCGCTGCGCGGTAGATCGGTTCGCGTGCTCGACCCCGCTCCGGGAGAGGGAGCTTCCCTAGGCAACGCCGGCCTGGTGGTGCCAAGTTACGCAGTGCCGATGTCAACTCCGGCGAACCTTGTGTCGGGGATTCGCTCGGCATGGTCCCCCGACGCTGTCGTGCGCTTGGGAACCCCGATGAGTCGAGAGACGCTCTTGTGGATGGCGAAATTTGCCCTGGCATGTCGGCCCAGCCGGGTGAGACGGGACACCTCAACGCTGCACGCACTCGCAACACGCAGCCTCGATCTGTATCGGGACATGTCCGACGAGGGAGTCGACCTGCAGTTGCGCAATTGCGGATGGCTCTGGGCGCATCAGTCGTCTAAGTCGTTCCGTAAGGCAGAAGAGACATCCACCACGCTGACAAGAGCGGGAGCGAGCTGCGTTGTGGTGAACCAGGCTGAGGCCATCCAGTTAGAGCCAGCATTGACCGCGGCTGTAGCCGGAGGGATCTGGTTTCCCCATGAAGCAGTTCTCGACTCCGCGCGAGCTTCACGTGTGTTGCTTCACAGTGCACTCGATAACGGCGCGATTCTGCATCGAGCAGCCGTCACCTCGGCGTCTGTGTCGATCGAGGATGCACAGGTGGTTCATACGAGAGATGGTTCGTACAGTGCGGACCATGTGGTTGTCGCGGTGGGCTCCGCGAGCCGAGCCGTGAGTCGCCTATTCGGAGATACCATTCCCGTGGAGCCGGGCTATGGCTGGAGCATCACACTAGCCGACGGCGACAACACCATTCAGCACGCGTTGATGGCTGTTGACAGCCACGTGGTTATCAGTCCGATTGGGGACCAGGTCAGAATTACGGGCGGCATGCAGTTCGGCGGCCGGGCGTCCACGCAGCCAACTTTGGCCGATACCAGACGATTGCGTTCAGACGCCGAGTCGCTGGTACCTGCCTTGGCACGACTCAAGGAGACTGCAAGCTGGCAGGGGTCCCGACCGATGACCAGCACCGGTTTGCCGGTTGTGGCACGATCCGCCCGGAATTGCCGAATAATCTACGCCACCGGGCACGGACCGTTGGGCGTCACGCTGGCACCGGTTACCGCAGAACTCGTGGCAACCATGGTGCTGTAGGCGCTTTCGAAGGGGGAAATGTGGAGAGAGGAAAAGCAGGCATGTCGCACCATCATGAAAGAGCAGCCCGCATTTATAGGGAAAGCTTGGTGATAGATTGTGCAGTTCCCGTTCTGATGCAGGACTTGAGGGACTGGCGCCGCTATTACGAGGCGGGCACGACGGCAATTCTCGGTACGGTAACGAGCACCGATGACCTCCCTGCGACGGTCGAAAAACTGTCCCGCTATTTGGAGCTTATTGGGGCGAACCCTGAGGAGCTGACCCTCGCGCAGTCTTCGCAGCAAATCGTGAAGGCGAAGGCAGACGGCAAGATGGCGATGGCCTTCCACTTTCAGAACGGCCGCCCGCTCGGCAGGGACGCCGGGATGGTCGAGGTGTACAAGCGCCTGGGAGTCGGGGTCATCCAGCTGTGCTACAACTACCGGAACAATCTGGGCGACGGATGCCTCGAACCGGAGAACGCCGGCCTTTCCACTTTCGGGCGTGATGTGGTCAAAAAAATGAATGAGCACGGTGTACTCGTCGACCTTTCACACACGGGAGTGCGAACCACGCTCGAAGCGATGGACTGCTCCAGTAAGCCAGACGTTTTCACACACGCGAACGCGCGTGCGGTGCATGATCACCCTCGTAACCTCACGGATGAACAGATCATCGCTGTTGCGGCCAAAGGCGGGGTGATCGGCTTGTGCTCGTTCCCCGCGTTCATCACCGACAAGACCCTCCGCCCGAGCGTAAATGACGTACTAGCCCACTTGGACCACATCGTGGAGGTGGCAGGCATCGACCATGTGGGCATCGGCACAGACTACTTTCACGACAGCGGCTACCGCTTGAACGTGGATCTCGGCAATTGGAGTGCCGATGAATACCCCGCGCCACCGTGGCACTATCCCCTGGATGGGACCAACACCGTAGAGCTTGCCGTTGGGCTATCCGAGCGCGGCTACAGCGACGAGGACATCGCAAAGGTTTTGGGTGAAAACTTCATGCGAGTATTTGCTGAGGTCTGGGGATAAGCACCGCTCTGATTGCCGCTGAGCGTATCGGCTGCGTGCAGCACTCGTTTTCGATCGCATATGGTGACCAAGAGGGATCGGAGCCCGTGTCGCCGCTATCGCGCGTCCGGTCCGTTCTTCAAGCGATTGTTACCCTAGAGCATGCGCGCTCACTTCGATCCCAGCCACTTATCGCGGCGAGATTTCTATCGGCTGGTCACCTCTCTGGTCGTCCCCCGGCCAATCGCTTGGGTCTCCAGCACATCGGCTGCCGGCGTCGATAACCTCGCGCCGCATTCCTTCTTCACCGTTGCCTCTGTCACACCACCGATCGTGCAGTTCACTTCTGTCGGCGAGAAAGACTCTTTGCGCAACATCACCGAGACCGGAGATTTTGTCGTCAATTTCGCGCCGGTGAAGCTTCTCAGTGAAGTGAATGCGACCGGCACCGACTTCGATCCGGCCGTTGACGAGTTCGATGCGGCAGGCCTCACGCGGGAACCCAGCCTCACGGTTCGTCCGCCCCGGGTGAAGGAATCCCCTGCAGCGCTCGAGTGCCGTCTGCACTCGACGCTTGCGATCGGCGATTGCACCCTGATCTTTGGTGAGGTAACGCACGCGGTCGTCTCGTCCGACATTCTCGAGGGCGGGCACCCCAAAATCGAGCTACTGGACCCGCTGTCACGATTGGGGCGGGATGAATGGGGAACCATGGGTGAGGTGAAAGAAATCAAACGAATCCGCGCGGCTGACTGGCCTGCACATTTTCGACCTAACGCCACCGCTTCGGACACGAAAAAACCCGGCACCGTCGACGATTGAACCGCCGGTGCCGGGTGATTTTCGCTGCGGACTAGCCGATACCCAACTGTACGAACACGAACCATACGAGCACGGGAACGATGACAATCATCGCGATTGCCCAGAGCAGCAGAGCCCGGAAGAACAGGCGTTCGTCCTTGGGCTGAGCGCTCGCCATGAGCAATGCACCGCTCGTTGACATCGGGCTCACATCGACCACGGATGAGCTGATCGAAAGTGCAGTGATGACGCCGATCGGCGTGAGCAGCGGGTCGAGCGCGATCGGTGTGACTAGCGGGCTAATGACGCCCAGCGTGCCGGTGGTCGAAGCGAAAGCCGAGACGAGCGCGACTACGTATCCGGTAACGAGGGCCGCAAGCGATCCGTTCCCGAGTTCCGCGATGCCGCTTTGAAGCTCATCCAGGGCGCCGATAGCCTCAAGCATGCCGACGTAGGTGACGATCCCGGTGACGAGGATGATGGCAGACCACGGCATGCTTTCGACAGCCGGTTTCTGCACATCCACATTCACTACGATCAGCACCAGGGCGATCAGGATGGACGCCACTCCCACGTCGATACCAAAAACGGTCGTGAGAACCAGGAGTGCTACAAGCCCGACGAGGGTAAGCAGCCGAATAGGCGTGACTGCGACCCGCACCGGAACGGCCTTGGTGAGGGTAGGCGCCGTCAACACACCGGTGAGGTTTGCTGCGGTCCCGCCTGTCGCCGATGGAGCCGGCTGCGACTGCCCGATCCCGTCCGCTGATGCGAGATCCTTCTCCTCCATGTGGCCGGCTCGACGGTTCATGATCGCCTGGGCGGCGGCATAAGCGATGACGGCGAGGATGGCGTTGAACACGAAGCAATATACGAAGAGCTTGAGGGAATCCTCGGACGCACCCGCGTTGTCGAGCATGACATTGCTCAACACGCCGAACGGGTTAACGGGCGAGAACGCCCCTGCGTTCGCTCCCTGCACCACGACCAGGCCCATGGCTAGCGTGCTGATTCCGAAGCGGCTACCGAGCGCCAAGGCCACCGGCGCGACGATCGCAATTGCCGCCGGAGTGAATGCGCCAGCAGACGCCAGAATCGCCGTCAGCAAGAACATGAGGACCGGCACGAGAATCTTGCGGTTGCCTGCGAGTAGTTCCGCCCAATAGGCGAGGAGGTCGATCGTGCCGTTGATGCGGACGATGGCGAAGAGGAGAGTTGCTCCGATCAAGATCAAGAACAGCCCCGCCGGGAATTCGCCGATCACATCGGCGATCGGCAAACCTGCGACGAGCGTGCCGACCCCAAACGCGGCTACCCACGCCATAAGTCCCGCGTTGATACGGGTGAACGAGCCGATCACGAAGGCCGCGATCAGCACAAAGAATGCGACGAGAGCGATAGACATCGTCGCGCCCCTAGGCGTTGGAGCTGACGAGCGCCGTTGCGGTGCCGGCGAGAAGACTGCCCGCACCGGTGATGGCCGGTTGGTGACCCAGCGCCTTGAGGATCTCGTAAGTTGTCGCCGTGGCTGCGGTGATGACCGGCAGTCCCAGCTCTTTCTCAACAGTTTCAACGGCACTGAGCGATGGCATTTGCACGCACGCAGACAGGATGATCGCTTCGGCGCCTTCAAGCTTCAGATTGCGTGCGATTCCGAGAAGGTTGTCCGGGTTCAAGCACCCTACGGCCAGGTTGTCTGCAACCTCGAGGCTGACAGCATCCAGAACGGTGATGCCGGCGCCTTCGATGTAGTCGCTCACCATTTTGGTCAGGGGCTTCATGTAGGGGGTAACCATCGCGACGCGACGAACACCGAGGTCCGTGAGGGTGCGCACGAGCGCCCCCGCGCTGCTTGTGACTTCTGCAGGATGACCGTTCTCTTCTGCGGCTCCGGCAATGATCGCTTCGGCACTGTCGTGCGCGCCGGGGCCCTGCGCCATGACGGCAACCAGGCATGCGTACGCGATTACGTCGACGTCAGCGTCGGACACAGCCTTCGCACAGTCGGCCGCCTTTGCAGCCATCGCCAGCAATTCCTCACGGGTCACGTTCTTGAGCGCGGCTCGCGCGGAGTGGAACGTGTAACGGTGCCCGGTCGCTTCAGACTGGCGGCGAAAGAGTTCGGGCAGCTCCGTCTCCATCGTCGTGTTCGAGCTCGGCACGATAAGGCCGATGCGTGACGAGCCCGGCGAGCGCCGGTTCGCCGTGTTTTCTAGGGTGAGTTCGGCGTTGTTCATATATCTCTCCACAGCGTTGTGTACGGAGTTTCTCCATAAATTGCGATCCCACGGCGTGAGGTCGGGACCCATCATGTGGGATTCGCCGGGACATTGTCAACTCGGGAAGCCTCGTCGTCACACCTAGAATGGTGGCGAAATAGGAAATAGCGCAGCGAGGACTGACAAAACGTGCCAACTGAGCAAAGAGCAAGCCGGGCATCAACGTTGGTGCTGCACAAGATCACCGAGATCCTCAGCTGCTTCTCCGTCGACAGACCTGAATTCACGCTGCAGCAAATCCACAAAAAGACAGGCTTGCCCTCAAGCACCTGCCAACGGCTCGTGCAGGACATGGTGCATGAAGGCTTGCTCGACCGCGACCTGGACCGCTACCGGATTGGGATCGCCATGGTGCGTTGGGCGACGCCTGGCACGCTCGGGCTCGACGTTGTGCGGCTCGTCACTCCAGCACTGCAGCTGTTACGCGATCTCACCGGCGAAACTGCATGCTTTTACGTGCGAGATGGACTGTTTCGAACAATCGTCGCGGTGGCGGAGACTCGACACGTGGTGATGCGGCCGTTCCTGGTGGGAATGGTGATGCCCATTCATGCTGGCGCGCCCGGCAAAATCTTCCTCGCGTTCGACCCAGACGCGCGACGCGCGTTGGAAGCGGCTGAACTGGTCAAGTTCACATCAGAAACACCAGACAGCCTCGAAATTCTCGACCGCCAAACATCGACCGCACGCGAACAAGGCTATTACGCAGCTTTCGGGGAACGAAACCTCGATGTCGGATCCATCAGCGCTCCGGTTTTCACGCACGTTGGCGAGCTGGCTGGAGCGATCGGCCTCGGGTTCCCCACCTCGCGGGTCGCCCCAGGACAGGCGGCAGCGCTCGGGCCCCTAGTCACGCGTGCGGCCGAGAACGCAAGCCAACTGCTCGGCTACGATCCAACGCTGAGGCGGCTGTAACTCCACCCTCGGAGTCGTTCAGGGCCGGAAGGATTTCGCTGCAGGCCAGACACGCCCTGTTCTCGTTACACAGTGCCACAGTGCAACAAGA
>JAODMI010000092.1 GCA_025464755.1 Homoserinimonas sp.
GCCCAATGAGCTCAACCTGGACGGCATTTTCGCACAACTGCCAAACGTCGTGTGGACCAACGCTGGACCGGTGCTTCCCAGCGACTTCACCAGTCGCCGAGTGCAGTTACAGCGGGCCGGAATCGCACCGTACAGTGTCGATAAGTTCCCACGCCTGGTGGACTATGTCATACCGGCTGGTGTGCGGATCGCCGATGTCTCCCGGGTGCGTTTAGGCGCTCACCTCTCCCCCGGCACGACTGTCATGCATGAGGGCTTCGTCAATTTCAACGCCGGCACCCTGGGTGCATCGATGGTTGAGGGCCGCATCTCACAGGGTGTCGTCGTCGGCGACGGCTCCGACATCGGAGGCGGAGCATCCATCATGGGAACGCTCAGTGGCGGCGGAACCCAGCGCGTCTCCGTCGGCCAACGAGCCTTATTGGGTGCCAATTCGGGAATTGGGATTTCCATCGGCGATGACACCGTCGTTGAAGCCGGCCTTTACGTGACGGCCGGCACGAAAGTTACGCTGCTGGAGGGTGAGACCGAGTCGCGCACCGTCAAAGCCGAGGCGCTCTCCGGAGTACCAAACCTGCTCTTTCGTCGAAACTCTGTGACCGGCGCGGTGGAGGTCCTTCCGCGAACAGGCCATGGCATTCAACTGAACGCTGCCCTGCACTGATTTTCCTAGGCGCGGACGCCCGGTGCTTTTCGCACAGCCTCGAGCGCAGCCGTTCTCGCATCAGCTCCACTGACGGCGAATGCGCTCGCCTGCCACGCGCCACTCGGGTGTTTGATCACCGGGCAAGCGTGGGCGCAGCGAAGCGGGCTAGCAGCCCTTCTCAGCGCCCACCGCGCGGGAAAGAGGCGGACTTACCGGTCGGTAGGCCAGTCGCGCGCTGGTGACCCCGTGTACAGCTGCTGAGGGCGCCCGAGCTTGGTCGACGGGTCATCGTTCATCTCACGCCAGTGCGCAATCCAGCCGGGGAGTCGTCCGATGGCAAACAGCACCGTGAACATCCGCGTCGGGAAACCCATCGCCTTGTAAATGACTCCCGTGTAGAAGTCGACGTTCGGGTAGAGCTTGCGCTCGGCGAAGTAGTCGTCGGCCAGCGCAACGGCTTCCAGCTCCTGCGCAATGTCGAGCAAGTCGTCTTGCACTCCGAGCGCCGCAAGAACTTCGTGCGCGCTCTCCTTGACCAAAGTCGCGCGCGGGTCGAAGTTTTTGTACACGCGATGCCCGAAGCCCATCAGGCGGATGCCCTGCTCCTTGTTCTTGACACGCTCAACAAACTTTTCAACGCCTTCTCCGGAGTCCCGAATCTGACCAAGCATGTTGAGGACCGCTTCATTCGCGCCGCCATGCAACGGCCCGTAGAGGGCGTTGATTCCCGCGGAAACTGAGGCGAAAAGGTTCGCTTCGGTCGAACCGACCAGGCGCACGGTCGAGGTTGACGCGTTCTGCTCGTGGTCTTCATGCAAGATCAAGAGTCGATCAAGCGCAGCGCTGAGAACAGGGTCCCCGATGTATGGCTCGGCCATATTGCCGAAGTTCATCTTCAAGAAATTGTCGACGAAGCTGAGGCTGTTATACGGATAGAGGAACGCCTGACCCAGGCTTTTCTTCTGAGCGTACGCGGCGATCGTCGGCAGTTTGGCCAGCAAACGGATGGTGGAAATCTCCACCTGCTCGGGGTCGTGCACGTTCAGCGAGTCCTGGTAGAACGTCGACAACGCGCCAACCGCGCTGGAAAGCACCGACATCGGGTGAGCGTCGTGCGGCAGGGCGTCGAAGAACCGTCGAAGGTCTTCGTGCAGCAGGGTATGGCGTCGAATCTTCTCTTCGAACTCTTCCAGTTCCGACTTACTGGGAAGCTCACCGTGGATGAGCATCCAGGCAGCCTCGAGGTAGGTCGAGTTCTTCGCAACGTCTTCGATGGCGTAACCACGGTAGCGAAGAATTCCTTTTTCACCATCGATGTAGGTGATGGCACTCTTCGTTGAGGCGGTGTTCACGAATCCGTTGTCCAGAGCGGTGTAGCCGGTCTGTCTGGTCAGCGTGGAGAAGTCGATGCTGTTCGCACCGTCCACGCTGTTCAGGATAGGAAAGTCGGCGGAACCGCCCGGAAAGTGGAGGGTGGCCTTATCGGCGTTGATCTTGGCAGCGTCGTTCACCCCTACAGCCTAATTGGGTCAGAGGGCGCTGGGTGTATTCGCCAAACAATCGCGCTCACCGGTAGCGGATACCTCCAAGGGTGCGCCTGCACAGGTTGCGCTGCGCGCCCTATTCGATATCGGCTAAGCGTCTTGTGTTTGCGGCGGCAAAGCTGACACGACCGGGTGGTCCTTGTGGATGATGCCCACCTTGGCTGCGCCGCCTGGAGATCCGACCTCTTCGAAGAACTCGACATTTGCCTTGTAGTAGTCGCCCCAGACTTCGGGGAGATCGTCTTCGTAGAAAATGGCCTCGACCGGGCAGACCGGTTCACACGCACCACAGTCGACGCATTCGTCGGGGTGGATGTACAGCATCCGGTCGCCCTCGTAAATGCAGTCGACGGGGCACTCGTCAACGCAGGCGCGGTCTTTGAGGTCCACGCAGGGGAGGGCTATGACATAGGTCACGGGAGCAGTTCCTTCGGTACTCGAATGATGAATACCAGCTTAGCTTGCACTGCCTGAAAGCAATCGGGCTGCCTCCACCTGGGCTGAGTTGCCCCGGGTCGAGTGCATCCGCGGCCACGCCAAAACAACGGCCGCCGCTAGCGGTAAGCCGAACGCCCACACATAACCGACCGCCGTTGCGGGAATCAGAACCGACCCGCCCGGGCCTGTCTGCGCAAAAACGAACAGTGTCACAAGCAGTCCAACGGCGGCGAGGGTCGCCGGTACCCGATGGTCGAAAAGTAGACGCAGCCCGACCATCAACGCCGTCGAGATCAGCAGTGCGGCGATCAGACCGAGTGGGATGACGACGCCGAAGGGTGAGACGGCGAATTGGTGGTTGATGGTGGCAAGGACGCCGATAACAGACCCGCCAACAAGAGAGAGCGCCGCAGAAGCGACTCGAGAGCCGGTTCCCATCCTGGCGAACGAGGTGGGCTCCTCCCCCACCGTAGATGCCTCCCGGAACGCTTCCCGCGATGCGATCGGCATGGTAGGGCCGCTTGAGAGTGCATATGAGTCCCCGCTGACCGTGATTTGGGTGCGGTGGGCGCGCATCGCCCCGGCTTTGCGCTCCAGCTGCGCGGTCACATCCACAACTTCCGCAGGAGCGGTGCTGTCCGGCTCAATGGTAAAAAACGGCACGCTCATGACTTCACATGCTCGAGCGGTGGCCTGATGCGCGCGGATGTGGTCTGGATGCCCGTAGCCACCATCTGCGGCGTAACTTACGACAGCGGTGGGCTGCACCTGAGCGATCACCGAGGCGATGTCTGCGGCAACCTCGTGCAAGGGCGCAGCGCACAGGGACTGCGAGCTGAGCTCATCCTCTGCGGAGGCAGGAATTGGCAGCGCACCCGTCTCGCCCCAAACCATGCCCGAGTCCAGGTACCGTCTGGGTTGCAGGCTGGACAGCCGGGCGTTCGTATCACCCAGGTAGCGATGGTCGCTCACACCGAGAATGCGCATGGCTTCAGAAAGCTCACCCATCCGATGTTCACCAAGAGCTACCGCGTCAAATTCGAGATGGGCTAACTCTGGCGGGATGACTTCGCCACGCTCGCCCCTGGTGCAGGTGAGCACCGTGACCTCGGCACCCTGATCCACCAGCTGAGCTATGGTTCCACCCGTGCTGATCGTTTCGTCGTCAGGGTGCGCATGGACGAACAGGTAACGGCGACCTGTCGCGTCCATGCGCTCTCCTGTACCGATATGCAGAAGCCTAGGCGTTCTGCTTCTTCAGACGTGAGGTCTTACGGGCACGCGCGTTGGCGTCCAGCTCGAGCTTGCGGATGCGAACAAACTCCGGAGTGACCTCGACACACTCGTCTTCCCGAGCGAATTCAAGACATTCTTCCAGGGTCAGCTTGCGTGACGGCGTCATCCGCTCAAATGAGTCGGATGTCGACTGGCGCATGTTGGTCAGCTGCTTTTCCTTGGTGATGTTGACATCCATGTCGTCAGCACGCGAGTTCTCGCCGACAACCATGCCTTCATACACTTCCTGGGTCGGCTCAACGAAGAACGACATGCGCTCCTGCAGGGCCACCATGGCAAACGGTGTCGCAACGCCTGACCGGTCGGCGACGATGGAACCGTTGGTACGGGTGACAATTTCGCCAGCCCAGGGCTCGTAACCGTGCGATACGGCGTTGGAGATACCTGCACCTCGGGTGATGGTGAGGAATTCGGTGCGGAAACCGATGAGGCCACGGGCCGGAACCACGAACTCCATCCGCACCCAGCCGGTGCCGTGATTGCTCATGCTTTCCATACGACCCTTGCGGGCGGCTAGAAGCTGGGTGATGGCGCCGAGGTATTCCTCCGGCGCGTCAATGGTGACGTGCTCGAACGGCTCGTGCACCTTGCCATCAATTTGCTTAACAACAACCTGGGGCTTGCCGACGGTCAGTTCGAAGCCCTCACGACGCATCTGCTCTACAAGGATGGCTAACGCGAGCTCGCCACGACCTTGCACTTCCCAGGCATCCGGACGCCCGATGTCGACCAGTTTGAGCGAGACGTTGCCGACCAGCTCGCGGTCCAGGCGGTCCTTGACCATGCGGGCCGTGAGCTTGTGGCCTTTCACCTTGCCGATCATCGGCGACGTGTTCGTTCCAATAGTCATCGAGATTGCGGGGTCATCAACCGTGATGGTCGGCAGGGGCCGAACATCGTTGGGGTCTGCGAGGGTCTCACCGATGAAGATGTCAGCAAAACCGGCGACGGCGACGATGTCACCGGGGCCGGCGCTCTCGGCCGGGTAGCGGTCCAGAGCTTTGGTGATCAAAAGCTCGGTGACCTTGACGTTTTGGACCGTGCCATCATGCTTGACCCAGGCGACTGTCTGACCCTTTTTGATCGTTCCCTGAAAGACACGAAGCAAAGCAAGGCGGCCGAGGAACGGTGAAGCGTCGAGGTTGGTTACCCAGGCCTGCAAGGGGTGCTCGTCGTCGTAGGTCGGGGCCGGGATGTGCTTGAGGATTGCGTCGAAAAGCGGCTCAAGGTCTTCGTTGTCGGGAAGGGTACCGTTTGCTGGCTTGTTCCAACTGGCGGCGCCATTGCGGCCGGACGCATAGACAACCGGGACGTCGAGAATGGCGTCGAGGTCGAGGTCTGGCACGTCGTCGGCCATGTCACTCGCGAGGCCGAGAAGCAGATCTTGGCTCTCGGCGACGACCTCGTCGATCCGGGCGTCTGGACGGTCGGTCTTGTTGACCAGCAAGATGACGGGAAGCTTGGCTTCCAGCGCCTTGCGCAGCACGAAACGGGTCTGCGGGAGCGGACCTTCACTCGCGTCGACGAGGAGCACGACACCGTCGACCATGCTGAGACCCCGCTCGACCTCGCCGCCGAAGTCGGCGTGGCCGGGGGTGTCGATCACGTTGATAGTGATCGGCTCGCCGTCGGTGGAATGGATGCCCTTGTATGAGATCGCGGTGTTCTTCGCGAGGATCGTGATGCCCTTTTCGCGCTCGAGCTCGTTGGAGTCCATGGCGCGTTCTTCGAGGTGGGCGTGCTCGGCAAACGAGTTCGTCTGGCGGAGCATGGCGTCAACGAGCGTCGTCTTGCCATGGTCAACGTGGGCGACGATGGCGACATTACGCAGGTCATTACGGGTGGCTATAGCCATAGAGGTAGCGTTCCTTGAGAAGATTGTGGGGTTGGCGCAGGACCACAGAAGGGCTACCCGCCGAACAAGTGTAGCGCGTCAGCACAACCGTGAGCTGCTAAGTGCCTGACGAAGGCTTCCACCGCCACGGATTCCAGAGCGCCGTTGGGGCCAGCGGGGATCTTTCGACGCCCTCCAGAGTCCGATTCGAGGCGAGAATCCGAGGATATTGGTAGAGCGGGACGCCGGCGAAATCTGCCCAGACCAACGCATCTATTTCAGCCAGAGCCCGCACCCGTCCGGCATCATCGACCGGGTGGTTGAGGCTGGCGAGCAGCGCGTCTACGTCCGCATTGGCGTAGCGGTTGTGATTGTTGATAGTAGAACTCGAGGAGAAGGATGCCGCTACTGCGCTGACGGCAAGGTTAGTAGTTTGCAGCGCATACAGTGCAGCGTCGTACACTCCCGGGTTTCCGAGCAGATTATTCCAGTCAGGACTGGAACAGTCAGTCACCCGAAAACCGGCGTGAGCGGCGGATTCCCGCAGTAATTGGAACTCGGTGACACGGCGCGGATTCGCCGGGTCGAACAACACGCACACTTCCGGGGATACTACGCCGGCCTTCGCCAGGAGCGCCTCTGCTGCGGACACGTCGACCTTGCGGAACGAAGCCGAGCCGTTCTCTGCAACGCTTTCGGTGTATGCCACTGTGTCAGGCATGAAAACGTGCGAGGAACGAAGCTGAGCACTCGCATCCACCGGGCGGACCAGCCTTTGCAGAATCTCTTGGCGGGGAACCACCTTAAGAAAGGCCTCCCGAACTCGCGGATCGGTAAAGACACCATTGCGACCCTGTTCCATCTGCAGGTCCAGCCGTTCCCAGGCTCCATCCAAACCCGACTGGATGGTTACCTGGTCGAGCGCTGACAGCGACTCCGCGACATCCGCAGTCCCTTGTGGGGCGACAACATCGATGGTGCCCTCACCGAGCGCGTGCACCGCCTGCAGCGGATCGGCGATGAATCGTATGTCGATCTTCTCAATGGCCGGCGAATGAGCGCCGCGATAGTACGGGTTCGCCGTCAGAGTCACCTCCCCCTCGGGATCGATGGCCGTCACAGTGTATGGGCCGTTGCTTACGAGAATGTCGTGATTCTCGGGCATCGCCTGAAAATTGAATCCGGAGTTCCAGAAGCGAGAGATCGCCGCGAGTGACTCGCGGTCGTTCCCCTCGATAGCCTCAATCAGGGCAGCCTTCGCTGCCTTGCTGTCCTCGCGGTCAAGCGCATGACCTGCGACGACGTGCGCGGGCATCCCGACTTCGAACACGAGCTCCCAGTCAGGAAAGTATTCGTCGTAAGCCAAGGTGAGTGAGGTGCCGTCGTCGCCGATGACTGGCGTCGAGGTCACCAGTTGCAGGCCGTTGCCGGTGAAACCGTCGAAATAGACGTAGTCCTCGGGAAAGTCGTCGCTGAACTCGCCGGTCTGTGGATCGGTGTGTTGCGATGCCTCGGCGTCGGGGTCGTTGAGCACACGCGAATTGGCAGCCCACGCCAACAGCATGTCTGCGGCATCGACTGGAATGCCGTCGGACCATCGCACCCCCTCCGCAATGGTGTATTTCACTGTGAGTGGGTTCTCGCTTACCACCTCATAGCTGCCGAACGAGGCGTCCTTCACCAACTCTGGCACCTCGTTGTAGTCGTTGAACGACGAGTTTGTTGCGGCGAAGATGCTGCCATTGGTTGGCACGGAACTGCCATACGAGGTATTGGGATTGATCGAGGTGAACGGATGGGTGAGCGCCACCGTCGCAGAGGTGCCCTCCACCAGTTCGGACTGCACTGTACAGCCGCCCAGAATGAGCGTGGCAGCCACCGTGGTGGCCGCCACGATTCGATTTCGCCGTGCGAGTGTGTGCAGCAGAAAGCGTTCCTAGCGCCCGAATGTGAAATTGCCACCGGGGATGGCCGCCAGCAGTTCTTGCGTGTACGACTCGCGTGGATTGTCGAAAACCTCATCCGTGGTCGCGGCCTCGATTACGCGGCCCTTCTGCATGACGCAGACGTTGTCCGCGACGAGGCGCACCACGGCGAGGTCGTGAGTTATGAACAGATAGGTGAGGTCCAGCTCGGTCTGCAACTCGGTCAGCAGGTTGAGGATCTGCCCCTGCACGAGAACATCGAGCGCTGAAACCGCTTCATCAAGTACGAGCACGTCAGGCTTCAGGGCGAGGGCGCGCGCAATGGCGATGCGCTGGCGCTGCCCCCCAGAGAGCTCGCTCGGATAGCGGTACCGCGTCGACCAGGGAAGCGACACTTGGTCGAGAAGTTCGCGTACACGCTCCTGGCGGTCGCGGGCTGTACCCATTCTGTGAGCCAACAGAGGTTCGGCGATCGTGTTGCCAACGTTGTACTGCGGGTCCAGCGACCCGTACGGGTCCTGGAATACCGGCTGCACGCGGCGCCGGAACTGCAACAGCTTCGCGCCTGCGAGCCCGGCGACATCCTGTCCATCAAATTCAATGCTTCCGGAGGTGATGCTCTCCAGCTGCAGCAGCAGCTTGGCGACAGTTGATTTGCCGGATCCTGATTCCCCAACCAGTGCCGTGGTGGTTCCCTTTTGCACCCCAAAGCTCACGTCATCAACGGCCAGCAGTTCATCTTGTTTGAATCCCTTCTTTCGGATGCGGTACATCTTCGAGACGTTCCGCAGCGAAATAAGGTCCCTTCGCGGTGCCGCATGCTCGCGCTCAGTTGCGCGTGCGATAAGTGTCTCGTCCAATGCTCCGTCGGCGAAGATGTGCGGGTCTTCAGCTCCAGATTTTTTGGCGGACTGGATACGCCGCGAAGCCAGGCTGGGCGCAGCAGCGACCAAGCGCTGGGTGTACGGATGCTGCGGGTTGGCCAAAATTTCTCGCGACGGCCCGGATTCCACCACCTTCCCCTGGTACATCACGACCAGTTGTTCGGCGCGTTCTGCGGCCAAGCCCAGGTCGTGTGTGATGAACAGCACGGAGGTGCCGTAGTCGCGGGTCAGCGTTGCCAGGTGATCGAGGATCTGACGTTGCACGGTGACGTCCAGCGCAGATGTCGGCTCATCGGCGATGAGCAGCTTCGGCCGCGATGACAACCCAATCCCGATGAGCACTCGTTGGCGCATCCCGCCGGAGAACTGGTGCGGGTACTGTTTCAGACGGTCGGCGGCGTCGCTCAGGCCCGCCTCCTGCAGCACCCGGATGGTGCGCACGCGCGCTTCCTTCCCCTGCGCGACGTTATTGGCCTTGATAGCTTCCTCGACTTGGAAACCGATGTTCCACACCGGGTTCAGGTTCGACATCGGGTCTTGGGGAACATACCCGATCAGGCGACCACGAACGTCTTGCATGGCCTTCGCCGACAGCTTGGTCAGGTCGCGGCCTTGGAACAAGATTTCGCCCGCCGTGACCTTTCCGGTGCCAGGCAACAAATCGATAACCGACTGCGCGGTCGTCGTCTTCCCAGAACCGGACTCACCGACGATGGCCAGTGTTTGACCTGCATACAGGGTGAGGTCTACGCCACGAACAGCGGGCACGATACCCCGCTGCGTCTGAAACCCGACCTCAAGGCCGCGAATCTGGAGCAAAGGTTCGTTCGATGAATTGATGGTCTCACTCACTGTCTGGGTATGGGGCTGGCTCATCGTCGGGCCCTCGCCTTTGGGTCGAGGGCGTCGCGAACCACGTCACCCAGCATCAAAAAGGAGAGGACGGCGACGGATAGCGCGGCCGCGGGTAGCAACAAAATCTCCGGGTTTGTGCGCAGCGACGTGCGTGCCTGATTAATGTCGTTACCCCACGACATGACGCTCGGCGGGAGTCCAACACCGAGGAATGACAGCGTCGCCTCGGCGACGATGAATGTACCCAGTGACACTGTCGCGACTACAATCACCGGGGCAATGGAGTTCGGGATTACGTGGCGGAGCAGGATTGTGAACCGAGACACGCCCAGGGCGACTGATGCCATGACGTAGTCCTGATTCTTCGCTGACAGCACGGCACCGCGCATGATCCTGGCTATCTGCGGCCAGGCGAACAGTGCCAGTACCAGCGCGATCGTTGGCGGCGTGCGGTCCGGTAGCACCTGCATAAGCACGATGGCACCGAGCACGGTGGGGATGGCGAAGAAGATGTCGCCGACACGGGACACGAGCGAGTCGAGGAATCCACCGTAGAAGCCTGCAAGGGCGCCAATGGTGCCTCCGATGAGTGTCACGAGCACGGTGGCGAGGAGGCCTACGGTGATGGACGCCTGCGTACCGTGAATGATGCGCGCATACACGTCACAGCCTTGCCGGGTGAAGCCGAAGGGATGCCCCGACTGGGGACCTCCGTTGCTATTAGCCAGCAAGCAATTCAGATTTGGCGGCACCTGAGTAAATACCGTCGGGAAGAAGGCGACGAACAGGATGAAGACGATGAGGAAGGAGGAAATCCAGAACATCGGACGCCTGCGCATCGAGTCCCAGGCATCAGCCCAGGTGCTGCGAGCTTTCTGCGACTCATCAAGACGGTCAATGGGTGCCACAGGAGTTTCCTCAAGCGGCGCGACGAAGTGTTCCTGGTGTTTCACATCTTTACTTGGCATAACGAATCCTTGGGTCAAGCGCCGCGTAGAGCAGATCGACGAGCAGGTTGGCAACCACAAAGATGATGACCATCACCGCGATGAATGAGACGACCGTGGGGCCTTCGCCCAGGGTGACGGCCCGGTAGACCGTTCCACCGACACCGTTGATGTTGAAGATACCTTCGGTGACGATCGCACCGACCATGAGAGCT
>JAODMI010000071.1 GCA_025464755.1 Homoserinimonas sp.
GCTCCAGCAATTGCACCACCCTCGGACCGCGCAACCGAGTCCGGCGGAGGGGAGGCCGCATCCACGTGCGGCTCAACCCATTGTTCGCCAAACGACGACCTAGCTTCGCGCGCCGGCTCGATACCCTCGGAGACGTCTGTATCCCCAGCGACCCCCGAAATAACGGGCGTTGCCGATATGTTGCGGGCGAAGACTGCCGTGCCCCAAGCGAGGTCGTGACCGACCACATCCGCTTCAATGTCGATGTTTATTCCCTTGCGCTCTCCAGCCTCCCAATCTCGCAGCCGAAGGCGACCAGCCACGATGACCCGATCCCCCTTCTGGAGGGATACGGCCGCGTTGGCGGCGAGTTTTCGGAACATTGACACGGTGTACCAGTTCGTGTCTCCGTCGACCCAGCTTTGCCGGGCACGGTCGAAGCGTCGTTGGGTAGAGGCCAGCCGAAAGCTGGTGATGTGAAGACCTTCTGCGGTCGTCACAACGCGAGGTGTGGTGGCCACAAGGCCAGTGAGAGTGATGGTGTCAGTCATGACGCCAGTCTCGACCGCGGGACCCCTCACGCGGCGACGGCAACGCCTATGTGGAGAGTCAAGCGGCGTCGCCGAATTGGTGAGGACTAGTGCTCGCGGAAGTCCGGCCAGTCACTTCCGGGCAGAAGACTCGCGTGGAGGGCGCTCTTGGCCACGTCGAGCGCCGGGTAGACGCCCCGGTAGCAATCATCTTTCAACAGTTTCATGGCGTAGCCGCCATCAACCGTGTGAATCGAGCCCAGCGCTCCGGCCGGCCCGAACGCGACCCAAATTTTTCTTGTCAGTGTAGATGTGCTCATCGTTGAGCTCCTTTCCCTGCACGTCCGACCATACGACCGTCGGCGCTACAAGTCGACTGTTACGCGCCCAGAATGTACTGCGCGAAGCTCTTTCGCACCTTATTCACCTTCGGTAGCGCTACCGCCATGCAGTAACCCTGACCAGGGTTCTTCGCAAAAAAGTCTTGGTGATATCCCTCGGCCTCGTAATAGTCGCCCAAAGGACTGATTTCGGTGACGACGTCACCGTCCCAGATATCCGATGCTCGGTCCCGAGCGGCCTCGAAGATCGCTTTCTGCTCCTCATCGGTGTAAAACATGGCCGAACGGTACTGCGTGCCGACATCGTTGCCCTGACGATTAAGCTGGCGCGGATCGTGGAGGGTGAAAAACACATCCAGGATCACGTCGGCAGAAATGACCTCAGGGTCGAAGGTGACCGCCACGGCTTCTGCGTGGCCGGTCGTGCCCGTGCAGACAAGGTCGTACGACGGCTGAACCACATGGCCACCGGTGTAACCGGACACAACCGAGCTGACGCCCTTAAGAGTGCGGTAAACGGCGTCAAGACACCAGAAACAACCACCGGCGAGAACGAAAGTTTGCATGAAGGAACCCTACTTTCTCTGTTCAGGACTTTCATGTGCTCCAACGCCTACACCGGTCTGACAATTCCCGAGGGGCGTCGGTCGTATGCTGACGACGTGAACTACATCGCCGAATCCAGCCGTTATGACAACGTCACATACGAAAGGGTCGGTCGCAGTGGTCTGCAACTGCCCCGCATATCGCTTGGGCTCTGGAATAATTTCGGCCACGACCGGCCCTTGGACACCCAACGGGCCATACTCCGTCGGGCGTTCGATTTGGGAGTGACCCACTTCGACCTTGCCAACAACTATGGGCCGCCTGAGGGTTCTGCCGAAACAAACTTCGGCCGCATCCTTCGCGAAGACTTCATGCCCTATCGCGATGAGCTGATCATTTCGTCTAAGGCTGGGTTCACCATGTGGCCAGGGCCATACGGTGACTTCGGCTCCCGTAAATACTTGCTCTCGTCACTGGATGCCAGTCTGGCGCGCCTTGGCCTCGATTACGTCGACATCTTCTACTCTCACCGCCCCGATCCCGAAACCCCCATCGAAGAAACCATGGGAGCACTGGCGGCGGCGGTGACGTCGGGGCGGGCACTGTACGTCGGGATCTCGAATTACAACCCAGAGCAGACCCGCGCGGCCGCTGCTGCCCTGGCCGACCACAAGATTCCCCTCCTCATCCACCAGCCGCGCTATAACATGTTCGACCGACACGTTGAAACGGAGGGTCTGTTCCCCGTTTTGGACGAGCTCGGTCTGGGCAGCATCGTCTTTTCTCCCCTTGCCCAGGGATTACTCACGGATCGTTATCTTGCGGGAATCCCAGCAGACTCACGCGCCGCGGAAGGACGATGGATCAACGCAGATAACATCAGCGAGACGTACCTGCGCCGTGCTCGCGCATTGAACGCTCTGGCGCAGCAGCGTGGTCAGACACTCGCTCAGCTTGCGCTCACCTGGGTCCTGCGCCACCCGCAGGTGACCTCGGCCCTGATCGGTGCCAGCAGTGTGGCGCAGCTGGAGGGCAATATTGCCGCTTCGCAGGCCGCACCACTTACACATGACGAGCTGGCAGCCGTTGAGCCGCTCGCCGTTCACGGTACCGGCCTGCGCTGAGAATGGGATATTTTGCGGCGGTCCTGGCGGCGGTGCTTTTCGGCGCCAACGGAAGTATCACCCGCACCCTTGTCGACTCTGGGTTGACAGCCGCGCAACTTACCCTCTTTCGCGTTGCGACGGCCGCCATAATCTCGGCTGTGGTGCTGATCATCGGCCATCGCCAAGCCTTTCGGGTCTCGCGTCGGCAGCTGGCGATGTTTGCCTTCCTGGGCGTGTTCGGTGTCGCATTTCTGCAGTGGACGTATGCAGTAGCACTCAGCCTGATTCCCGTCGGCATGACCCTTCTGATTGAGTACACGGCGGTGCTCATGGTCGCCGTCATCGCGTACTTCCTGTTCAAAGAGCAGGTCAAAGCACGGCTGTGGATCGCTATTTGTTGTGTGCTCATAGGGCTGGCCGTAGTAGCCCAGGTTTGGGACAGCGAACTGGATCCGCTGGGCGTGCTGTACGCCCTCGCCGCTGCTGTGTGCCTGACTATTTATTTCGTCGTCGGCGAGCGTGAGGTCGGTAAGTCGTCTCCCCTGGCGGTCGCCTTTTGGACGATGTCGGCCGCCACCCTATTTTGGTTGATCTTCGGGTCGTGGTGGGACATCGATCCAACGATCTTCAGCACACGGGTCTCGCTCGGCGGAACACTGTCTGAGGTTGTCGTTCCGCTCTGGGCGCCGCTGCTCTGGAACATGGTGCTTGGGTCGTTCGCGCCCTTCGCCCTGTCCCTGCTTGCCTTGAAATATCTTGCGGCCACCGCCGCCGGTGTGGTCTCCTCCTCCGAAGTGATATTCGCCTTCCTGGTTGCCTGGCTATGGCTGGGAGAAGGGCTGAATGCGGTGCAAATGGTTGGGGCCACGGTGGTACTTGGCGGCATCGTTTTGGCCCAAACCGCTCGAGCCAACAAGGTGGTCGACGCCGATCTGGCGCTGAGTGATGGCCGCAATCACCAGCTGGCCTGAGACAAATCGAATGACTGAGCGTCACCGTGTCGGTGGGTCAGCTTAACGTGGTGCTCCTCGCCTTAGCAGGCCGGCTTAGCCAGAAAGAGCGAAATGACCACGTTGCAATGTGCACAAACCTTGCCTGTCAGCCAATTCGGCCTTACCCTCGTCCCCTTGCACGACGAGCTCTGGCGCGTCACGCGAGCAGACGGCGAAGTGGTCGGCTACATCGAACGCTTCCGAGAACGTCAGGGAATGCGGTACCGGGCGAAGCGGCTTCATGTCCTACGGCGGCAATTCGTCGTCGATGGCGAGTTCTGGACTATTGACGCTGCACGGGAGTGCTTTTTCGCCGGATAACCCGTCCTTGGCGCGACCCAGCGATGTCGCCCGCCGAACCTGTCTCGCCGGACCGCATGTCGGGCGACACACCCCGTCATGCCAGAGGTGTAACCCGTTCGCGGGTAAAGTTCTCGCATGCAGTGGTGGAATGATTTCGTTGAATGGCTTGGCTCAGATGAAGGATGGACGGTACTTTCGACCGTCGTAATTCCCTTCGTCGCGATTGTCGTCGCCGGTATTGTGGCCGCCGCGATCGGCCGCAACTCGATGCGGCGGATGATCGCGTTGAATGACCGCGAACGGCGCACAGCTGCGGTTACTGCCCTGATCGGTGCCGCACGCCGCGCATCGAAGTGGAACACACTGTCCGTACCAGAGCAGCAGCACGCCGAGCATCTTGCGCACGAAGCTGATGTCAGCATTCGTCTCCTTCCGTTGAATGGCACTGCCATGACGGCCGATTGGGCCGCTCACGAGATCACGCAGATGAAGAAGAACGCGGTGTCGTTCAGTTTCCAGGCCGAACAATCGCTAGTGGACTTCCGTGACCGCCTCGTCGAGTGGCAGGCAAAGCCGTCACGTGCCAAGAAGCTTTTCAAGAATGATCTAGACGCCTGGGCTTATGAGTCTTCGCAGTCCGACCAGGAACTGGTGCAACAGCAGCAGCAGTGGGCAAAGCAGCAGGTAGCAAGCGAAACTGGGCCCATCTCAACCGCTAAGGCACCCGCTGCCAAACCGGCCGACACTCCCGCTACGACTCACGTGCCCCCGTACGAGCGCCCACGGCCGTCCTCCCCGCCGTCGACGCAGGCGGCTATCGAGCCCGCCAATGCCGCGCCACAGTCTGGCACCTTTGGTGCTTCTGGATCAGCACCCACCACACGACTGCTCAGCGGGTACAC
>JAODMI010000171.1 GCA_025464755.1 Homoserinimonas sp.
GACATCGCTCGTGAAACCGTCGCCTGGGAGACTCCGGCCAGGCGAGCAACATCCGAGCTGGTTACCACACGCGGCCCCCTGCTCTTCTCGGCTGCCCGGACGGTCCAGCGCACTCTTCGAGATTCTAGTGTCGAGGGGCGCAACCACAGCCTTGCATCTCGAATGTATACGTATACACTGGGTGCATCACGCGCCGGTGTGACATGCCGCCAAGTGCTCGTCAATGAAGATGGAAGGCTCCCACAATGAACGTCGCAACACCCGGCAACTCAGCCGTCAAGTCACACTTGCTCAAAGCGCCCGCCGAGAATAGTGCAACTCGCGGCAGTACCCGTGAAGTGCGAGCGACCGTGGAGCAGGTCATCGCGGATATCCGCGAGCGCGGGGACGAGGCCGTTCGCGAGTATTCGGCGAAGTTCGATGCGTATTCCCCTGAGTCGTTCCTGGTGGAACCGGAGGAACTTGCCACCATTATGGCGCGCGTACCGAAGCAGGTCATCGATGACATCCTCTTTGTTCAAGAGCAGGTTCGCATCATGGCCCAGCGGCAGCTTGAGTCGATAACAGATTTCGAGATCGAAACCATGCCAGGAGTGCTTCTTGGCCAGAAGAACATACCCGTTCGGGCGGTGGGTGCTTATATCCCCGGGGGAAAGTACCCGCTCCTCGCCAGCGCCCACATGACAATCGTTACGGCCAAAGTTGCGGGTGTAGAACGAGTCGCCGCCTGCACGCCCCTTATCAAGGGGGAGATTCCTGACGCGACAGTCGCTGCCATGCATTTGGCAGGAGCCGACGAAATCTACCTTCTGGGAGGCATTCAGGCCGTCGCTGCCCTGGCGGTCGGTACCCAAACCATCGCGCCAGTTAATATGCTCGCGGGTCCAGGCAACGCTTTCGTGGCAGAGGCGAAACGTCAGTTGTTCGGTGAAGTGGGTATTGATCTCTTCGCTGGGCCTACTGAGGTGCTCATTATCGCTGATGAACACGCGGACCCGTTCATTGTGGCAGTAGATCTGTTGTCGCAGGCCGAACACGGCCCTGACTCTCCTGCAGTTCTCATCACCACAAGCGAAGAGCTAGGGCGCAAAGTTATCAACCATATCGATACGCTTCTCATAGATATGCCAACACGTGATTTCGCGGCGCCTGCCTGGCGTGACTGGGGTGCCGTTCACGTGGTTGAGGCGCTCGATGACGCCTATGTGCTCGCGGACGAGTACGCCTATGAACATGTGCAAATTCTCACGGAGAACCCGAGGGAAGCGTTGGAGAAAATGCATGACTTCGGAGCGCTCTTCCTCGGTGAGGGCACGTGCGTTTCCTACGGAGACAAGGTCATTGGCACGAACCACGTTCTGCCGACGCGTGGAGCGGCTCGGTACACGGGCGGGCTCTGGGTCGGGAAGTACCTTCGCACCGTCACCTATCAAGAAGTTACTAACACCGAATCCAGTGCTTTTTTCGGGGAGTTGTGCGGCAGAGCCGCCCGCGTGGAGCGGTTCGAGGGTCACGCTCGGTCAGGAGATGTGCGCGTGGCCAAGTACCGCGGTAGCGACCTTTCATGGTCAGACTGGGGTCGCGCTTAGCGGGGCCACTGAGGGCCATGTGCTCAATATCAGCGGGTCCGTGCAATCAGTGGGCCGCTTCGAGCACATGGCCAAGCCTCAGTCGGCCACAATCGCCCCGATGTCCAACGGTGTGCTGATCACTCCCTGTTCTTCCATCTGTTCGGCGGTGTATGTGAGCGAGTTGATGTCCACGTCGGCCTTCCAGATGGGAAGCGTCATGGTCTCAGCAACAGCGGGGTCCACTTTGGCAAGTTCTGGCAGTGCCGCGCGGAAAGCATCAGGGTTGTCGGTCACAGATTTCGCCGTGGCGGCAACACCCCTTCTGAAGGCGTCGATCACTGCTGGATTCTGTTCGATGTAATCATGGGTGGCCACGAAGGAACCGATCATCAAGCCGGGATGGGCCTCAACGTAGGGCCAAAGGATTGGCCGGTTACCGCCATTGAGCCCGAGCGTAACGAACGGTTCTATCTCCCAAGCAGCATCGATCTGACCACGTTCGAGTGCTGGCAGCATCTCCGGGAATGCTATCTCCACGAAGCTGATCCCACTGGCATCGATACCCTGCGCCTCCAGCGAGGCGGTGATCGAGATATCTCCAATGTTTTCAAGCGTGTTGACGGCGATGGTCTTCCCCGCAAGGTCTGCGGGTTCCGCGATTGTGCTGCCGGGTGCGACCAACACGGCCGAGAAGTCTTCGCCAGGCGTGGCGGAGGCAAAAGTGCCAGGGGCCACGATGCTGACAGGTAAACCTTTGCTTGCAGCCAGCAGCGCGCTCACGTTATTGGAGCCGGCCAGATGTAGCCCGCCGCTGATCAAACCTGGAATGGCAGCGGCACCACCGGCGCTCGTGTCCACCGACACGTCCAGTCCTTCCGCTTCGAAGAAACCTTGCTGCACGCCATAGCTGAGGAATGCCGAGGGGATCCCCGCCGTCTCCGCAACACTGATCGAGACGGGGGCGTCAGGGTCCAGGACTGTGCCGTCAGCAGAAGGCGTAGCTTCTGCGCCGCAGGCGGACAGCAGTAGTGCGGTACCCACCGCTGCGCTGACTAGGAAAGCTCGTTTCATTTCATCACTCCATCGTTGGAAGATTGCGGTGCGCATTCACACTATTGCGGTGTCTGTGTGCCAGAAAAAGATCGAGGAATATTCTTTTCAGCAGAACACATCGTCCACATGTCGATGAGTTCAGCGCTGGTTGTCACTGTCCCGAAGTTCTCGGACACGACGCGAACTGATGCGGCATGTGCCTCAGCCCGGTATGACGCGGCACAGTCTTCGATCAGCGTTACGTAATACTCGTGGAACAACCCGTCGCGCAGACTTGACTCCACGCACGTCTCCGTCGTCACGCCGGTGAAGAGCAGTGACTGGATGCCGCGGCTGCGTAAGACTAGGTCGAGGTTCGTGCCGACGAAGGAGCTAAAACGGTTTTTCACGATCACCGGCTCACCGGGTTGCGGTTGAACCTCGTAGAACTCGCTGCCCCACGTGCCTGGTCGGCAGGTTACCGACGTGCGTTCCGTTCCCGGCCCGTCACCCAGGCGACCGACCCACTGTGGCGAATCGGTCATGCTGTCATGGGTGGTGGCCACGAAAATGACGAGGGTGTTCGATTTCCTTGCCGCCGCCAGTAGCCTGTGCAGGCGCTGGATCATCAGGGGGACTGCCGCAGTATCGAAGCCGGCTTCGGCCAGTGAGCCAGAGGCAGAGCAGAAGTCATTCTGGATGTCAACGACGATCACGGCTGCCGTCGCCGGGTCGTAGCGAAACGGGACTTTCATTTCGGGTCGTTCAAGATTTGCAAATCTTGCACCGTGTATCCGGCGATTTCCTGGTATTTGCGGGAGATGGCTGAGAGCTCCTCGGCGCTGATGACGTCTTCTATGCGATCGAATGGCTGGTCTGCTGTGCGCTCCCACACTTCTCGCACGATGGTGTCGGGTGGCATGGTCCGGTTCGCCAAGACGACCGCCGTTGTGCGTGGCAGTCGTTCTGCTTCGTAGTCGAGAAGCGCAGCCGTAGGCTGCGTGGCAGCTGCCAGCAACGCTGCCAGTCGGTGGGCATCGATGATCGCCTGACCGGCTCCATTGGATCCCCGTGGAACCATCGGATGGGCGGCGTCGCCGAGAAGAGTTATGCGGCCGAAAGTCCACCGGGGAAGCGGATCCTGGTCCACCATCGGGTACTCGAGAATTGACTCGGCGCCGCTGATAAGTGCCGGGATGTCGAGCCAGTCAAACTTCCAGTCTTTGAAGACATCGAAAAAGTCCTCCACCTTGCCTTGCCTCGTCCAGTCACGTTGGGCCCGCTGGGGAGTCTCAATTTCAGCTACCCAGTTAATAAGTTGCCTGCCATTGCCGTCACAATCGTTCTTAATGGGATAGACAACCATCTTGCCGCTGGCCAGCCAGCCGACCCTTGCCATGGTTGCGCCGCCCAAGAACGGCTGGGCTACAGTGACTCCGCGCCACATCGTCACACCCGAGTAGCGGGGCTGACCTTCGTCTGGGTAGAACTGCTTGCGGATCGCGGAGTGCACTCCGTCACATGCAACCACCACCTCTGCCGAGATGGGAGAGAGCTGAGTGTCGTCACTTGACTTGGTGAAATGCGCAATCGCGCCGTCAGCGTTCTGGTCGACAAAGGTGCAGCGGTGATCGGTGACGATCGCCCCAGGTCCCAACCTGTCGAGCACCGTGTCGACGAGCACCTGCTGCAGATCGCCTCGGTGTATCGAGTACTGCGGAGAGCCATAGCCAGCCGGGCGTCCGACGGGCTCGGAATGGATGAATTGACCAAAACGGTTGTAGAAGACGGCCTCTTGCGTCAGGACCGCAGTGGCAGACAAGGCCTCCTCCAAGCCCAGACCGGTAAGAATGGCGCTCGCGTGCGGCAGGATGTTGATTCCCACCCCGAGAGGGCGAATCTCAGTCGCAGCCTCGTAGATACGGCAGCTAATTCCCACCCTGTGCAGTTCCAGAGCCAGCACGAGGCCGCCTATGCCAGCACCCACAATCAGCACTTCAACGTCAGAGCCTGAAGGATGCTTGCCGGCCAAACCGTCGTTCGAGTTCATGTCGCCCTTTCGGCAGCTGCGTCGGTGACTGGCTGCACCACCCAGTGTAAAAATATGACGCACTGGGAAGAACAAAAGCTGGTACATTTCCGTCGTGCAGAACAAAGCAGAGTTGCCGCCCTACGCCATCGAATCGGTCGCTAATGCGTTGCGTCTCCTGCTGCTCTTCCGGGAGCGGGACATAGTGCGCGTCACCGACGCCAGCACGGAGCTCGGGGTCGCCCGCTCCACCGCTCACCGCCTGCTGATGACCCTGGCGCACGAAGGATTTGTGCAGCAGGAGCGCAATGCAAAAGGTTACGGCCCCGGGCCCGCCCTTCTCGAATTCGCCTATTCATCCAGTGGCATCCTCGACCTTCGTCAGAAAGCTCGACCGTTGATGGTTGAGGTATCTGCGGCGGTGGATGAGACCGTAAATCTACTGGTGCTTGAGGGTCGGAGTGTGCGCTTCGTGGAGAGCGTCGAATGTGAAAGGCCGGTGCGGGTCTCCGGGCGTATGGGCGCTTTGCTACCAACGCATGCCACCGCGGGCGGCAAAGCGATATTGGCCGACATGGAGATGGCAGAAGTTCGGGCTTTATTGAAACCGGGGCTGGCTCGGATGACGGCCCAAACCATCCCAAACATGAAGGCTTTGGAGGACGAACTGCAGCAAATCAGACACCTCGGATACGCCCTCAACAAGGGGGAGAGCCTGGACGGGCTGCATGCGGCCGCCGTTTCCATTCGTGATGCGATGGGTCGACCGGTTGGGTCGCTCGCCGTAAGTGTTCCTGCTGACCGTGGCGGGACGGCGAGGCTGAAGAGTCACGTACAGGTGTTAGCCGTCGCGGCAGAGCGACTACGGCAGTTGCTGTAAGCCACCCCAGGTGTCGACACGCGCGAGCAGCAACGCCGCTCGCGCGCAGACAGAGCTACGCGGTACGTGTTTCCGCGTCAGGTGCGACGAACGGATCGGCCGCAAATTCCGGCCACTTCTCGAGATCCTCTTCCAGGCGCTCATCAATCGGGACATGCCCGGGATCGCCGCTGGTCAGCTCGCGTGCGAGCGCGTCGTAGTTGGTGTCCGGGCTGAAATATTTCAGCT
>JAODMI010000133.1 GCA_025464755.1 Homoserinimonas sp.
GGGGTTGGTGAAGGAGAGCTGCATGGTCTCGTTGAGGTCCTCGATCGGCGAGATCTCCTCGAAGATCTCCTCCAGACCGGTGAGCTCAGCAAGATCCGTGCGGCCTTCAGCTTTTGCCTGGGCCGCGCGCTCCTTCCAGATGTCGTTGCCGACAAGCCAGTCGAAGCTCTCGGTCTGCAGTGCAAGCAGATCGGGAACCGTCAGGTTGTCAGAAATCTTCGCGAACGACAGTCGCGAGTGACCGCGGCCGTTCTTGAGGATTTTGGTTGGGTTCGTGGTGGATGCGTTGCGCGCAGCAGCCAAGGAAATAACCTCCGGTGACCCCATGGGTCAATACAGTCGTGCGATGCCAGTTGTTTGCGGTTGTGTAACCATGCGAAAACTCGCCAGAACCTGCATTGGGTGTTGTCGCGGAACGTGAGTTCGCGAAGCACGGCCTACCGCAATATGAAGGCATAGAAATTCTGGGAGCGCAAAGATCAACTATAGGGCGCGTTTTGCGGCTTGTCTACCTAATGCTTGACCTGAAAAGGGAATTCGACTATAACGCGCGAAATTCACGGCTGGCGCTCAGGTGGGGCTTAAGTGGTGAGGTCCCGGTCGATCGAGCATGGCGAGATCCCACAGCCTGGCGCCCGCGCAGCGTGGGATGATCGACGAATGGTCGACCCGTCGCATCCTGCAACCGTTTTGAAGCTCAGCGGCTACCTCGCGGTGATCGAACCCGACCGGTGGACGCCAGGCAGCTACACGCTGGTGGTGGACGGAACTCCGCAGTCGCATGTCAACCTCAACGACCCCGCGCAGCTCTTCTTCGAGTATGTGCAGCGCATTGGGCACGTAATCGACCAGCTTCCGGATGGCCCCATCACCGCGGTTCATCTCGGCGCTGGAGCGCTGACGCTTCCCCGTTATGTCGAGGCGACTCGGCCGGGCTCTCGCCAACAGGTCATCGAGCTGGAAAGCGACCTCGTCGACCTGGTGCGCGAGCATCTCCCGTGGACGCGCGCAGCGTCCATTCGCGTGCGACACGGTGACGCGCGCGAAGTACTAACACGGCTGCCAGCCGGCCTGCGCGGGCAGGCCGACCTCGTCGTTGTCGACGTTTTCAGCGGAGCGCGCACGCCGGCCCACGTCACAAGCCTTGAGTTCTATCAGGAAGCCGTCTCCCTGCTAGCGCCCGAAGGAGTGATCACGGTCAACGCCGCTGACGGCCCTGGGCTGGCATTCGTGCGCTCACAGGCCTCCACGCTGTTGGCTGCGACCGGGCACGTAGCGGCGCTTGCCGAGACCCAAATCTTGAAGGGGCGCCGGTTTGGCAACGTCGTGCTTGTCGGCTCACCGAGGCCGCTCCCCCTTGAATGGATGCCGCGCCTGCTGGCCGGCGGACCGCATCCCGCCAAGATGGTCTCCGGGCCGGAACTGATCGACTGGATCGCCGGAGCCCCGATCGTGACGGATGCCACGGCTATACCGTCACCGCCGCCGTCGAAAAACATTTTTCAGGTGGGTAACCGGCGGGGCTGATCACCCGACTCTCGGTGGCAACTGATCCCTTTCCGGCGGCTGCCCAGACGCGCTGGAGGACCCACGTTCACGCGCCTCTCCGCAACGGCTCGAAACCAAGCCCGGAGAGAGCGTCGCACGTGCAACGCGCCCTTTGAACGCACGCGTTTCAGCCATGGCGAGCAGAATCGCCATAACTCGCAGCCGATCTCCTGCGTTTACGTGGTGACATGGTCTTCTCGGTGCTTGACGTTGAGCTGGAGGTGACGGATGCGGCCGGCGCAGCACAAGGCGCGCTTTGCCCGCGAGCGGGCAGCGCAGAAGGCACGCGTCGCACTACGGCGGCCACGCCTAACACGAGCGCGGGTGAGCCTTGCGATTGTGGCCCTCGCCTTCACCGGATGCGCCAGCCCTGCCCCGGTTGCCCCCACGCCGGGGCCGGCGAGCCCGTCCCGTGCTGCTGTTGCACCACCGCTTGAGGGCGGGGTTGAGCCGGTGGGCGCGCCGACAGTGCTGGCGGTCGGGCTTCGGGTTCCCTGGTCGATGGTGCTAGTTGAGGGCAGATCGGCTCTGATCAGTGAGCGCGACACGGCACGTATCCTCGAATTCACCGACGGCTCCATTCGCGAGGTCGGCGTTATCGCCGGAGTGGATCCCGGCGGCGAGGGCGGTCTGCTCGGGATTGACACCCTCATCGACGGCAACGCCACGTGGTTGTACGCGTATTTCACCGCACCATCCGACAACCGCATCGTACGGATGCCACTGCTTGGAACTGCCGGAGCCCTATCACTCGGCACGCCATCCGAGGTGCTTACAGGTATCGCTAAAGCCAGTAACCACAACGGTGGTCGCATCAAGTTCGGCCCGGACGGGTACCTCTACGCCACGAGCGGCGACGCGGGCAATACACGCAGCGCCCAAGATTCCGACTCACTCTCCGGCAAAATTCTGCGAATGACGGCGACCGGTGCGCCTGCAGATGACACCCTCGTGTACTCGCTCGGCCACCGCAACCCACAGGGCATCGCCTGGGATGCGTCCGGCCATTTGTGGGCGACCGAGTTTGGGCAGAACACCTGGGATGAGCTCAACGTCATTCAGGAGGGCGGCAACTACGGGTGGCCGGTCGTCGAGGGCACCGGCACCAACACGGACTATCTCAACCCGGTAGCGCTGTGGTCGACGTCCGATGCCAGCCCGAGCGGCCTCGCATACACGCAGGGTACTTTTTTCATGGCGGCCTTGCGAGGCCAGGCGCTATGGTCCGTCTCCCCCGGTGGGGAGGCGAGCGCTTGGTACACAGGCGACTTCGGGCGCCTCAGGGACGTTATTCCTGGACCGGACGGTACCTTATGGGTCCTGACCAACAACACGGATGGGCGCGGAAATCCGAATAAGGGTGACGACAAGCTGTTGGAGATCCAACTGAGGGACGTCTCGGCGGGTTAACCTGTGACGGTAACGGATTGGGGCAGGACGTGAGCATCATCGTGGGCTATGACCCCATCACCCTTCGCGAGAAGGTCAATATGGCGGCGGCGGCAGAGCGGCTAGACGAAATAGGTGAACAACGAAGTACCGCTGCACTGAACGAGAAAGTGGGGCTTCTGCGGCTGCTGGGGCGGCTGGATGAGGCCTGGGACATGGCCAATACTGCGCTGCGGCAGGCACGGTTCTCCGGAGATCGCGAAGAGCTGTGTCTCGCCCGCATTCGTCGCGCCCAGGTGCAGCACTACCTAGGCAAGCTTGAGGGTGCGCTCGTCGAACTGACGTCGTGCGTTGAGGAGGCACGCGCCCACGACTGGGCTGCAGCCGAAGCGCTCGCGCTGCATGAACGCGGCAAGCTGTACTTCGATCAGCAGGAGCTGAAGCTCGCCCTGCTCGATTTTCGAGGGGCGGTAACGATCAGGGTGCGCATCGGAGCGTCTGCGGACGATGTCGACAGTTCGATGATGGCGATAGCCATAACCGAGTCGTACCTCGAGGTCTAGTCCTTCACCGCTGACCCTTCTTTCCGCTTTTCTACGGCAAGCACGGATGCGAAAACCACCGCCTTCAGCCGCGTTATGGTCGATTTGTGGCTGATCTGGTGCGGGTTCGAAAGTGGGCAGATGCTCTCATTGCGCTGCATTTGGATCCGGCGGAATGGTCGTTCGGTTTCGACAACGCCAAGACTCGCGCGGGGCTCTGCAGTTACACCAAAAAACGAATCACCGTATCGCGGCACCTGGCCGCTCGGTACGAAGACGATGAGATTCACCAAATTCTGCTGCACGAGGTGGCGCACGCGCTGGCCGGAGTAAAAGCTGGCCACGGTCCCCGCTGGAAGGCCGTTGCGGCAGACCTCGGCTACACCGGGAAGCGTCTGCATGATGGAGAGATCGCTACCGAGCTCGCGCCGTGGCTGGGTGAGTGCCCTGCAGGACACGTGCACTACCGCTATCGGAAGCCGGCAGGAGCTATGTCGTGTGGACGCTGCGCTAAACGGTTCGACGCCAGAAACGTCATCCGCTGGACCAGTCGGCGCTGACGCTCAGCCTGCTGAGTGTGACTGGATCACCGGCACGTCGCCGGATGCCTCAAGCTCTACCAGGGGCCGCCCGAGCGCCTGCCCGGAGGTCGAAGCGCTGATGAGGTGGCTCGCCGCCCGGCTCAGCCCGGTATAGGCAGCGCACGCTGCCGCCGCTTCTGGCGACGAGTGGTCGATACCCACTTCGGCGAGCGCGTCAATGACAGCTCCGGCCCCGAGCAAATCCTCAACGGCGAACCGCAGACTGCCGTCGGTGCGGGCCTCGCCAACCGCAACGACGGCAATCGTGAACCGGTCACCACGGTCGGACTGGCGATCGAGAACCCACTGGGCGATTGCCGCGCGATTCTGGATGGTCCCCGCAACCTGCAGCACACCACTGAACTCGGTCGGCTCAGGCAAGGCTGCCGTGTGCGCCAGCTGATCAACCCAGACGATGGCATCCGCACCATCTGAAATGCAGCGGGCGCCAACAATTCCCCACTCGAAACGGACCTGGTACTGCTGCTGGGCCTGAGAAGTCACTGCGCCAGCGTATCGCTGAGAGCATCGCTGGGTATTGCTAGAGACGCTCTATGACGTTGGCGAGGTCTGCGATGACATTTTTCCAATGGCCGAGCATCATGTAGCGTTCCTCGCGGTCGCGAAGGTGGTCGTGATGTATGACGATGGTTGTTCCCGCGGGAACTTCTTTGACGTTGATCTCAAGAACGGTGTCATGCGGCCAGTCTTTCGGCTGCCAAGTGAGGCGCAACCGAACGTTCTCAGTTACTGTGCGCACTTCACCGCGGACGCCGTCTTCGGTGTCGTAAAGTTCATCACGCTCCCGCTTGAATTCCGTCTCGCCGAGCCAGAGCGCCATCCCGTCGCCCATGAGGTATTCCCACACCACCGGTAATGACGCGGCCACCGTTTTGCGTACGCCGACCTCCCAGCCAGCATCCTTGGTGGGCCCCGTCTTACTACTCCGTCTATCCGCCATGTAACCGACTATAGTGGTTAGGTGCAACATTCGGATGGCCTCACGGGCCAGTGGTTCACCTCATGGGATGGGCACCGGTGGTGGTTCGACTCAGGCTCGCTCACCCTCGATTTCGCCTACTCTGGGGCCATGGGTGAAGCCCCGTCACGGGAGACCCTGCACCACCCGGAAGACTTCGCCGCGTGGCTCGACGGCCGCTTCCCCACCATTGACGGTACCGTGACCAGCCGCGACCTGATCGACGCCAAAGCTTTGCGCGCAGCCGTTGCCCGAGTCGCAACAGCAGTCAGTCGCGGTGCCGCCCCACTGGCAGACGACATTGACGTGATCAATCTTTTCGCCGCCACGCCAGACATCCCACCAGCGCTTGCGGGCGGCAATCGCCAGCCTGGCCGTACGCGGGCCCGCCCCGGCCAAGCGCTCTCAGCCATGGCGCGGGAAGCCATCGAGCTGTTCTCACCTGAGTTCCGCGAGCGCATCCGCGAATGTGCGGCGGATGACTGCAACCTCGTGTTCTTCGACGGATCACGCTCGAACAACCGTCGCTGGTGCTCCATGCAGCGCTGCGGAAACCGCGCCAAAGTTCGGGCGCATCGGGCACGGGCCAGCTAGCCAAGCGACAGCAACCATTAGGCCCTGGCCGGCAGAGGATGTAGAGTGAAATCACTTGCGAATCCATCATTGGATTCCCTGCGTCGTTGAACGCTTACTCTTCTCGCCTATCTCAAAAGGCTCGCAGATACTTTCTCCGGCGAACGGATGTGGCCATCGCCACCTTCGCCAGTTCCCCCGGTTGATCCGATTCTTTTTCGTGCGCCGGACTGATGCCCCGAAAGGCACCACTTTTGTCTGAAACCACATTTGGCGCGCTTGGCGTGCCAACCCCACTCGTTGCCGCTCTCGACAAGAGTGGCATCACCAGCCCATTTCCGATCCAGGTCGACACGCTTCCTGACACGCTCAGCGGTCGCGACGTGCTCGGTCGCGGTAAAACTGGCTCCGGCAAGACCCTCGCATTCTCCATCCCGATGGTTGCGCGCCTCGGCGGCAAGCTGGCCGGAGGCCAGCGCCGCGCCGGTCGACCGCTGGGACTCGTACTCGCGCCGACCCGCGAGCTTGCAACGCAGATCACCGCCGCCATGGAACCACTTGCGTCCGCCTACGGCCTGAAGACGACCACCATCTTCGGTGGCGTTTCCCAGCAGCGCCAAGTTGCAGCCCTCAAGGCTGGCGTCGACATCGTCGTTGCATGCCCGGGTCGCTTAGAAGATCTCATGAAGCAGGGCTTCATCAGCCTCGACGCCGTCGAGATCACCGTGCTTGACGAGGCCGACCACATGGCCGACCTGGGCTTCCTGCCCGTCGTCACGCGCATCCTCGACAAAACGCCGAGCAGCGGACAGCGCCTACTCTTCAGCGCAACGCTGGACAATGGTGTCGACAAGCTTGTCAAGCGCTTCCTCCACAACGAGGTCCTTCACTCCGTCGACGAAGCCAACTCCCACGTCGCAGACATGACTCACCACGTCTTCGAGGTCGACTCTGTGGAAGCCAAGCGCCTGCTGATCGAGCGTCTCGCTTCTGGCAACGGCCGTCGCATCCTGTTCATGCGCACCAAACACCACGCCAAGAAACTAGCCAAGCAGCTGACAGATGTCGGGATCCCCTCGGTTGATCTGCACGGCAACTTGTCACAGGTGCAGCGCGACCGTAACCTTGCCACCTTCTCGGCTGGTGATGCGAAAGTTCTCGTGGCAACAGATGTCGCAGCCCGCGGCGTTCACGTCGACAACATAGAACTCGTTATCCACGTCGACCCGCCAGCCGAGCACAAGGCGTACCTGCACCGCAGTGGTCGCACCGCTCGCGCCGGATCCTCAGGAGATGTCGTGACCTTAATGCTGCCGACGCAGAAAAAGGACACGGTCGCTCTGCTGCGTAAGGCTGAGATCACTGTCACACCACAACGTGTGACAGCCGACTCCCCTGCCGTTACTGCCCTCGTCGGCGACGTGGCCGCTTATGTGAAGCCTCTTCCCCGCGTAGAGCAACCGCGTGGTGGCGGACAATCGCAGGGCGCAAACGCGCAGCGCAAACGCGCGGTACGCACCGAGGGTGGCGCGCCTCGGCGTGATCGTTCCGGCCGTCCGGCGCGCTCGGCTGCAGCCGCTCCGTCTTCGGACACCGCCCGTTCCGGTCAGGGTCGCGCAGGGCGAAGCGCCGCTGCCGGCGCTGGATCGCACGCCCCCGCGTCGCGGCAGTCCAGTGGTCCCCGCACGTTCAGCACGTCAACTCCCGCAGCAACCGGCGCGCCCCGCCGCGCAGGGCGCCGCGCACAAGGCTAGTAGCTCATCAATGCCCGCCCGCTCAGGTTCGCCTGCGCGGGCGGGCATTTTTGCGTCGGCGGGAGCCCCCAACCGCAAACATCACTCGCGCGCAAGTTAAGCCCACCGGGTTAGCCCCACATGCACACCCTTTAAGACAGTGCCCCCACCGAGGCAAGCGCCGAACGCAGCAGCGACCCGCGGCCACCCTCCAACTCTTCGCACACACTGAAGCTCGCAGCTTCAGCGGGGGTCATCCACGTCAACTCGAGGGCGTCCTGTCGCGGCTGGCAGGTGCCGGTGACGGGAACGACGTAGGCGAGTGAGACTGCGTGCTGGCGATCATCCGTGAACCTGGTGATACCGGGCATAGGAAAGTATTCGGCCACCGTGAACGGGATCGGGCTGGCCGGCAGCTGCGGAAAGGCCATCGGGCCGAGGTCCTTTTCCAAGTGACGAAACAACGCCTCGCGTAGCGTTTCCCCGTACATGACGCGGCCCGAGACAAGCGTGCGCGTCATTTCTCCGGTGACGGACGCTCGCAGGAGCATGCCCACTTCGGTCACCTGACCCAGCCCATCCACCCGCACCGGAACAGCCTCAACGTAGAGAATCGGCAGGCGTCGGCGTATTTCGAGCAGCTCCATGTCGGAGAGCCACGCGCTGTTCTTCTCAGGGACGTTGGGGTCTGGAGTGCCTACAGAGCTCATACTTCATTCTTACGCACGACAGCCGCCGGTGCCGTCCGGCCGGTCACGCACTGCAACGTGCCCGATCCGTCAACGAACACGGCGAGTGCCGACGATGCCGCTACGGCAACATGCCGCATCGTGCAGAACGCACCCTTCCGACCGCACCGTTCCGAAGGGGACAGATGCTGCACCCTTCTCTCCGCGAGCTCCGCATCGCCACCCGCACCCCGCTGGCTCTCGTCAGTCTGCGGGACGCCGGGCGGAACCGGTGCGAGACCTCCCTGATGGTCAGTGTCAGGGGCGTGGGTGAAGATAGAAGAATGGGCTCTCCGCTCGACCTGTTTTCCGCAGCCACCAGCGAGTGGTTCGCTGGCGCCTTCGCCGCCCCCACACAGGCTCAGGCTGGCGCCTGGGAGGCGATCGCTGGCGGGTCACACGCGCTCGTCGTTGCACCCACCGGTTCCGGCAAGACACTGGCCGCATTCCTCTGGGCGATCGACCGGCTGGCCGCAGGCCTTCGCACCGATGACATGGGCACGCGCGTGCTCTACATTTCCCCGTTGAAAGCACTCGGCGTGGACGTCGAGCGAAACCTTCGGTCGCCGCTTGTCGGCATCACCCAAACCGCGAAGCGCCTCGGCATAGACGCCCCGAACGTGACCGTTGGTGTGCGGTCAGGCGACACCCCCTCAGCCGACAGAAGGTTGCTGCAAAAACGGCCTCCAGACATCCTCATCACCACACCAGAATCGCTGTACCTCATGCTTACCGCGTCTGCCCGCGACACATTAAAAGATGTGGAAACTGTCATCATCGATGAAGTGCACGCAGTCGCGTCGACTAAGCGTGGTGCGCACTTGGCACTTTCCCTGGAGCGGCTCGACTCCCTGCTCAGGAAACCAGCCCAGCGCATTGGCCTGTCGGCAACGGTGCGTCCGCATGAAGAGGTAGCCCGATTCCTGGGCGGACAGGCACCGGTCAAGATCGTGGCACCGGCGTCGTCAAAGAAGTTCGACCTGAGAGTCGTTGTTCCGGTCGAAGATATGAGTGAGCTCGGCACCGCGCCGGTGCGGGAAGGGTCCGCAGCAAGTGAACGGGGGACACAAGGCTCAATCTGGCCGCACGTCGAAGAGCAGATAGTCGACCGCATCCTGGAACACAGGTCGACAATTGTGTTCGCAAACTCACGTCGGCTGGCGGAGCGGTTGACCGCTCGGCTCAATGAAATCTATGAAGAGCGCACCGCTCTACGCGACCCAGGTCTATCTGCGGTCGAGCCCGCCGAAAGCGCAGGAGCGGCTCCGACCGCGACGATAGGCCAATCTGGCGCAACCGGCGACCCCAACGCAGCCGGTGATCTCTTGGCGCGCGCCCACCACGGATCCGTCTCGAAAGATCAGCGCGCCATCATCGAAGATGACCTCAAATCGGGCCGTCTACGCTGTGTCGTCGCCACCAGCTCACTCGAACTGGGTATCGACATGGGTGCCGTCGATCTGGTCATCCAGGTCGAGTCACCCCCTTCCGTGGCCAGCGGACTTCAACGCGTGGGCCGGGCCGGCCACCAAGTAGGTGAAGTGTCCCGCGGCATCCTCTTCCCGAAGCATCGGGCCGATCTGATTCACTCGGCCGTGGCATCCGAACGGATGTCTGCCGGTCTGATCGAAAAGCTGGTCGTTCCGCAAAACCCTTTGGACGTGCTGGCGCAGCAGACCGTCGCCGCCGTCGCACTCGACCAGCTCACTGTGGAGGACTGGTTCGATACCGTTCGCCGCAGCGCACCATTCGCGTCGCTCCCCCGCAGTGCATACGACGCCACGCTCGACCTGTTAAGCGGCTTGTACCCCTCAGATGAATTTGCAGAGCTGCGCCCGCGCATCGTTTGGGACCGAGTCAACGGCACAATAGTTGGCCGCCCAGGCGCCCAACGGCTCGCGGTCACCTCGGGCGGAACCATCCCCGACCGGGGGCTGTTCGGCGTATTCATGGTAGGTAGCGATCCCGGCAAATCTGGCGGTCGCGTCGGCGAGCTCGACGAAGAAATGGTTTACGAGTCACGAGTCGGTGATGTCTTCGCCCTCGGTGCCACGAGCTGGCGCATCCAAGACATCACGCACGACCGCGTACTTGTCAGCCCCGCATTCGGCCAGCCAGGGCGAGTTCCGTTCTGGAAGGGCGACGGCCTAGGGCGTCCAGCCGAGCTAGGTCGGGCGATCGGAGAGTTCACCCGCGACGTCGCCAGCGGGACGACTGATGCGACGCGCGAGCGCCTTCTCGCCAGCGGCCTAGACGAACTGGCCGTCAATAATCTTGTGGCTTTCGTCAGCGAGCAAAAGCACGCCACGGGCCATGTTCCCACCGACCGCACCCTCGTTGTCGAGCGCTTCCGCGATGAGCTTGGCGATTGGCGGGTCATTTTGCATTCCCCTTACGGCATGCAAGTACATGCGCCGTGGGCTCTGGCAGTTGGTGCGCGCATCCGCGATCGATTCGGCATGGATGCTGCCGCCATGGCAAGCGACGACGGCATCATTTTGCGCATCCCCGACACCGATGCGGAGCCGCCCACCGCTGAGCTTTTCCTCTTCGAGCCAGAAGAATTACAAGAGATCGTCACAGCGGAGGTAGGCGGTTCAGCACTGTTCGCCGCCCGATTCCGCGAGTGCGCCGCGCGGGCGCTACTGCTGCCGCGCTACAACCCAGGCAAACGTTCACCCCTGTGGCAACAGCGGCAGCGCGCGTCGCAGTTACTCTCAGTCGCGGCGAAATATCCAAGCTTCCCTATCGTGCTCGAAGCAGTCCGCGAGGTACTGCAGGACGTGTACGACCTGCCCGCTCTGACAGCTATTGCCGCGAAGGTGCAGAGCCGCAGCATCCGAATTGTAGAGACGGAGACTGAGCAGGCATCGCCCTTCGCGCGATCCCTGCTTTTCGGGTACGTCGCCGCGTTCATGTACGAAGGCGACTCCCCGTTGGCGGAGCGGCGTGCAGCGGCTTTGTCCCTCGACTCCACTCTTCTCGCCGAATTACTTGGCCGCGCCGAGCTGCGGGAACTACTCGACGCCGGAGTGCTCGAGCAGGTGGAATGGGAGCTACAACGACTGATGCCCGAACGTCGGGCAAAGAACGCGGAAAGCGTTGTTGACCTGTTGCGCCTACTCGGACCGCTATCTGTGGAGGAGCTGCGGGAAAGGTGCGAGCCGTCAGTCAACCTCGTACAACAGGCGGGCGAGTGGGCGGAGACACTCGAAGGGTCAGGCCGGGGCTCGATGCCCGCAGCCCGCGAAGCCAGCTTGAGCGGGGGCGGAGTGCTGTTCGAACTCGAGCGCAACAACCGGGTTCTGCACGCAACCATCGCCGGCGTGAGCCGCTGGGCGATCATCGAAGATGCCGGCCGCTTGCGAGACGCCCTCGGGACACCGCTACCCATCGGAGTGCCCGCCGCATTCATCGAGCCGGTCGCCGACCCAGTGGGTGACCTGATAGCCCGCTTCGCCCGCACGCATGGTCCATTCACCGTAAGTGCGGCTGCGGCGCGCTTCGGCCTGGGGCCGGCGGTGGTGCTCGACACCCTGAAACGCCTCGAGACGCAGCGGCGCGTGGTGGAGGGCGAGTTTCGTCCCGGCAGCTCCGGCAGCGAATGGTGCGACGTGGAGATCCTGCGGCGGCTTCGCAGCCGCTCCCTTGCAGCCCTTCGCCATCAAGTTGAGCCAGTGGATGCCACCGCTCTGGGTCGCTTCCTGCCTGCGTGGCAGCACGTTGAGGAGCCTCTCCGCGGCGTGGACGGGCTAGTGCAAGTGATCGACCAACTTTCGGGGGTCGCATTGCCGGCATCCGCTTGGGAATCGCTCGTGCTTCCCGCCCGGGTGCGAGACTACTCCCCTGTCATGCTCGACGAATTGACCGCCAGCGGCGAAGTGATCTGGTCGGGGGCCGGATCACTCCCCGGCAACGACGGGTGGGTCCGTCTGCATCTGGCCGATTCTGCGCCGCTGACGCTGATGCCGGTCGAGGCCACTGACGTCGATGACGTGCAAGCCTCGGTGCTCGCAGCCCTGTCCGGCGGCGGAGCTTACTTCTTCCGACAACTGTCCAACACGATTGGCAGCACGGATGACAAGGCACTGCTCACCGCCCTGTGGCAACTGGTTTGGGACGGCCGCATCACAAACGACACGCTCTCCCCCCTTCGCGCCTACCTCGGCGGACCGGCCCGCCGCACGCTCACTCGAGCGCGCGCGTTCCGGGCCCGGGCTCGACCGGCCATGCCTATGCAGGCAGGCCCTCCCAGCGTGGCCGGTCGGTGGTCACTCCTACCGGCTGCCGAACCAGAGGGCACCGTGCGAGCCCACGCCTCCGCAGAGCTGCTGCTCGAGCGGCACGGAATTGTCACCCGAGGGGCTGTCGTGAGTGAAGGCATCCGCGGAGGGTTTTCCATCGTCTATAAAGTGTTAAGCGGCTTCGAGGAGATCGGACGTGCCCGCCGCGGCTACTTTATTGAAGGTCTCGGCGCCGCCCAGTTCGCCACCGCAGCAACGGTTGATCGGCTCCGATCCTTCGCCCGAGACCCGGATGCGCGACCGGCGCTGTCTGCCATGACCCTCGCAGCGACCGACCCGGCCAACCCGTACGGCGCCGCGCTTGCCTGGCCGAAAAACTCGAGCACTCACCGCCCCGGACGCAAGGCCGGCGCACTGGTGGTGTTGGTCGACGGCGCGCTGGCCCTGTATATCGAGCGCGGCGGAAAGACCGCTCTCACCTTCGACGGCGAGCACGCTGTCCTGCATGCCGCAGCCGCCAGCCTGGCTACCACCGTTCGGCGGCACGGCGGCAAGCTGCGCGTCGAGCGCGCCGATGGCGAGTTCGTCATCGGCACCCCATTCGGCGAGGCCCTCACCGCTGCCGGCTTCAGCGCCACACCCCAAGGCTTGAGACTTCATGCCTGAAGGAGATACCGTCCACCTCACCGCGCGCAATCTGCACCAGGTGCTTGCCGGGCAAACCCTCACCCGCTGCGACATTCGCGTCCCCGCCTTCGCGACCATCGATTTGAGCGGTGAAGTGGTGGGCGACGTCGTCGCCAGGGGCAAGCACCTGCTCATTCGTGCCGGTGACAGCACCATCCATTCACACCTCAAAATGGAGGGGGCGTGGCACATCTACCGCCGAGGATCCCGGTGGAAGCGCCCTGAATGGCAGGCGCGCATCGTCCTCGAAACAGCTAACTGGGTGACAGTTGGCTTCGCGTTAGGCATCCTGGAGGTGATCCCGACCGCTGAGGAGTCAACTGTGGTCGGCTATCTCGGCCCTGACCCGCTGGGACCGGATTGGAATGCCGACGAAGCGTTGAGACGGATGCTGGCCGATCCGGCCCGCCCCGTCGGGCTAGCCCTGCTCGACCAACGAGTCATGGCAGGTCTGGGCAACGTCTACCGCAACGAGGTGTGTTTTCTCCGCGGCATCCTGCCGACCCGCCCGGTTGGCAATGTTGCGCAGCCAGAAAAGCTGGTAGATCTCGCCCACCGGCTCATTCAGGCAAACAAGGATCGCTCAACCCGCACAACTACCGGAAAGCTGCGCGGGCAAACCTCCTGGGTGCAGAGCCGTGACGGCCAGCCATGCTCGCGCTGCGGAACAACCATCCAGCGCGGTGAACTGGGCGACAACCCGCTGCAGTTGCGCAACACCTTCTTCTGCCCGGTCTGTCAAACCTAGTCCCGTCCGCAAACGGCCAGAGCACGTGCCTTCCCGCGCTCCGACTTTGCCACCCACCGCTACGACCGCAACCGGCAAGCTGCGCCGCCGGGCTGTCGCGCCACCGCCACGCTGACCCGCCCACCCACCCACCCACGCAAATTCAGGAACGCTGTCGCTTCGGCCCTGAACTTCGCCCCAACGCGGGCCAAAACCGCCCGAGCTAGCGTGGTGTTCCTGAATTTCCGAGATTTGCTGCCGGGATAGATCAGCACGTACGCCGCCGTCTTCGGCACCCCATCTGGTGCGACGCCCACCGGAAGGTCACCCGAGCCGGTGTTAGGGTGCCTTAGATGAGCTAGCCATAATGCGCTAGCTTTCTTACCGGAGGGCGCATTCTTCGAAATGAGCTACATCAAGTCAGCACTTCTGGACGAAAAAGGCTACGCAATTCTCGACCAGTACGACCAGTCTCAAGACCCCGAAGAGTGGCACGACCTTGAGTATGTCGACTGGAAGTCATCCGGCGTCACCCGCTTCGCCCCCCTTGCTAGCGCCTTCGGCGAGACCGAGGCCAATGGTTTCTGGAACCACACACCGCCGCGTACAGACAAGGACGGCGTCTGGATTCAGTCTCAGGTTGCTAAAGCCCCGCGCCTGGTCGCCCGTGCCCAGGAACCGGGAGCTAACGTCGGCCGGTGCCGCGTCATCGAGCTACAGCCGAACGAATATGCAAGCACTCTCTACAACATGCACCAAGACGACAACAACCGCTTGAACCCAGACGGAAGCGGATGGATCGTGCGAGGCTTCTTCAACCTGTCCCATGACCCTGAGTCATTCATGACGCTGCGGGAAGACCGCTTCAACCCTGCAACGGAGATCCGCATTCCGCTGCCTGCCGGATCCCAGATCATCGTCGATACCCAGCGATTTTGGCACGCCGTCTGGCACAAAGGTCCCCACCCTCGTTACAGTCTCATCACCTCATGGGAATCTGGTCCCGAGCTGGATGCTTACATCGACAAGCACCACGGAACAAACCAGATCACCAACCCTCCGCTCGACCAAGCCTTCATCGACGGCGCCCAACTCGAGCTGCAGCGTCGCCTCGCGGAGCGCGCTGAAGCACTGTCAGCGCACAGCAGGGCGGATGCGGCCGACCCTAAGACATAGCCCTACACAACAAAG
>JAODMI010000139.1 GCA_025464755.1 Homoserinimonas sp.
GTCACGTCGATGATCTCGTCGTACACCTCACGGTCGAGCACGTCGGGCACGAAGTTCGCCCCCAAGCCCTGTATTTTGTGCGGCCCCGGCTTCCCTTGCGTCAGGATCGGCGAGTCGATGGGCTCAACGCCCACGATCTGCACGTCAGGGTTGCGCTCTTTCAGCAGGCCGCCCGCACCGGTAATGGTGCCGCCGGTGCCGATGCCGGCGACGAAGATGTCGACTGCGCCATCCGTGTCTGCCCACACTTCTTCACCGGTGGTCGCACGGTGGATCGCCGGGTTGGCCGGGTTGCCGAACTGGTCGGCCCAGATTGCGTTTTCGGTGGAGGCGACGATCTCTTTCGTCTTCGCGACCGCACCTTTCATGCCTTCACTGCCCGGCGTGAGAACGACTTCAGCCCCGAACGCGCGGATGACGGCGCGGCGCTCCTTGCTCATCGTGTCTGGCATGACGATGATCACTCTGTAGCCGCGGGCCGCTCCGACCATGGCGAGGGCGATGCCGGTGTTTCCGCTGGTGCCTTCGACGATGACTCCGCCGGGCTTCAACGCTCCGGATGCCTCCGCCGCATCCACAATCGCGACGCCGATGCGGTCCTTCACGCTGTTCGCCGGGTTGTAGAACTCAAGCTTGGCGAGAACCGTGGCACCGGCTCCCTCCGTGATTTTGTTGAGGCGAACCAGCGGAGTGTTTCCGATGAGCTCGGTGATGTTGGAGTAGATACGGGCGGCCATGGTTCGCCTACTTCCTGGGTAAAGGTGTGGAGGGGTTCTCACCAAAGTACCAGCGGTGGCCTAACACCGCTGGTCGAGCTTGTGGGCGGCATTGCCCGTTAACGACAACTGTCGCCACGGTTTGGACCGTGGCGACAGTTGGTGTTTAGCATCTGTTAGGCAGAGCGCGCAGTCGGGTTGCGCAACCGCTGTGAGATGTTAGTTGCTGCTGAGGCTGCGGCGACGAACGGCCACAACAACCAGAAGCATGAGGCCGAGCGCTACGGCGCCGCCTGCGATCCAGAGAAGGGCGACCGGAACCTCGGTGCCGGTGACCGGCAGGGCGACGGAGCCGGCGGCAGAGTCAGCGGCTACGACGGTGAGGGCCGCAGTTCCGATGGTGCCTGAGGTGAGTCCGGTAGCGGTGATCGTGTAGGTACCCCGGGCATCGGTCGGAAGCGTGACGTCAACAGAAACTCCGCCATTGGCGTTAGCCGTCTTGACAATGCTCGCAGTTTCGATTGCAGCCTTGATGATGGCCAAGGTTGCGCCGCCTTCGCCGGTAACAGAGAAGCGAACGTCTTCGCCGTCGTTGAATGCCCCATCCTTGAAGGCCACCGTAACGGTGTCACCGGGTGCCGGCGTGGAGTCTTCGACAACGATGTTTGAGGAGCTGACGTAGGTGTCGCCAGGGGCGGCCTGAGCTGCCATAGGTGTAGCGATGAGTGCCGTCAATGCAATTGCTGCGCCCGCGATGATTTTCTTGATCATAAAGTTTTAGCCCCGACTGCTTTGTGTCTAATGACAGTGAACGATTCCAACACGAAATCTCATCCACCATACTGCGAATCACATGCGATTGCGATTCGCCGGATGTCATTTGGGGAAACCTCCGGTGTCTTTTCGACGGCGAGTTGGCCGTCGAATGGAGCAGGGCCGAGGAAGTTTGCGCGCACTGTTACGGACTCACCGGGAACCAACTCGAACGCCGTTGCGCTCACCGGGTAGCCCGAGTCGGTTGTGGAGTGGTGCGGCACTGCCTCACCCCCGTTTCGGGTTACCCCCAGGTTGTCAGACCCTTTCGGGCCGTATACCGAGGCGATGACACCGATGTTGCCCTGCGCTACGCCGTATGTTCCCGGCCCGGTAACGGAGTTTGGTAGTGCTGTGGCAGCATCCGTCGGCGCCGTGTTCGTCAACGTGATGTCAACCCCGTACTGGGGGCGACCGTCTTGGCGGCACGTTGCTGCACCCACGCCTATCACGGTGTCTAAGTGTGGGCCCATCTTCGACCCGGTCGAGTCGTTGAGGTAGACACCGAATCGTTGCGTCTCAGCGTCACTTAGCGGCAGATTGCCTGCCAGTGTTGTTTCCGCTATTCGCTTCTGCTCTTGTTCATGAGCGCTCCACAGCAGAAGCCGTCGTTCCTCCCCGGCTTGCGCGAGGGCGCTGATAAGGGTTGTTGGGTCAAGGTTGCCGCTTGAGATGGCTTCGAAAACGGATGCCGCGGCCGCCGCAAAGAAAAGGTCCTGCTGAGCCGGCTCGCTGTACCGCGCGTACACATCTGTAAGCAGCAGCTGTACGGCATTCTCGCTGGTCAGCACATCTCCGGTGACAAGGGTGATCGGGCCTGTGGCGCGCAGGAGGTAGCTCAACGCAACCGGGTCGAGCGAAAGCACGCCGTCGATATTGACGCCGAAATGTTGCCGCCACATCTCCTGGGTGAGCGCCCCCGATAGGGCAAATTGCGGTGTCATCGTCACATTCCCTACGTAGGTGCCGGTGAGCACCCCGCCGTATAGACCCTGCGTTTCGACCGGAAGCTCGATGACCGGGGCGTCGAAGCGCGGAAAATCGGTTGCTGTCGCCTGCTGTGTGAGCTCGATTCGACCGTCCTGCGCATGAAGGAGGGCAAAAGCGCCGACGAGGCCCCCGCCGGCGCGCAGCTCTGCGGGGTTTTGGAACATGAGCAGCAGGTTGCGCTCGCCGGCTGCTCCCAACATTCCCGGCAGCAACGCGACAGCGCGGTCAATGGTGTCCGCCGTTCCGGCTGCAGCTGTGACCACGTCCTGCAATTGCTCGACCGCATTCTTCACGAGAGAGAAGGTCGCGCTCGTGTCGATGGAGTGAACGTCTTTGGCGGATTCGCGCAGGGATGCACTGGCCGTTGCAATCGGCACCCGGGCGTCTATGAGGGGCTGCAGCGCGATGGCCTTGTTGTGCGGCTTGAAGTCGGCGACGTTGATGTTTCCGGTCAGCTCGACGATGGGTCCGATGCCATCTTCTGTGACATCTTTCACGACCGCGGCCGCTTCGCGTACGGCTGTGAGGTTGCTGCCGAGCATCGGCACCAGTTCGGCTACACGCCAGACCGGGTCGCTGGTCAAACCCGCTGCCGATGAGACGTGAGACGACAGTTGCTCGAACGTGTCTTGCGCGGCATCGCTATTGCCGTCCACAATCTGCCCGCTGATAGTGGACGCGAGCGGCACGGCCGCCTCTAGTGCAGACTTCGCGAGTAACCCACGCACGCCAATCCAGACAGCTGCGACGAGAATCAGGCCGATCAGACCGGCCGCAGACCAAAGCACGATGCGTCGACGACGACCACGCCCGTGCGTTTGAGGATTCACTGCTCGGGTTTCTGGCATTGGGACAGTCAAGCAGACGGCCATGTGAAATTGGGCCATGCAGCGCGAGCCCCCCGGAGGCGACTAAAGGGGCGACCTGGCAGAACCGGGACGTGCCCTCGGTTTCCCCGGAGAGCCGCCTTCGCCGCTACGACTCTAACGCTTTGACCCCAACGGTTAGCTGACGCCGCCAGCGCCGATCACCATTCGAGGAGTGCCCGCCCAGGCGGCCGCATTCGTCACATTCCGTCCATCGACAACCAAGCTGACCCCAGGGGTGTCTGCTGCGCTCATCTGTCGATATTCCGCGTGGTCGGTTTGTATGATCACTAGCTCGGCGGCGTCGCCGAAGTGGTACACGTCGAAGCCAAGCTGCACCAACTCCTCGTCGGTGTACAGGGGATCATGCACGAAGACCTGCGCCCCTTTCTCCCGCAGCGCCTGGACGGTGGGGAAGACGCCAGAAAACGCCGTCTCTTTCACTCCCCCACGGTATGCAGCTCCCAACACCACGGCCCGGCGACCGCTTAGGTCACCCAGCATGTTCGCAGCTCGCTCCACAAGGCGTTCAGGCATGGAAGCGTTCAACAACCTTGCAGCTCGTACAATCTCAGCGTCCTGGTCGGTCGATAGGTAGAGACGCGGATACACGGGAATGCAGTGCCCGCCGACAGCAATGCCGGGCCGGTGAATATGGCTATATGGCTGCGAGTTACATGCGTCGATCACTTGGTACACGTCGATCCCCACCTGCTCGGCGTACAAGGCAAACTGATTGGCCAAGCCGATGTTCACGTCACGGTATGTCGTTTCGGCGAGTTTCGCCATCTCGGCGGCTTCGGCCGTCCCGAGGTCCCAGACACCGTTGGCTCGGGTCAGGTCGGGACGCTCGTCGAACGTGAGCACAGCCTCGTAGAACGTACGGGCTAGCTCCGCGCCGGCGTCTGACAGCCCCCCGATGAGTTTGGGGTATTTGCGTAAATCTTCAAAAACTCTCCCGGTGAGAACCCTTTCCGGCGAGAACACAAGGTGGAAGTCAGTTCCCTCGATCAATCCCGATTTCGATTCCAGCATCGGCTTCCAGCGGCCCCGGGTGGTACCCACGGGCAGGGTGGTCTCATAGGAAACCAATGTTCCCGGCGTCAAGTGTTCGGCCACCGACTGGGTTGCCGCGTCCATCCAGGCGAAGTCTGGTTCCCAAGTCGTGTCGTTGACGAACAGTGGCACGACAACAACAACAACGTCTGAGCCGGGAACTGCCTCCGCATAGTTTGTTGTCGCTCG
>JAODMI010000161.1 GCA_025464755.1 Homoserinimonas sp.
GTCGACTCCGTAGGCCGCCACGAGAAAATCACGCTGGGGTTACCCGACGACATCAAGGACGGCCGACGAGCTCTTCGCTTCCGGCTCAGACAGCAGCCTCGTGGTCTAGACAGCTCGCTCAGTTGTGGTGCGGGCAGTAGCCGACAGCAGCGCGCAGTCGAGGGTGAGCAAATGCCTCGTCAAGGGCACACACATGCAGGCAAGCCCTGCTCGCCTTAAGCCCCTGTCGCCGCGAATGCGTGCAGGCTAATCTGCTGGCATGCACGAGCACCCGCGGGCGAGTCACCCGGTCCCGTGCGCCCGAACGTCTGCGCTGGCTGACATGGTGAGCTGTCAGGAGCGGCCTTGATGAGCATTCTCAGATCGCCTCTTACTGTTGTCGCAAGTTTCGCGGTGCTCGCGACTGCATGCATCGCGCTGGGCGGCGTGAGGCATGCAGAGGGGGCAGTGTCAACGGTCCGGTTCACCGCATCCGGTGATTTTTCATCCAGCGCGGCAGCGCTCAGCGTGCTTGAAGGTATCGGAGCGATCAACCCCGACCTGCACCTCGCGCTCGGTGACCTCTCCTACGGCATCCCGGGGCAGGAGCAGTCATGGTGCGATCTCGTTACCTCCCGCGTGGGCGCTGGGTTTCCCTTTGAACTTTTGGCAGGCAATCATGAAAGTGACGGCAAGAACGGCAACATCAATGACTTCGCATCCTGTTTACCTAACCAGCTTCCCGGCATCGTCGGTACATACGGCCGGCAGTATTACGTGGATGTTCCGGCGAAGGCCCCGTTGGTTCGCTACATCATGGTCTCGCCGGGTCTTTCGTATCCCGGTGGGTATTGGCCCTACGCGCAAGGCGATACACGATACGCCTGGACTTCGCAGGCCATCGACGACGCTCATACGAAACGCATTCCCTGGCTGGTTGTGGGCATGCATGTGCCGTGCCTGTCGATAGGTATTTACGAATGCCGCTCTGGGGAGGCGATGATGAACCTTATGGTGACGAAGAACGTGGACCTGGTTTTGAGCGGGCACGAGCATCTTTATCAGCGCACGCATCAGCTTGGAACAACAACTGGATGCCCACAGATATCACCCAATATCGTCGATCCCGATTGCATTATCGATGCGGACACCATCATGGTCAAAGGTGCCGGCACCGTATTCGCCACGGTAGGCACCGGGGGCGTGCGACTGCGCGCCCCCAACCTGTTGGACGCCGAGAGAGGCTACTTCGGGTCCTGGTCTGGGCGCGGGGCAAATCCCACCTATGGGTCACTTGATATCACCGCAACATCGACCACTCTGACGGCCGCATTTGCCAGGGCATCCGGCGGCACTTTCGATGACAGATTTATACTGCAGTCTGCAACGTCCGCCGCGACATGCGGCTTCCACAACTGTTCCGTTCAGCCCTGGAGCAACCAACGTGGGGGATGAACCACTCCACGCATTGCTATGGACGTCGACGGCCGTGAGCGGACACAGGCGAAATCTCACTAAGGGGTCTGTGTCGCACCCCGTAGATACCGTGAGGTCGAAGAAGTGCTCTCGGCAAACCAGACCTTCCGGTCTGTGGCATCCCGGCTCTGCCTTCGCGGTAGCGACCTCGTGACGCCTCAAGCAGCGCAATCGCTGGTCGCAACGAAACCTCAGCCGAGCGCTCCGCTGGGCACTCGGCTCATCGGTCAGGCAGCGTTTTCTGTCTTCCAACGGCGAGCGCGAATGAATGACATCACACCGAGGATCACATATACGACCAGCGTCACGAACATGATCGTGCTCACAATAATGGCAACGGGACGCTCCGCTGTCCCGGCAAAGACTTCACCAATGCGTATGACGTTCATGGCGGAGCCCAGCGCGCCGAGTAGGGCCACCACAAGCGCCGCATGTATGGCGTGACGACGCAAGTTTTCTGCACGTGCCAACAAGCCAAGCATGAGCATGAGTATGCCAACCACGCTCGGAATCAAAGCGGTAAGACTTGCTGCGTCGGTCACCGCATAGGCAATAACTCCAGCGACTGTCAGGAACGAGCCGATAACAATGGTGACTAGTGGCATAACACTCTCCTTTTTGGCGTACTTAACCAGTGTCTCACGTTACGAAAATGGCTTGATGTACACCCGCAAAGCACCCGGCCCCGAGCAAGTGCTGTGCCACTGCGTGGCATGGAGACGGCAACCAATACCCGCTCGGCCTGTCACTGCCCTGCGGCTGCAGGGCGTCGATAAGATTTGCCGCATGAGCCACGACGAAGCTTCGCCTGACGACCACGGTGTCGAGGCGACCGTTCCCGTGGCTCGGCGGTCGACATTTACGCCGGCACCGCCGGATGCATACGAACGGGTGTTTGGCTCTGCGCAAGGTGCCAGGCAGCCCAGTGCAACGGGCGCCGCGTACGCGGTGCCGCTAAGTGCTGAAGCGACCGAATCCGCGCTACCGCCAGTGCCGCAGCGGCGATCAATGCCCGATATGGAGCTGGTCACCACTCTTGCCGTCGAAACTGCGATTCCTGGGCGAACTGGTAAAGCCATCGATCAGTTCGAGGAGC
>JAODMI010000175.1 GCA_025464755.1 Homoserinimonas sp.
TCTATCTTCGCCGCGAACGGGATCTCCAAACCAGTGAGCTTCTCGACTGTCAGAACACTGCACGCCAGACCGCCATATGAGAGCGTTGTGTTGATTTTCTGGGCGGTCATGGCACTGTAGTTGCCCCCACCTTCCCGAGGGCAGGCCGGAATCGGCACAAGAAGGTCCCGCGGAATACTCACAACGGATGCGCGTGTGTGGTCTTCAGAAATATGCAGCAGCATGGTGACGTCATTGAGCTGCTCGCCGCGTTCACCGTAGGCAGGATTGCCTTCGCCGCTGTCACTGCCAACGATAAGCAAATTCACGCCGCCCTCAATGGCGTTGATCTCCGGAACCGCTCCTTCGCCGACCAGTTTCACGCCTGGTTTCAGTTCGCTCGTGATGTTATACACGGCGACCGCCGTAACGGCACCAGCACTTACCAGCAGCACGGCGACGGCAGCGGCGACCAACTTGAGAATGGCGCGGCCAAGGCGGCGGTCGCGCAGCCGCCCATGGCGTGCGATGGACGTCATTTCCGCAGCTTTCGCGGCACGCGATTCGGGTCGAGATTTGGTCACAGCGACCAGCCTAGACACCTGATCTTGAATATCGACCGTATGCCGCTCCTCCACAGCGTCACCCACCGGTCCGTACCCCACGTATCGCAACGTTCGGCGTGGTACGCGGGCCGGCAGCATCCACTATCCACTCATGGAGGCAGGGATGGCTGCGAAAGATCTGTTAGGCAGGCGCGGAGAAGAACTTGCCGCCAAATATCTGCTTCAAGCGGGTTATGTGATTGTGGATCGCAACTGGCGATGCCCACAAGGCGAGATTGACCTGGTTGCCTTCGACAGCGATGGCAAAGAGACGGTGTTCCTCGAGGTTAAGACACGGTCGAGCACCGCTTTCGGGCATCCGCTGGAAGCGATCACGGTGCAGAAGCTGGCGAGGCTGCGACGCTTGGCCGCGGCCTGGTGTGAACGGCACCCAGGCAACTATGACCGTATCCGTGTTGACGCCTTCGCCGTGATCCTCCCTCGTCTTGGCGATCCGATTGTCGAACACGTGAAGCGCGTGTTCTGATGCCGATCGGTCGGACCTCAGCTGTCGCCTTGCTTGGCCTTACAGGATCACTCGTCGAGGTCGAGGCTGATATCTCCAGCAACCTTCCTTCTTTCATCCTCATCGGCTTGCCGGATGCTGCGCTCGGGGAAGCACGTGAACGGGTGAGGGCCGCAGCAACTAATTCGGGATGCCCCTTGCCGGGCCGCAAACTCACGGTCAACCTCTCGCCGGCCGCGATACCGAAACACGGTTCGGGATTCGACCTGGCGATAGCTCTGGCGGCCCTCGCGGCTGCCGGCTCGGTTGGCGCGGAATCGGTGGCGCGAGTTGTGCATCTGGGGGAACTGAGCCTGGACGGCCGACTACGCCCCATCAACGGTATTCTGCCGGCTGTCATGGCGGCGTCACGTTCCGGTGCCCACACGATCATGGTTCCTTATGGCAATGCCGTTGAAGCGAAGTTGGTTCCTGGAATACGAATCGTGGCTGTTGCGTCGTTGCGAGACGCGGCGATCTGGCATGGTGGCAAGTTCGAGCCCGAACCTGTAGACCCCATCTTGACCCCATTTCGCCCCGGCGAGGCAACTGAAATGCTCGACATGGCAGACGTCGTGGGGAACGAAGATGCTGTGCAGGCGATGCTTGTCGCGGCAGCCGGTGGTCACCACGTCTTCCTCCTCGGTCCCCCGGGTGGAGGGAAGACGATGCTTGCTTCACGGCTGCCGGGCCTGCTTCCGGACCTTGGCGCTGAGGAGGCTCTCGAGGTCAGCTCGATCCGGTCTCTATCTGGCATGTCCGTAGGGGACAGCCTCATGAAACGCCCACCGCTTGAGGCACCGCACCATACGGCGTCGGCGGCAGCGCTGGTCGGCGGGGGAAGCGGTGTAATAAAGCCAGGCGCGGCGTCGCGCGCGGCGCATGGAGTCCTTTTCCTTGATGAAGCTCCTGAATTCAATCGCGCAGTACTTGACGCGCTCCGTCAGCCCCTGGAATCCGGTGTCATCACAATCCATCGCGCCAATGCGGTGGCTCACTTCCCCGGGCGGTTCCAGCTAGTCATGGCAGCTAACCCCTGCCCATGCGGGCAATACGGCGCCCGAGATTCGGAATGCACCTGCCCACCTAACTCCCGACGGCGGTACCTCGCTCGCCTTTCTGGCCCTCTGCTCGATCGCATCGACATCCACCTCCGTGTAAACCGCATCACATCGGCCCAGCTGCGACTGTCAGAGGACGCTCCGCGGCTATCAACCTTGCAAGCCCGGATGCGGGTGATCACGGCTCGGGCAGCAGCAGCTCATCGGCTGAAGTCCACGCCCTGGCAACTGAATTCGCAGGTTCCCGGCGCTTGGCTCCGGTCTCCCGAAGCTCGCCTCGGTGCGGCAGCAACCATCGCCATCGACCGGGCGCTGGAGCGTGGCGGCCTCACCATGCGGGGGTATGACCGAGTGTTGCGGGTTGGATGGACGCTGGCGGATCTAGAAGGCAGTGATATTCCCAGCTCTGACCATATCGGTCGGGCCCTCTATCTCAGGAGGGCAATGTCGTGACCATGTTCGGTCTGAAGGAGGCGGTCGTCGCGCCGTTAGTGAGGTCTCTAACGGGGCGTGAATTGAGCACAAAAGAAGTCGAGGAACGATTCGCGCGAGCAAGCTGGGCAGGCATCGTCGAGCCGGGGGACCGCGTGGCTGGTGTTCTGGTGGCTACTGTGGGGGCAGCTGACGCATTGACGGTGGTGGTCGAGGGTTGGCCAGCGACCCGGATTGCTCAGTGGATCCGGGCGCACGGGGAGGATGCAGTCACCGTTGACGACGTGGTCTCTGCTCTCGAGCGCTGGAGGCCAAGGTTGAAGCCGGCGACAGCTTTAGCTGCCTTGAGTCAGGGTGTGCGATTCGCGGTGCGTCTCGTCACGCCCGACGACACGGCATGGCCGCAAGGCCTGAACGACCTTGGCGCGCATGCGCCGATGGTGCTCTGGGTTCGTGGCAACGAATCCACGCTGTCGGCTCTCGACCACTCCATTGCGCTGGTCGGCGCGCGCGCGGCCACCCTGTACGGGGAAGGTGTCACGATGGAGGCGTCCTCCGGATTGTCCGATCGCGGCTACGCTATCGTCTCCGGCGCGGCCTATGGCGTTGATGGCATGGCTCACAGGGCAGCGCTAGCCAGCTCCGGGCAAACCGTTGCCTTCCTTGCCGGCGGCGTCGATCGTTTCTATCCCAGCGGTCACGACGCTCTCCTGACTCGCATAGTCGAGAGCGGTGCAGTCATCTCGGAGCTTCCGTGCGGCTCTCAACCCACAAAGTGGAGATTCCTGCAGCGGAATCGGCTCATCGCGGCGGCTAGTCGCGCCACCGTGGTTATTGAGGCCGGGTGGCGTTCCGGTTCACTCAATACCGCCGGGCACGCTGCTGCGCTGGGCCGCCCGCTCGGCGCAGTGCCGGGACCGGTGACCTCAGCAGCCTCAGCTGGGTGCCATCGACTTATCCGGGATTTCGACGCTACCTGTGTGACCAACGCGGCCGAGATGGCAGAACTGGCACCCATCGCGGACGGCACGGGCTCGGGCATGGACGGCATAGACCCGCAGGACCTGCCATCGGACCATCTGCGTGTTGGAGACGCGCTAAGTATCCGATCACCGCGAAACGTTCCAGACATCGCCGCACGCTCCGGGCTCTCCCTGGCGAACGTACAGTCGGTCCTCGGCACCATGGAACTTGAGGGAAGGGCGGTAGAAGCGGAACGCGGCTGGGTGAAGAGGCGATAGAGCGGCGGTGCGGTCACCGTGTGCTCGTCATCACCGTCCCACCCGGCGAAAATCTGTCATCCCTGGCAGCCCCATAGCGAAAGCCATAGGTCGGCCTCTTGCCGGTGTGCAACGGCACCCGTATGAAGGTTCGAGACAAAATCTCTGCTGCCTAGTAGCACGTGCAAGGTGGAATCACCCAAGCGCATTCGCC
>JAODMI010000177.1 GCA_025464755.1 Homoserinimonas sp.
TTTTGTCGAGACACGCTTCCGAAGTCGTTGCGCTTCACCATTGAGGCGCCCGACGATTTATGGCCGATCGTCGGAGACAGCACCCAGATATTCCAGGTACTCGTCAATCTTGTGACCAATGCGCGTGACGCAATGACGGATGCTGGCACCATCCGGATCACCGCGCGCAATTTCGAGGCCGGACATGATTCGGCAACTCGCCCACGAATGCCCATGCCCTACATCATCATTGAGGTTGAGGACTCTGGCTCCGGCATGGACAAGCAAACGGCCGCCAGAGTCTTCGAACCCTTCTTCACCACCAAGGAGGCTACTAAGGGCACAGGGTTCGGACTCGCTACATCGTTGACAATTGCCCGCAGTCACGGTGGCGACATGGAGGTGTATAGCGAGCCGGGGCGTGGCTCCCGTTTTCAGCTACGCCTTCCCGCCGCATCTGAATCAACGACACTGTTCACCACTCCATACCACGTCTTAGACGACCTGCCGCAAGGCAATGGCGAGCATGTTCTGATTGTCGACGATGAGGCGACTATCCGCCAGATCGTGCGCCAGGCCCTCGAAGCGAATGGTTACCGCACGTTCGTGGCAAGTAATGGGCTGGAGGCGGTCAATCTGATTGAGGATGGCGACACACCTGTCGATCTGGTGTTCACAGACATGATGATGCCCGTGATGGATGGTGCTGCGACGGCCGCTTACCTCATGCGTCATCACCCACACATTGCGGTCGTAGCAGCGAGTGGTTTGAACGCCAACGGCAACCTTTTGCATTCAGCGCACTCAGGGCTGGCGCATTTTCTCACCAAACCGTTTACTACCGTCGAGCTCCTCAGCTCCGTTCGTGATGCCCTTGTCAGCCGAGTGAAGTCGTGACATGACTATCACGGCACCACGATTTCGCGGCTTGCGGCTGATTGTGGCCGATGACGATTCCTTCACCGTTCATCTGGTGGCCGGAGCGTTGCAAGCCCAAGGGTTCAAGGTGTCAACAGCCTGCACGGTCCCCGAGGCTTGGGCCCTCATAGAAAGCGAGGACCCGCATGCTCTCGTCACAGATTTGGACTTCGGGCACGCCGAATCCGGTGCCATGCTGCTGGCTCGCGTACATCGGGCATATCCGTGGGTGGGATTGGTGGTGTTGACCTCACACCGGTCCCCGCAGCTTGCGGTCGACGATCCGACGAACATTCCCACAAACGCGGTGTATTTGGTTAAGTCAGGCCTTCGCAACGTCGGCGATTTAGCTTCAGCGGTGCGCAAATCAATTTCAGGTCACGTTCCCAAGCCGCAGAACGCCACCGACATGGTCACCGCCACGCTGACCACCGGACAAGCTGAGGTGCTTCGGATGCTTGCCTCCGGCGCCTCGACGCGAGCAGTAGCCGAACACCGCGGTACGACAGTGCGGGCTGCCGAGACAATGCTGACGCGACTTTATTACGCACTCGGCCTTGAAAGTGACGAGCGGTCTAATGCACGTGTCGCAGCCGTCACTCTGTGGCAGCAGGGCCGCATAGTCGTCCGATAAAAGTTGCTCCCTGTTCCACCGAATGCACCGACTTTATGACGACTGCTGTCCTCGGACACGGGACTGGCGTTTCGCGCCCTAGGGGAGCGGCCTAACTGGGTGAACCTTCGCTTAGCGAACACCTATGGCTCTGGCTCGGTTCACTCTCTCGGATATCGCAGGAAGATCAGACCTAAGCAAAGTAAACCGAAGTCTGTCAACAGGTGGGTATGCACATGGCACATCCAGCACGGTGGAAGAGCGGGCTTAAGACGTTCCTGCTCCCCACATTGATTGCTTGGACCGTCGGTATGCGGCTGAAAGCGGTACTTCGACCTGAGGATGCACCGTGGGCGACTTCTGACGGGCCAAATCCCGTGCATGTTCTGGTGTTTGGCAGTGGGCCTGCCGTTGGGCGCGGCGTTCTGAGCCATTCCTTAGCCTTGCCTGGTCAGCTTTCCTGGCAGCTGGCTCGCGCGACAAGGCGTGGTGTGCGACTGGCGTTGACGGCGGATCCTTCCTTCACCGCCAAAACTGCGGCGGCCTCGCTGACGGAACTCCCGCTGCACACCTACGATGCCATCGTTCTCACCTGGGGCGCACATGACGCCATGGCGTTGACTGGTGCGGGTGAGTGGCGCACATCGCTAGCCGAGATGGTCGGTGCACTTATTCGTGGGTCACAGCCGATGGCGGAAATCATTGTGACCGGTATTCCATCACTGAGTTCGTTGCCTGCCTTCGACTCAGCGCTCGGTGCGATCGCAGCTCGTCACGCGGTCGTGCTCAACGACGTGTCGCAGGAGCTGTGCGCTGGTATTTGTCGGGTCACCTTCGTCTCGCTCGAAGACAGGCAAGCTAGCGGCGACTGGCGTCATCGGTCCCCGGCGACCTATCGCATGTGGGCGCAAAGCATCACTGCCCACCTTGCTTTGGCGACACCCGGTGCGCAGCAACTGCCGCCACAGTCCGCCTATATAGTCGGCAAGTAGCTTTCCATTTGTGCCAACTGCTCACCTTCGATGTGAACAGAGCTCTGCATCCCATCCGACTCGCCGAGGCCAACCGCGACGAATCAGAATACGGCGAGAAGCGCTTTAGCGAGCGAGTCGAGGGCTCCTGGCACCAGACGGTAGTAAGCCCAGGTTCCGCGCTTGTCACGCGTCAGTATGCCAGCTTCTACCAGGATTCTAAGATGATGCGACACTGTCGGCTGGCTAAGATTTAGCGGTTCCGTGAGGTCGCAGACGCACGCCTCAGCGTCGTCATGAGCGGCGACGAGCGAGATCAGGCGCAGCCGCGCCGGGTCTGCAATAACTTTCAGCGCACGGGCGAGTGCGTCGGCACCAGCCTCGTCGAGCGCCTCCCGCCGCACCGGCTGGCAGCAAACGGCTGGATCCCCTTCCCCAACCGCAAAAAGTTCGCTCGTCGTCATAGCCACATCCTGCCACATTGATTGATGCAGATCGATGTTCTGCAATACTCAATATCGACACTGATCGATCCACCTCAGGAGCCGCATGACACTTCGCCTGACGCAGCCGGTCAAGCCACGACTGAGCACTGTGGACACCCTTTTGCCGGTATGGATAGTGGCGGCAATGGTCGTTGGGCTCTTAATGGCAGTTTTCGCCCCGTGGATCGGGGAGGCCCTGCAGTCGTATTCCATCGGTACAGTGAGCGTCCCCATCGCACTCGGGCTGCTGATGATGATCTATCCCGTACTGGCGAAGGTTCGATTTTCGGATGCTCGTGCCGTCGGCTCAGACAAACGCCTGCTGGTCACATCGCTGACCCTCAACTGGCTTATCGGTCCGGCGCTGATGTTCACTCTCGCGTGGCTTCTTCTGCCGGATCTGCCGGAATACCGTACAGGTCTCATCATCGTCGGCCTCGCGCGCTGCATCGCTATGGTGTTGATGTGGAACGACCTCGCGTGCGGTGACGGTGAGGCTGCAGCGTTCCTTGTGGCCATAAATTCGCTATTCCAAGTTGTGGCATTCGGTGCGCTCGGTTGGTTCTACCTTCAGGTGCTCCCCAGTTGGCTGGGATTACCCACCACCAGTACCGAGTTTTCGGCCTGGTCGATCGTGGCCAGTGTGCTGGTGTTCCTTGGCATCCCGCTGCTCGCAGGCTACCTCTCGCGTCGTGTGGGGGAGGTCCGCCGCGGGCGGGACTGGTATGAGACCCGTTTCCTTCCCGCCGTAGGTCCCTTCGCCCTGTACGGCCTGCTCTTCACAATCGTGATGCTTTTTGCCCTACAAGGGCATCAGGTGCTCGAGCGGCCACTCGACGTCGCACGCATCTCCCTTCCGCTCCTGGCTTACTTCGCTGCGATGTTCGCAATCGCCTTCGTCGCTGGCAAACTCGTGGGACTCGCCTACGCGCGCACCACGACGCTCGCCTTCACCGCCACGGGTAACAATTTCGAGCTGGCCATAGCAGTCTCTATCGGCACCTTCGGCGCCGCAAGCGGACAGGCCCTGGCAGGCATCGTCGGCCCCCTCATCGAGGTGCCCGTGCTCGTCGGCCTCGTCTACGTTGCGCTCTGGCTTCGAGCTCGGACATTTCCCCCGGAGACCGGCGAGACCGCCGACATACCCTCACCCAGTCTCGTGAAAGAAGAATCATGACTCAAAAACCCACCGTCCTGTTTGTCTGCGTGCACAACGCTGGACGCTCTCAAATGGCCGCCGGCTACATGGCAGAGCTATCAGGTGGTCGCGTCGAAGTGCTCTCCGCCGGCTCCCAGCCGAAAGAGCACATCAACCCTGTCGCCGTCGCCGCCATGGCGGAGGAGGGCATCGATATTGCACACAACACACCCAAAGCTCTCACGACCGAGGCCGTCAAAGAATCCGACGTGGTCATCACCATGGGCTGCGGCGACACCTGCCCGATCTTCCCCGGCAAGCGCTACGAGGACTGGCAGTTGGATGACCCGGCCGGGCAAGGCATCGAGGCGGTGCGCCCTATTCGCGACGACATCCGCCGCCGAATCGAGTCCCTGCTCACGCAGATACTCCCGGATGAGCGCGTGTGACATAACCGACACCACCTCGCTACTAGCCTTGCCGAGGCTTCACGCCACAAACCCGCTTTCGGGGCTGCCCGTTGCCCTCATCTGCGCAGGCCCGCCTGTTCCCCCAAGGCAATACCTTGTTGATAATGCGGCTGGGCGGCTGGGCGGCTGCTCGACTTATCCGCCTGAGGCGCCAGCAGCTGAGTCCTGCCGTTCGGGCCCAGCCTTGTCAAGCAATACTTGCTGCCGCTGGCCACTGGCCGCTCGCCGCTCGCCGCTCCGCGGGAGCCTGGTCGCTCGTATCACCGCGATGGTGAGGCCACGAGCCTCGCAGTTAACCGCAGCAGTGCGACGGGGTTGCGGCCGGCCCTCGAGCTGCTTGCACAAGCTGAGCTTTAGGGCATCCCCGAAGCAGCAAGGCGTGCTTGTTCACTTAAAGTGTCGACCCCTCGTCGAATGCATGGTTACCTGAAGTATGAACATCCTCGGAATCGTCATTGTCCTGCTCATCCTCTGGTTGATCATCTCGGTTGTCGGAGTGGTCATTGAGGGCCTCTTCTGGCTTGCCGCCGTCGGGATTATCCTGTTCCTGGCCACGCTCGCCTGGGGCTGGATCAAGCGGAAGGGCACCCGCGTTTAGCGGCGTGAAACCCAGCCACGCCGGCGCAGTTGTAGGCCCTCACGTCACCGAAGCGTCATCTGTCCGAGCCAAACTCCAGTTGACCAGCGGGTGCAACAGTGTGATGAGTTGACGACCGGATGGAGTGAGCGCGTAGGTGATAGACACTGGCGTCGTCGGCTTCACATCACGTGCAATAAGCCCTTCGAACTCGAGTTCTTTCAGCCTGGCGGCGAGCAAGCGGTCGGAGATACCGCTCACCAGCATGCGGTACTCCGAAAATCGACGGGCGCCCCGAGCGCCTGCCAGCAGGATCGCAGCGTTCCACTTCCTGCCCGCCAGTTCGGCGGCGGCCCGGAAACGACGGCACTCTTCTTCGTCAATTTTCGCGAATTGACCTTCACACATACCGCGCCTCACTAACTTATAGGTAGTGACTTACCCTACGCTGGCATTCCTGCACACGTCTTGGCATCGTTGAAGAATCTGCCCGTCATGCGACAATTTGGAGAACTTCATGGAAATAGGCGCCTACAGCTTCGGCGACACCCAACGTAGCTCCGACGGAAGCTTCCGGTCTACCGCCGAAGCGGTACGCAACCTGTTCGACGCGATCGTGCACGCAGATCAGGCAGGATTGGACTACTTCGGCATCGGCGAACACCACACCGTCAGCATGCCCGCGTCCTCCCCGGGTACGGTCATTGCTGCCGCCGCGGGAGCCACGAGCCGCATCATCCTTGGGAGCGGAGCCAGTATTATCAGCACCGACGATCCGGTGCGAGTGT
>JAODMI010000178.1 GCA_025464755.1 Homoserinimonas sp.
GGAGACAAGCTTGGCGGGTGCCGCTGCTGCCAGCAGCTCGCTCGTGCGGTCGGTTGACCCGGCGTCGACGGCAATAACTTCGTCAGGCTGACGTGTCTGCCTGGCTATCGCCGCGAGGGTTCGATCAAGGTAGTCGGCCCCATTTCGGGCGACAAGTACCACTGTGACTCTCTGACGCATCTGTTCGAGACTACGTGCTGAGTCGACTGGTTCGGGCCAGACACGCTGCCGTTAGCCGGTTCTGGCTGCGCTGGTCCGCGCGGCTTCTAGACCGCGCGTTTACGCAGTTTGCGGCGTTCGCGTTCAGACAAGCCACCCCAGATGCCGAAGCGTTCATCATTTTGAAGTGCGTACTCGAGGCACTGCGCCCGCACCTCGCAGGATGCGCAGATTTTCTTCGCATCACGGGTGGAGCCGCCCTTCTCGGGAAAGAAGGCCTCGGGGTCGGTTTGCGCACACAGCGAGTCCGCTTGCCAGGACAAAACGTTCTCGTCGTCCTCTAGTGGGCGGCGAACGCCCGGTACGCCCAGCTTGATCGGATCAACGAACCAATCGTCGGGGACACCACTCCGGTGCTCATTGAGCGCCATAGCACTATCTCCCCTCGTTTCAGCGTACGACTTGCCCGTATCGCTTCAGAGATAATTACACCCTTGTAGTTAGGTCCGCGTCAAGTCGCAAATAGTAAACCCTCAACTTTGAATAGAGGGTTTATGAGCCGCGTGTTTCACCCGTGTCGGCCGGAGTTTCATCCAAACGTTCCCGCTTTCATCGACAAACGGGCCCGCATGGCACCGATGAGGAGCTCGGCAGGCTATCGCATTGAACTACCTTCACCAGCGTCACACTCATCCCCCGCAGATCGGGCAAGTGAGGTCGCATCATCAGCGGCAGCATCCGCACACACGCAGGATGCCGCCACCAAAACGCAGGACAGGTGCTCCGATACGGCAATGCCGCACTCAAAGTGGCTGTTTCTTTTGCGATCTCCTGCGTTGTGCAGATACAGCCGGGCGGTACGGATGCCGTCGGCGGTAGGCGCTCAGCGCCCGGTCGTCCGCCGCGGTGCGCTCAATCGCGGCGACCACCCGCGGCCAGTCACCGTATAACTGTCGGTAGGTGTACCGGTTGGTGGTGCCGCCAGCGATCGCCACCGTCGCATCCCGGTCGTGATCGCTCTCATACCTGCTTGTCCCGCCACCGGTCCATGCCGGGTCGTGTTGACCGCCGTCCACTTCAACGTACGTGTGCGGACTCATTCGAAAATCGATCCTGCCCACCCCCGGAAAACGCGCCTGTTGCTCGAAGGGCATGCCGGCGTCGAGGAACCCCAGTCGCGCCAGTGTCTCGCCATGCGAATCATCGAGTGCACTCACCAGTTCGCGCCACGGCTGCACCCGCTTTGGCCCACGACGGAACACCTCGTCCAGCCGAGTAACGCTCATCATGCGGTGACGCATCACCGCACTGCAGCAGGCAACGACGACGAAACGCGACTCTGCGCGAAGTATCGCCAGCAGAGCCTCGTCAATCGACACGCGCCACGCCGATCCTTCGCTGCCCCGAGCGTCACCCCAGTGCACGCGCGCGGAGTCTGTTGCGCTGAGCCGCCGGTCTTTGTTGTTGGGATCGCGCAAGCGGCTGCCGGTACGCGCCACCGCGATGTGCACTGTGTCGCGCCGCGGCACCCTGAGCCCGTAACTTGCGAGGGCGGACACGGAAGTTAGCCGCCCCCCGACTCGCACGGCGCGCACCGCATCCGCAGGAGCATCCGGAACTGAATACCAGCCCTGCCGCACCCGAAACGTGCGCCGCGCCTTCAGCGACGCACGAATGGCATGGTCGTTGAAACCGTTAGCGAGCAGGTCGCGCCGGCGTAAAAAGAATCCGTGACGACGGATGTGACGGTCTAGAGGTTCCATCCCGTAACGGTGTCCCCCGGGCCGAGCCCGCGACGTGGCGACCACGTCATCGGTGCGAAACGCGTGGCCGGGGCAGCTGGTGGAGTGCTAGCCGCGCCGCGGCGCCAAAACGCAGGACGCGTGCGGCCTAACGACGCTTTCTGCCCCATAACCGATGGCTTAGACGCGCAAGTCCTGCCTTTTCGTGGCCGCGGCATGCACTCACACCGTGGTGGCCAGGAAAAGCTCCCCGACGCCTGAGACCGTCAGCGCTCCCTCGTCCGCAGTGACGTACACGGCGTCACCGCGCTGCATCGCCGTAGACGAATTCGCACCTGCCACGCGGAAGTGGCCCTCAACGCAAATAGCGACCGCCGGCCCGGTGAGCGACCATGAGGCATCCGTTTCCACCCGGATGAGCGCGAAATCAGCATCTGCCGGATGGTAGACATCCCCCTCCGGCCGCAGGTACGGGACCGGCGAGGTAGTGAAATCAAGCACCCGCAACAGCTCGGGCACATCAATGTGCTTCGGCGTTAGCCCGCCGCGCAGGACGTTGTCGGATGCGGTCATCAATTCCACGCCGAGCCCGCGCAGGTACGCATGGATGTTGCCGGCGGGCAGGTACAGCGCTTCGCCGCGGTTGAGCGTGACCCGGTTCAGCAGCAAAGAGATGATGATGCCAGGATCCCCCGGGTACTCTTCCGCGAGCATCCGCGCGGTAGCCAGCACCTCCAAAACGCAGGAGTCGCCCGCCAACCCGACCCCTTTCGTGCCATCAGGTGATGCACAGGGCGTGTAGTCCTGCGTTTTAGTGAGAGCCACCACGCGGGCGATGAGCTCATCGACCCCCTCGCCGCGGGTGATCATCCACTCGAATAGCGACGGAAGCGCGTCCAGCCGAGCCGCCACGTCGTCCAGCCCCAGCGTGAGTAACAGCTCCCGGGTCTCCTCCACCGGCCGAAAACCGCACAGAGCCTCGAACTTGTCACTGAGCGCATAAATAATTTCGGGTTTGGGGAATGGGTCCTTGTAGTTGCGGTGCGGGGCATCCAGCGGCACGCCCTGCTCGTTCTCCCGCGCGAAACCCTGCTGAGCTTGGGAAGCGGTTGGATGCGCTTGTAGCGACAAGGGGTTATCAGCTGCAAGTATTTTCAGCAAAAAGGGAAGCCTTGCCGCCAGCGGCTCTCCCGTTGCGACGACCGTTGCGGGCGAGACCGGATGCGACCCGAGCCATAGCTCGGCCTCCGGTCCGCCGGAGGGAACGGTTCCGAGCAACTGCGCTATTGCCGTCGACGAGCCCCACGCGTAGGGGCGGGGTGTATTGGTGATGGCAACGATCATTCGAAATCCTTACGCAGCGAGACGCGGAACAAGTCCGAGCCAACACCAAAGTACCAACCTGCTCCCGCCGCGCGACGACCCCGACCACCAAAACGCAGGACTTTTCTGCCGATGGACCATGTTCTGAGCCGGAAACGAGCATTGCGTCACGAATCTCCTGCGTTTTTGGGGCACCGTGCTCGCCCGTAAACTCGAGGGCATGGCTCAGACCCGCGCGTTCCGCACCGGTTTCGCGACGCTCGCGTTCTTCACATTGCTTGCCGGTGACGCGTGGCGGTACTCGATCAGCTGGTGGGGCTTCGCGGCGATCGTGGTGCTTTTGGCCGTGGCATCCGTTCTGATTCTGGCGACGCACGCGCACGTGTGGCGCGCCCTCCCCATCCCACTTGTCGCTTTTCTTGCCGTGGCGGCTCTGTCGACCGCGTGGTCCGCCTACCCTGGCCTCACCGCGGTCGCCGTTGTCACCAGCGCTCTCACCACGTTAGGGGCGCTCGCGGCGGCGGTCGCTTTCAGCTGGGACGAGCTGCTGCGCACCCTCGGTTACGCCCTCCGTCTCATCCTCGGGCTGTCGCTGGTGTTCGAGTTCATCGTGTCGGCGTTCGTCCAACGGCCGGTGCTCCCGTTTTGGGTCGACTACGGCGACACGGAGGACCTCCCGAAACTGCTTTTTTGGTCCCGCGACCTGCTTTTCGATGGCGGCAAGATCCAGGGGCTGGTCGGCAACTCCAGCCTGCTCGCATTCATAGCGCTCCTCGGCATCATCACGTTTGGTGTGCAACTGGCGGCAGGCAAGGTCGGACGCTTCGCCGGTTGGTTTTGGATGCTGGTGGCCGTCGCCGTTGTCGCGCTGACCCGGTCGGCCACCATCTACGCCGCTCTTGCCGCGCTGGTCGTCGTGGTGGTTGCTGTGACCCTCCTCAGGCGAGCGAGGTCGGCCCGCGGGCGCGGTGCCGTGTACTGGTCCCTCCTCGGTCTTGTGGTTGTGGCTGGCGCGGCAGTCGCCATGTTCGGTACCCGCCTGCTCGCGCTGGTCGGCAAGAGCCCCGACCTGACCGGACGCCTTGGCATTTGGGACGCCGTCATAGGCCTCGCCCAGGAGCGCCCGGTGCAGGGCTGGGGTTGGATCAGCTACTGGGCTCCCTGGGTGGAACCGTTCGACGGGCTTGTGGTGCGTGGCGGCGTCGAGCAGCTGCATGCCCATAATGCCTGGCTGGATGTGTGGTTGCAGCTGGGTGTCCCGGGCTTGATCACCTTCGGCGCCCTTGTGCTCACAGCTCTCGTGAGGGCGTGGCAGCTTGCCGTGGAGCGCCCGTACGTTTCCCCTGGACGCCCGGCGGCGTTCACGGCGCTTTCGGTGCTGCCGCTTCTGTTGCTGGTGGCGCTGCTGGTGCAAAGCCTCGCCGAGAGTCGTCTACTCATCGAGTACGGGCTGTTGCTGCTCGTGATTGTGGCCGTGAAGACGCGGCGGGGCGACCCCGCCTAGCCCGTTACCAAAACGCAGGATATTTCTGCTGGACGGCACCTATGAGCGCCCAATTGAACAAAAACTGACGCATGTCCTGCGTTTTGGAGGGGATGCGGTGGTGGTTTTACCCAGTAGCGCGAGCGATCTCCAGATCTGCCTCGACCATGCGGCGCACGAGTTCGGGAAAGGCGACGGTCGGTTCCCATCCCAGCCGCTCACGGGCCCGTGAGCTGTCGGCGAGCTGAAGCGTGGGGTCCGCCGGTCGCACCAGGGCAGGGTCGACGATGACGTACCGTTCCCAGTCGCTGATGCCGGTTGCCCTGAATGCGGCCTGCACGAAGTCGCGCACGGTGTGCTGAACCCCCGTGCCGATCACGTAATCCCCAGCAACGTCGGCTGCAGAAGCGAGCTGCAACGCGCGCACAACATCCGGCGCCCACGCCCAGTCGCGGCTGACGTCGAGGTTTCCCAGACGCACGCTGTCTTCGAGCCCCAACGATATGCGTGCGGCCGCTCGCGTGATCTTGCGCGTGACGAAACTTTGGGGCCGTAACGGTGACTCATGGTTGAACAAAATGCAGGATGACGCGTGCAGTCCCCGTGCGCGATATGCCCCGACCAGGAAGTGGCCGAGAGCTTTCGCGGCCCCGTACGGCGATACCGGCGAAACAGCAGTCGACTCGTTTTGCGGGATTGTCTGGCATAGACCGAAGATTTCGGCGCTCGATGCTTGAACAAAACGACGCTCGCCTGGCAGCCGCGATACAGCATCGAGCAGCACGCCCACCGGTGTCCCCGTAGTTTCCACCGTTGCCAGCGGGTTCACCCACGATGCGGCAACGGATGTCTGCCCCGCCAGGTTGTAGACCTCGTCGGGTTGCACCCGGCTCACGATCTGACGCAGCCCGGCAGCGTCACGGATATCGCAGCGGTGCAGGGTGACCTGCTCCGTTGCATCCGCGTTATGGCCGGGTTTGACGACGCCGTGCACCTCATACCCACGCTCGACCAGGTCGCGCCTGAGGTAGGTGCCGTCCTGCCCGGTGATACCGGTGACCAGCGCGGTAGGCATGCTGTTATGCCTGGTCGGCCTGAAGTGTCAGGTCTGTGTCGACCATCATGTTGACCAGTTCGGTGAAGCCGACGCGTGGTGCCCAGCCTAGGGCGGCACGGGCCTTCGAGGAGTCGCCGACCAGGAGGTCCACTTCGGCGGGACGCATGAACTTGGCGTCCTGCTTCACGTACCCGCTCCAGTCGTCGATGCCGATCCGCGCGAATGCCACATCGAGCAGGGAGCGCAGGTTGTGCGTCTCATCGGTGGAGATGACGTAATCGTCGGCGACGTCCTGCTGCATCATCAGCCACATGGCTTCAACGTAGTCTCCGGCGAAGCCCCAGTCACGGCTGGCGTCCAAATTGCCAAGCGTCAGCGTCTGCTGCTTGCCGAGCGCAATGCGCGCGACGGCTTGGGAGACTTTGCGGGTGACGAACTCCGGCCCGCGCCGCGGTGACTCATGGTTGAACAGCACACCCGAAGAGGCGTGCATTCCGTACGACTCGCGATAGTTGATGGTCATGTGGTGCGCGAATGCTTTGGCAACCCCGTATGGCGAGCGCGGCCACAGCAGCGTCGCTTCACGCTGCGGCACTTCCTGCGCCTTTCCGAACATCTCCGAACTGGAGGCCTGGTAGAACCGCACGGAGCCCGCGTTGGCGCCTTCGTAGAGGCGGATCGCTTCCAGCATGTTGAGCGCGCCTTTTGCGGTCACATCTGTGGTGAGGGCCGCGTTTTCCCACGAGTATGCGACAAATGAGACCGCACCGAGGTTGTATACCTCGGTGGGTTGGGCAACACCCAGGGCGCGAATCAGGCTCGACAGGTCGGTGAGATCGCCGAAGACGAGGGTCGCTTGGGGAAGCAGCGCGTGCACGAGTTCGAGCTTCGGGTTGTTTTGACCGCGTACCAGGCCGAAGACCTCGTAGCCCTTCTGCGTGAGAAGTTCGCCGAGGTAGAGGCCGTCCTGGCCGGTGATTCCTGTGATGAGGGCGCGCTTCATGAATGCAGTCCTCGCAAATATGGTTCCTGATCGAAAAGTCGCCTAACTCTACAAGACGCACCAGCAGGTGACGGATGCCGCCGGCACGGTAGTTTGGACGCACGATGCCCCGACACGTCACTCTCCCGCCGTCCCTGCAACATTTTTTCGGTTCGGCGCGTTTGGCGGCTGCCCTGGCTACCGCATCCGTGTGCCTGGGAATTTTCGCCTGGTCGCTGCATAACACGATCGGTTGGGCTGGGCTTATCGCGATGATCGCCGCCTTGGCCGCGTTCTGTGCGCTGTCGCTTTTCGCGCGACGCGACTCTATTGACTGGGCTGGGCTTGTACCGGTGTCGCTCCTCATCTTCTTCGGGTGGGCGACTTTGTCGATTTTTTGGAGCCAGTACCAGTGGGCGACCCTCGCCGGTGTCGCCTACCTGTTCGCGTTCACCGTTCTGGGGATATATGTCGCGCTCGTGCGTGACACAATCCAGATCATCCGCATTTTCGGGGATGTGTTGCGCTTCACGTTTGCTCTTTCGCTTGCTTTGGAGATTTTGTCGGGGCTCCTCATCGATTCGCCGATCCCGTTCCTTGCAATCGGCGGGCATCTCGACCAGCTGGGGCCCATTTCCGGCGTGCTGGGTAACCGCAACGAACTTGGGCTGTTGGCGGTTATCGGCGGCATCAGCTTCGCCATCGAATGGCGCACACGTTCAGTACGCCGAGGTCTAGCCATTGGGTCTCTGGCCTTGGCGGGCATCACCCTTGCCCTCACCGGCTCGCCGATTGCCTGGGTTACGGCTTTCATCGCTGCAGCCGCCATGACCTTGCTGTATGGGCTGCGTCGCCTCACCCCCGAGAAGAAGCGCTTCTGGCAATTTGGCATGCTCGCCTTAGCGGCAGCCACCGCCGTTCTCGCATGGTTGTTTCGAGGCCCACTGGTGGCCGCTTTGAATGTGGGTGGTGAATTGAACTATCGGCTGCGCCTGTGGCAGGACATGTGGGCGCTGGTTCCGCGCAACTTCATGGAGGGATGGGGTTGGATGGGACATTGGAATTCGGATGTCCCGCCGTACCAGTTCTTCGGACTGGGCAGTGGCCGCCCCAACACGTCTGCGGTTAACGCCTACCTTGATGTTTGGTTCCAGGTGGGCCTCATCGGCTTGGTCGCGTTCCTGCTGCTCGTTGGGTTGGCGTTTGTGAGGTCTTGGCTGCTGGCTGCCCGCAAGCGGAGCGTCATCTTCACCTGGCCTGCAATTGTGCTCGCGGCTTTGCTGACATCGTCTGTTGCCGAGAGCGGCATTCTTGCGGAGTTCGGCTGGCTGACGTTCATCATCTGTTGTGTGAAAGCGTCGCAGAACCTCAGTTGGCGGGTTGCTTTCCAACGGCCTTTGGAGCCCGACCCGCTCTAGTTCTGCCAATCACTGAAGAAGCTGGCGATTTCAGCGTTTGTGGCTAGTTGGGCGAATGCCCACTGATCCCTGGGCAGCGCGTACTGGTCCGCGACGGCTTCGATCGAACCTGTGGAAAGCCCTCGCCGTTCCATCCCTACCTTGTTCACACCGCGAACTCTCGCCGGGTTTCCGAATGCTTTGGCGAACGGTGGCATGTTGCGGGTGACAACGGACCCCATGCCGATCATGGTTGCGGCGCCGATGCTGACACGCTGATGCACGGCGGTTCCCAGGCCGAGGTTCGCCCCCTCGCCCACGGTGACATGCCCTGCTAGAAGTGCGCTCGATGCCATGGTTACCCCATCGGCCAGGCGGCAGTCGTGGGCGATGTACACCTGGTTCATGAGGAAGAGGTCATCTCCAAGTACGGTTTGCCCTTTCCATCCCTGGTGCACTTGCGCGTATTCGCGGATCACGTTGCGACTTCCTATCACCACTCCATTGCCGGCGACATCATCACTGGTTCGCGGATGACCGAATGTGCGCACTTCTGGCGGTGCGCCGATTACTGCTCCTGTGCCAATCCAGTTGTCGTCACCCATCATGACGGGGCCGGTGATGATGACGTGGGCGCCGATCGTGTTTCCTGATCCCATCTCGACGTTGCCGGAGATGATCGCTGTCGGATGGATGGTATTGGGCATTAGGGACCTCTCGTTGTGCAGGTAGCTCGGCCCTCGAGAGGGGCCGCGACTCACACGGTAGGTTATATGTGCACGTCTTGTGCCACTAACAGTCATCTCCCGCGAGGTATCCATGATCCCCATCACTTCGGTCCGATTCGGTACGGAAGAAGAAGAACTGGTTTTGCAGGTGCTGCGTTCCGGTTCTATTGCGCAAGGGCCGATGGTCAAGCGTTTTGAGGATCGTTTCGCTGAACTGACCGGCGTCAAACACGCTGTGGCGGTCAATAATGGGACGACGGCCCTTGTCGCTGCGCTGCAGGTCATGGATCTTGAGCCTGGTGATGAAGTTTTGACCACTCCGTTCACGTTTGTTGCCACAGTGAATGCGATCCTCGAGGCGGGGGCCACGGCTACCTTCGCCGATATTCGCGACGACGACTTCAACATTGACCCCGCCTCGGTGGCGGAGCGCATCACTGATCGCACGAAGGTTGTGGCTCCCGTGCATCTGTACGGCCAGATGGCCGATATGGCGCCGCTGGTGGCATTGGCCGACACCCACGGCCTTCGCATTCTTGAAGACTCCGCACAGTCGCACCTCGCCACCTACAACGGCCGCGCTGCGGGTGCGTTCGGTATCGGCACGTTCTCTTTCTACGCCACCAAGAACCTCACCACCGGCGAGGGCGGAATAATCACGACCAACGATGACACGATTGCCGACCGCCTCCGCGTCTTGCGTAATCAGGGCATGCGCGAACGGTACGTCTATGAGGTTGCTGGCCACAATTACCGCTTGACCGATCTGCAGGCAGCCGTTGTGATCCCGCAGCTTGAACGCTATGAGGCAACAGTTAGCGCGCGTCAGGCAAATGCTGCGCGGCTGTCCCAGGGGCTGCAGAATGTGCGTGGTGTAGTGGCCCCGCAGCAGCTTGCTGGCCGTAAGCATGTGTGGCACCAGTACACGATCCGGGTGACGGATGATGCGGCTGTCGGTCGCGATGAGTTTGTAGCCAAGCTGCTCGAGGCGGGAATTGGTGCCGGCATTTACTACCCGAAACTGATCGGCGATTATGACGCGTACCGCAACCACCCACGGGTGAGTCTTAGCGCGACGCCGGTCGCCGAGCGGGTGGCGCAGCAGGTTGTTTCGTTGCCGGTGCACACCTGGCTTTCCGACGATGATCTGGCGAAGATCATCGACACCGTTTCAGCTTTGGCGGCTGGCTGATCATGGCGGCGAAGCGCGTAGCACTTGTCGGTGCGGGCACCATGGGCAGCCACCATGCTCGAGTGATCAGCCAGTCAACGCAAGCCGAACTTGCCTTGTTGGTTGACCCGCGGGAATCGGTGGGCCGAGCGGTAGCGGAACGGTTTGGCACGCAGTGGGCGCCGGAGCTCCCCGACCTGGCCGACATTGATGCTGTGATCGTCGCCGCGGCCACCGAAGCGCACTATCCGTTGGCGATGCAGGTAATCAGCCAACAGACTCCTCTGCTTGTGGAGAAGCCGGTGGCGGACAGCTTGCTGCGTACAGAGGAGATATTGGCGGCAGCGGACGCCCTGGATCTGCCTTTCCTGTGTGGGCTCTTGGAGCGGTACAACCCGGCGATTCTGACCGCACGAACGCTGATCCACGCGCCGTTCCACATAACCGCAACACGTCATTCACCGTACGCTGCCCGCATCAAGACGGGTGTTGCCTGGGATTTGCTCGTCCATGACGTGGACCTGGCAATCTTTCTCATGGGAGCGGAACCGCAGCAGGTCGACGCTCGACTGGGATTCTTTCACCCGAGTTCGGAGCCCGACGCAGAAGATGTGGCCGAGACTTTGTTGGAGTTCACCGGCGGGGCCATCGCCCAAATTTCCGCCAGCCGTTTGGGTCAACGCAAAATCCGTCAAGTGTCGATTTATGAAGACGACCGACTGGTCGAACTTGATTTGCTGCGGCGCGATGTGACGGTTTACCACCATATTTCTGAGAACTCGGCTGACGGCGAGGGACGTGGGTACAAGCAGCAGACGGTCATCGAGATTCCTGAGTTGGCTTCCAGTCAAGAACCGTTGACAACACAGTTTGAGCATTTCATGGACGTCATTGATGGCAAGGCTGATGCTGCAGCGGAGCGCGCCTCCATATTGCCGTCGCACCGCGTTATCGACGAAGTGACGTCCAAAAGACCCAGCCTGGTAGCTCGGGACCGGTGAACTTGATCTCGGCGAACTCCGGCGAGCTACCTAAGTCGCGTCGTTAAGTCAGCTAGGAGGCAATAGCCGTTCTCGCACTCGTCTCGGTGCGAAGCGCGGCGGATTGCGCATA